>JAKSIM010000012.1 GCA_024398845.1 Fibrobacter sp. | reverse complement strand
CATAGTTTATCATCACAGGTAAAAAGGGGAACTGACTTACAGATTTCTTTTTCGGAGGATTCTCATTCGTATCGTAGAAAGTATAGAACATGTTCTCGTGGTCAGTCAAGTTGATGATTGTCCAGCTAAAATTCCACTTGTTTTCGCGACCAATATCAATGACCTTCACGTCAATTCTAAAGTAGTCCGTCTGCCTTCCCGCATTGCGACTTCCCGGCAAGACGACAATGTCTTTTTCGTAATCGTGTTCGTCAATCACGTTCGCATAGAAATAGCCCGCATAATCCGTAATCGGCATGCCCGCAGACCACTTAAGTACAACGGAAGAACGGAAGAACTTGTCCTTGATTTTCTTGTGCTGCGACAGCGACTCTTCCGGGCCCTTCCAATTAAAGCCGAGATCCATCTTGAGCGCGTATGGTTGGTGCCAACTCGGGAAGAACGCTTTCGTTCCGTCGTTTGCACGCATGACACTGATACTCTGGCTCCAGTTGATACCGCCAAACCACCATCCACGATCTTTACGAAGCGAAAGTTCATAGCCAAAAGAATATCCATCCGCAGTGCCGAAGTAATCAGCCATCATGAAATCATCGGACGAAGTTTCCTCGCTACTGTCCTGGTCCATCACGAACGTATTCAAGCCTTTCTGCGTCTTGTAATACACGCCGACAGTCGCATCGTAATCGTCGAAAATACCCGCCTGCTTGTATTCCGCAGCCAAGAGCCATGACGAGGAAGGCTTCAATTGTGTCCCATTATTCGTGGTCGTCGCCGGGTAGTAAAACTCGTTCAGGGATTCCTGATCACTGAACATGATGGAATTCAGATACTGCAAATAGTAGCCACCGTAAAATTCCAAGGTCTTCGTTTCGTCGAGATTTATCGTGAGCGATGTGCGAGGTTCTACGCCAAAATGTTCCGCCGCCGTCTGATAGTTTAAACGAACGCCATACTGCAAAAGTAAATCTGGATTGAGTTTCCAGGCATCTTGCAAATAGCCCACATGATGGAAAGGTTTTTGAATATCCAAAGCCTTCATCGAGGCGATGTATTCCCAGAACTTGTCATAATCGTATTCCAGTTCGTAACCCGCCGTAAGAGTGTGATTCGAAATCCCGCGATAGTTCACCCACTGCTTTCCGGCAAACGTGTACAGGTCCATGCCGATGTGAATCAAGTCCGTCAGTTCCATCGTCATATAAAAACGGCTATAGGCAAGCGTTGCGTTGTAATCCCAGTCGCCATTAATGCGATGCATAATGTTAATGGGAATCGCAATGTTTCCCCAGTCCATGTAAAGCGGGTCGAAAGCAAGAACATCCTTACCCACATAGAAACTGAATTTCATCTTGGTATCTTCGGTGAAATCGTACATGAACGTTCCCTGAAGATCGGTAAATTCGTAATCCAGATTCAAGTCAAGTACGTCCAGGGCATTCAGGAGGTCGAGTACGTAACCGATGTAAGTCGTACGCCCGGCCACGACCCAGCGGGCATCGCCCTTGTGTCCTTCCGTGTGTGCCTGAGCCGCAAACGTGCTGATTTTTACGCTAGACTTGCTGAACCATTCTTCGACCGTGTCCTGCCCGCCAGCGCGGCCATCCATTTTCAAGACGGAACTCAGGCGATTACCATACTGCGCCGGGAACCCGCTCTTGTAAAACTGCACATCGTCAATTCCTTCCACAAGGAACGTGCTGAAAAGCCCAAAAAAATGCGTCGGGGAATAGACGACCGCATTGTCGTAGAGGAATAGGTTCTGGTCAGCGGCTCCGCCACGCACATAGATTTTTGTACTGAAGTCGGAACTTGCGACAACACCCGGAAGCGCCTGGATACTACGAATCACGTCGGCTTCGGCAAGGCCAGGCATGCGCTTGATGCTTTTGGCACTCACCACGGATTCACCCGGTTTGCGTTTGGGCCTACGACGAAGCTGCACCACGACTTTCTTCATTTCGGTCACTTTGGCATTTGAAGCACCCGCGGCAAGAAGGTCTTCTACGTTTTCATCCTGCGCGGAATCGGCAGCAACCTGCGCGGAATCGGCAGCAACCTGCGCGGAATCCTTGGCAACACTATCTAGAGGAGCATCGCCACTTGCAGAGTCCTTCGGCTTCACTACGGGCGTTGCAACATTTTGGGGTTCGTTCGAAACGACAATACTTCCGTCTTCAAACTTCGTCGTGAGAGAATCCTCTCCGCCGAGCGTCATACTAAACGTACTATCCGCCCCCAAGTAAAGAACTTCATAGCATTTTTCCTTGGCCGCGCCCGACGTATCGGAGTTCGTCACACAAACGTTCCACAAAGTATCCGAAGGAAGTGTTGCCTGAAAAGGAGTCCCTACCGTCGTCTCAACGGCTTCGCCCGTTTCCAGAATTTCAACATAAAGTTTTTCGCCCTCAGAGAAGCTGGCGTCTTGTACAACACCATTAAAAAGTATGTTTTCGCGAGCCACAGCACAAACTGTGAGCATAATAATCCAAACGAAAACTAATACTTTATAATGGCGCAATCTGAATCTCTTTCTTGTGGTGCTTAATTTAGTAAAATATAGGAGGCAGGTACTAGACCATTCATCGGCTAAAATCTACCAACCGTCAGGCCAGCAAAGAAGCCGGGCCATACGCGAAATTCTGTTTCGTGGCCTTTTTTCAAATCAGCATGCCATTCGCCTCTGGGCTTCTGCATGAACTTAGGCACAGAGCACTTCTCTGAAAAATCGGCATGGGCGAGAACGTTCATAGAAAGCCCCGCGGTAATGCCCAAGCCCGTAATTATCTTCGCAGTTCTATACAGGCGCAAACGGTGCTGTTCAATAAAGGGTCCCGCATAACCCGGACCGAAGCGGGCATGGATATGTTCGTCCTGGCGGATAAACATATATTCTGCACCCCAATGACTTCCATATTTACCAAACTGGGTACCAAAACCTAAACCATCCAAGTACAAATCCTCGTATTCAAACAACTTATCTTGTTTAAGCACTCTACCCATTTCAATTGCCGTGTACAAATAGGCGGTACCTACCTTAATGTTCAACGATGTATTCCCCATTTCGTCAATATTCCCCGAAAGAGACCACACTCCATTACCCACAAAATTCAAAAGACCAATAACAGGACCATCGCAGTGGGCACAAACATTCAAAAGACCAACTTGAGTTTTATGTACCGTATCGGCAATATTCCAAAGGCCCACTTGGATATTTGATTGATCATTAATATTGAGCAAACTCACGGCAACATCATTGCTATCGGCAACATTCATTATACCCACTTGAACATCCGCGGTATCGCCAATATTCAATACGCCCACCTGAACCGGAGCATATTCTGCAATATTGATACCAGAACTCACTTGAGCGCCATCTATACGCCTAGCAACGTTAATGCCAGAAGAGAGCTGGGCGCCTTCTATCTTTTTAGCCACATTTCCCGTGGCGCTAAGTTGAACACCATTCATGTTGTTTGCAACGTTCACGCCAGTAGTAACCTGCAAACCCGTTGAATTTTTTCTCGTCACATTCGCAAATAAACTCACCTGCGATCCTATAAAATTCTTTCGAGCATCAGTTACAAAAAGGCCCACTTGCACACCCTTGCGCGGATTGTCGTCAGCATCTACAAAATTAAATGTCACGCGACTATTACCATTGTGGTCTAACGAATCCAAGGAAGATTCAACAGTACACGAATCGCAGCCACCACGAGAAACGGTATTATCAAGAGCAACTACTTTAAAATCGGATTCTTGGAGAGTTTTGTGATTTCCTTTAGCAAGCTTCACATTCATCGAAAGTACATTGCCCAACTTCTCACGATTCACTTGTACCTGATAGTTACCTTCGGACAAGCCAAGTTCCATGGGGCGTCCAGCAGACTTGTAAAGTTCCGCCACAAGAGCGTTATTTTCGCGCACAAAAATACGGCCTTCCAATTTTTCATTAAACACAAGACTTGCGTTAGTGCTATGCAAATCAGTCATCACCACATCACCCGTGCCCACCAAATTCATGTCACGACTTGGATGTTGGGCACCGCCCATTGTCGTTTCGGTCTTTTGCAAAGTTTCGTTGAATGCGAACTGGTACGCTTCCGAAAGCGTCACCTTGCCGTCACCGCTCAAATCCCCAGCACCACGCAAACCACTCACCAGCGAATGCGTGAAGAAGGAACCCTTCAGCTTATCACTTTCCTGGCTAGATTCATCTTGAGTACTGCTCGTGATAAATGCGTAGCCCTTCATATCGCTACTCTTATCCACCATAAAGGCAGGGACAGCGACACCGCCCTTAGCGCGGGTAATTGCCCCCGAACCACAAGCATCAATGACGGCAATTTTCACATCGGCCTGTAAGCGGTCAATACGGCTACGCAAATCCTTCCAAGCATAAGTTTCATTGCCCAAACGGAGGCCCTTGTCATCGGCATGACCGCTATAGTAAACCAGCACTTCGTTACGGCCAGCAGACTTATTCTCGGCAATTTTCTTGTCAAGATTGTCCATATTCTGCAGCAAAGTTGAAATAGATGGTTCCTTTATCTGAATCACATTTTGCTTCGATACTCCGCCCATTTCCTTGAGCACCGTAGCAAAAGCATTTGCATCACTTTCGGCATAGCGAAGCATCGGACGCCCCGCGCCACCGTAGTTAGCGCTAATGGCCACTACGTAGCGATTAATTCTTACATCCGTCCGAGGCTGCGCTACCAAAGAAGTTTGAGACGACAAGGCAGATGCGGAGGAAACCGCTACAAAAAGAATTAAAACAAATAAGCCTTTCATTACTTATTCCCTCCAACCTTGCGAAGCGTAAGACTCGCTACTTGAATTTTATCGTTTTTCATTGTGGCATCAATATCGCTTGCGTCAATTGTAAATTCACTACGGGACGTGAGCAAAAAGAACTTTTCGAATTTCGGCGCATTGTCGAGTTTATAGGCAAACGGAAGTGTCGTCATTTCTCCAGGTTCCAAAGCAATCGCCTTGCCGCCATCGCCCATGTGAATCGTCAAGGTGCCGTTTCCATCCATACTAAAAAGCAATCCAAAACACTTTTCAGGAACAGAATAGCGCAACTGAATTTCGTCACCTTCGCGAGCGTCTGCAAGGTTATTCAACTGCACGGCGGAATCGCCCATCTTTTTCCAAGCTTCTATGCGAATGTCCATGCCCTTGATACGCGTATCCGAATCCACATCGGCCATTGCAAGCTGAGTCAGCGCCTGTTGTTCAACTTCGGTTTGATTTTGTGCGGCAGCGAAATCTTGATTTTCGGCATGATTCGCACCAAGTTGCGTTTCACGAAAACCTCCGAATACCGTAACGATTACGCCTAGCGCAATAACCACAGCAGCGGCAACCTTCATCAACGTAAAGCGAGCAAAGCTATGAGACGCCGAACCAAGAGTCGCACGGGAATCATTACGACCCGAGCAACTTTCAATCTTTGCTTCAAAAGATTCAAACGGAAATTTTTGCAAAACCGCATCGCCATTTTCGCGCATGGCACGCACACGAGCCGCCAGAAACTCATCAGTCTTTTCGAGTTGACGGATTTCCTGCATTTCTGCCGCAGGTAAATCGCCCGTCAAGTACCTTTCTAATTTCCAATCGGGAATCATTATTTTACCTCCAGAGTTTTGACTTTGGCCTGCAAAGTCCTCAAACGCTTGCGAACCCCACTGACCGAGAGCCCCACCGCAACAGCCGTTTCTTCGAGCGTCATGCCGTCTACAAAATGGAGTACGGCAATGGTGCGGCTCGACTCAGGCTCACGCGCAAAGATTCTCGCCAACAAGCTTTTAGCCTCGAAATCATCCTGTTCGTCTTCGGCAGTCGCAATTTGCAAAAGCAAATCATCCGTCTTGGCATTTAGGCCCCGACGCGCCTTGTCGCGAATGCGGTTTAGGCAGAGCCTTGTCGCCGTATTCCACAAAAGACTGCTCGGATTTTCCAAATTGAGTCGGTCAGCAGCATCATAAATTCGCAGGAACACATCCTGCATCATGTCGCCCGCTTCCGATTCATCACGCAAAAGCGCCAAACAACGCCGATAAACCATCGGCGCGTATTTTTCATACATCTTGGCAAATTTTGCCTTTTTGGTCAATTCTAGGCTATTCACGCTTATTAAACACCTGAAGGTTTAAAAAGTGTCACCCAAAATTAAAAAAATATTCTAGGCCTAAAAAACTCGACTCAGGTAGTCCTTGGCATCGCGACTAATGACGTTTTTGCCCAGCAAACGGCGCAGACGCTGTAAATCGGGATGGTCTTCGCTCTCGAATACGACCACATTCGCAATGCGGTCACGGTGACGCAACAAGAATTCCAAATTATTGATATCCGTTTTCGGGAAACCATAACCCAAAAAGTGAATTTCCTCGGCGTTTTTGAGGTAATAATCCGCCTTGGCCCAAAGCAAGTTGAACAAGCATCCGCGCAAAAAACTTTCCTTCGCATGCGCCATCGGGATATATACGGGTGTATCCTCGCAATAAATCGGGAAACTGCGATCCGTTGGTTCCACCTGGCAAATATTGCGCAAATCAAGTTCATCATTGGCGCCTTTCACTGGATACCAGTTGAGTGACCCGTGCAACTTCAGCAGGTCCACCGTCCGTTCGCCGCGCTCGCGACAGGCCGAACGATCCGCCGGGTCAATGCGAACGCCGTAATCCACAAAAACCGTCTTTGAAAGTTCCGCATCCGCGGCAACCGCCCGCTCAATAAGCGTATCGTAATTAAAACTCAAAAGCAAGGTGTCGCAGCAGCCTTCACTAGAACAGTTCACGCATGCGCGAATAAACCTCGCAAGCACCGCAGCCGCCTCGGGTTCCAACGCCTCGTCGCGTCGAATGCTGTTCGCAATAAAACGGAGCAGCTCAAAGCGCAAACTCGCATGGTAAAGGCGTTCTCGCTCACTCGGGAAAATCTGCGCCGAGAGTATGGACGTGGCCAGCTGTTCAATGCCCAGATACTCGCGCCCACCATTGCACAACTTCAAAAAGCGTTCGCAGTACTCGCGAAAATGCGGAAACTCCGCCGGAATTCCCTCGGGAATTAGCGCATTCAAATCCTTGAGCGTAGGCATCGAAGGTAAAAAAGACTTGCTGAAGCCGGAGCCCAGCACAAAAATTCGACGATATGAGTTCTGCATACCTCTAATCTACATAAAATTCAGCGAATTCTGCTAAGACGATATACTTTGATGACCAAAGATTTTCGCCATCACCTAAAATTCACGTACAAAAAAAAGCAACACGCAAATTGGAGGCGCAGGCACTATCCAAAATACAAATAGCCAGAGTCCATTCCGGTCAAGGCGACAACACGTTCGTGGCTTTTATCTATACGTTCGCGGCCTTCACCTGTGCGCCCGCAGTCTGAATCTAAATGTTCGCGGCCTTCACCTGTAAGCCCGCGACTTTCATCTACAACAAAGGCTATTCCGGTAAGGTAATTCATCCATTGACTCGGGGTAAAATGGAATCCCAAAAAATGCACAAGCGTTGGCACCACCCAGGCGTCGTGCGTCGAAAAAATGTTGAACCGCGCTGTACCCTTTTGGAACATGTACTGCCGCAATTCCTCGGCGCGCTCTGCAAGCGGGTAAAACGCCGGATGATTATCGCTATCGAGCCAGGCGCAAATATTCTGGTAAAAACGTTCATTCAATACAGACAAATACGCATCGTAATCTTTTACGTAAAAACTGCCGAGCGCCTCGTCCGTTTCCACAGGCACATCCGCACGCGAATTTAGCAACGCAGCCGGGCATGCCGCGGGAGTCTCGGAAAGTGCTATGCCTCGCGCACTTGATTCCGCGGGCGTTGCGGAAAGTGCGGCGACCCGCACACTTGAATTCGCGGGCGTTGCGGAAAGTGCCGCGCCTCGCGCACTTGATTCCGCGGGCGTCTCGGAAAGTGCCGCGCCCCGCGCCACCGAGCTCATGGCACGTCCTTCGGCAATGCACTTGGCGGTATCAATGCATCGGCCCACCGGACTGCTAAAATAAACAGCATCCCCCGCAGGGAAAAGCCTGCCAAACGAAATGGCCAAAGCACGGCCTTCATCCGTAAGCCCTACATGCGCCCCGTTGTCTGAATCCTGCGGCGTAATGTGACGACGAATGCTGTGACGGATTAACAGGTAAACACGTTCCGTCGGCTTCAGGCTCTCAAAAAAATCTTTCGCTTGTACAAATTCAGGCATAACAAATTCGCCCTTATGCCCCCTTAAAAAAAGGCAATCCAAATCATGTGGCCAATCGCAAAACTCAAAATGCCAAGCGCGAATCCGCACAGCACGTCGGTCAGCCAATGCACGCCGTAGTACACACGCAAAAGCCCCCACGTCAGCGGAAGCAGCATCATGACCCAACCGAATTGCGGCACCGCAAAGAACACGGCGCTTGCCACGGCGAGGTTGTTCATCGTGTGACCCGAGGGAAAACTGTACTTGTCGAGCGGCGGCACCTCGGCCTTGATTTCAGGATTCGCGGCAAACGGTCTCGGCCTCTTGGTGTTGAGTTTCACTACCTCGTAAATGACGAGGCTCACTGCCAAAGCCATCAGCGCCTGCCACAGAATGGGCAAAAAACTTTCTAAACCAACGCGCCAAAATACAAATAATGCAAAAAGCACCCAAACATAACCATCGCCAAGGCGCACATAAAACTTGAGGAACTTTTCGGCGCGTGCCGAAAAATGGCGGTTTGTCCAGTAAACCGAAACCCGATTATCAAATTCAGCAATTTTCTTAAACATTTTTCATAATTTAATTTTTTTAAGCCCAAACGCCAGCCAATTTTTTCATATCTTTTGAGTTATAAACAGTAAAATATTTAAAGAGGTTTAAAATGCGAGTTCTCGTTCTCAACTGTGGCAGCTCCTCCGTGAAGTTTGCCGTAATCGATACCAAGACCCAGGAATCCATTTCGAGCGGCCTTGTCGAAAACATCGGCGTCGACGGCCACATCAAGGCCAAGGGCCCCGAAGGCAAGATTGACTTCAACTTCAACTGCCCCACTCACGCCGAAGCCGTCGCCGAAGTGCAAAAGTTCCTCGGCGATCAAAAGCTCATCGACACGATTGAAGCCATCGGCCATCGCGTGGTGCATGGCGGCAAGTACATCAAGAGCGAAAAAGTTTCCCAGGAAGTCATCGACTACATTCGCAGCATCACGCTCTTTGCCCCGCTGCACGAACCCGCACACGCAACCGGCATGGAATGCGCCGTGAAGTTCTTCCCGAAACTCCCGCAGGTCGCCGTGTTCGATACAGCCTTCCACCAGACCATGCCGCGCAAGGCCTTCCTCTACGGCATTCCGTACAAGTTCTACGAAGAATCGGCCATCCGTCGTTATGGTTTCCACGGCACAAGCCACCGCTTTGTGACCGCCGAAGCCTGCAAAATCTTGGGCAAGAAGCCCGAAGAAACCTGCCTCATCACGGCTCACCTCGGTAATGGTTCCAGCTGCTCCGCCATTCTCAACGGCAAGTGCGCCGACACCACCATGGGCTTCACCCCGCTCGACGGCCTTATCATGGGCACGCGTTCTGGTTCCATTGACCCGGCCATCCTCTTCTTCATCAGCAAAAAATACGGCTACGACATTGACCGCCTCGACAAGATGGTGAACAAGGAATCCGGCTTACTCGGCCTCTCCGGCTTAAGCAACGACATGCGCACCTTGTCGCAGGCCGCAAGCGAAGGCCACGTTGGCGCCCAAATCGCCATTGAAACCTTCTGCTACAAGCTCGCCCGCGAAATCGGCGGCATCGCCATGGCCCTCCCGCGCATCGACGCTCTCGTCTTTACCGGTGGCATCGGCGAAAACAGCTTCCTCGTCCGCAAGACTGTAATGGAAAACCTCAAGCTCCTCGGTTACCAAATCGATGACGATCGCAACATGAAGAGCGGCAAGGAATCCGGCCACATCATTAGCAAGGACGGCACGCCAACCGCCATGGTTGTCGCAACGAACGAAGAACTTCTCATCGCTCTTGACACCGAAGCGATGGCGAAGTAATCGCAATACCAAAATTTTTGGGATTCCTGGCTAGACTCTGTCTAGCCAGTTTTTGTTTACGGTTTCAGCAGCAGTTTGTTGTTCGCCTGGAGCCCGTCGTTATCGAAACGCACCGTAGGATTCTTCCCACTCTTGAAAGCGTCTTCGCTTTCGTAAATAGAAAGGGCGACAGAAACGCCCGGCAGCGCCGCTACGTTGGTCTGCTTCGCCGGCACGGAATTTGCAAAAGTAAAATCACGAACCATTTCGTCCTTGAACGTTCCCTTGGAAACCTTGACGGTTTTGCCAAGCTGTTCAAGAACCGCTCCCGTGCTGTCCACGAATTCCGCCACCACATACACGTCAAAGAAACACGGCGCAATGCCCGTATTCTTCACCGTGATGTTTAAAGTATTCGTTGTTTCCTTGTCGCTAGCGATGGTCAAGAGTTCCGCCTTTTCCACCTTGAAATTGTAACCGATGACATGGGTCATGGAATCCACCAGGTCCTTGTGTTCACTGTAGATTTGGAATCCGCAATCGCTTTCCTGTTCCAGCACGTAGTAGGTCAAGTGGGCCGTCGTGATTTCGTGGACCCAACGTTCCGGCGTCCACCTCATGTAACTATGGTTGTCAAAAGTCAGCATTCTTTCGTAGCTGCCGATATTTTCTGCAATGGTCGGGAGCCCCGCCTTGTAAGCGCGCACCAGCGAATCCGCGGTTCCGGGAATCCCGATAAAGCCGTCGTCGCGCTTGGTAATCCCGAGGCCCAAAGCGTAGGTGTAAATTTCGCCGTAAGCGTCAGAAGGCAAGGCAAGTAAAGTCTTCTTGAAAACAGAAGCGTAATGATCCAGGATTTCCTTCTGGATTTTCAATGACGGCATGTCGCTGCCATCCAGGTGGGAAACGTGCCATTCGCCCCATTCCCCGAAGGTCCGCACGTCGATATACTCCAAGCGCGGATCGCCATCGTACTTTGCCGCCAAGGCGGTCGCAAAATCCTTCGCGGCCTTCAAGTAAACAGGATCTTCCCACGCAGGAACCTGAGCACGGACACCGTTATCCTGGAAAACCGCAGTATCTCTCTTCGCGCCCTCTTTATAAACCCATTCCGGAGTCCAGTCGTATTCGCTTGCAGGCGCACTGCTGTTTCGAATGTACGAGGGCGAATAAGGGAACACGCGCAAAGCGTAACCCAAGCCATGTTCCTGAAGCACGTTCAGCAAATCTTCCAGCACGGACCAGTCGTAAACGCCTTTGCCCGGATTCAGCTTATCCCAGCGCTGGTAACCGGAGCCATAAGTAATCACGTTCCAGGCGCCATTCTTATCGGGGCCGAATTCAAATTCCGGAACAAAATTCCAGGCGCCCTCGGTAAGAAGCGTAAAGCCCTTGTGCGGATTGGCAAGCGGGCCCTTGAAAGGCTTGAGGGAATAGGCGACCGTTGCGGTAGTATCGCCTAAAGCCACCGAACTTGACGAAACGCCTGCACCGCTGCTGGATTCCGCGGGATTTTTTCCCGAGGAAGAGTTGACAGACGAAGAGTCCGCGGCACTTGAATTCTGTGTCACGGAATCCGACGACTCCGCCGCGGAACTGCCAGACAAATTTGCGAAACTACCGGACAAGTTTGCAGAGCCGCCGGACAAAGGATCCGCCGAAGAGCTGGAAAGTCCATCATCGACAACCGCACTGCTTTCGACATCAATCAAATCAACGGGCGATGAACTGCTGTTATCGTCGCCACAAGCACTCAATCCAAAAGCAAGCGCAGAAACAATTCCAAGTAAAGCAAATCCCTTCATCAAAACCTCCGCCTTCTTCTGAATATAATAAAACATCTCCATTACGGAACATAAAGAAATCCGGCAGCCCGGCGGTTCTACATATATGGGTTAAATAATTCTTTTGAGCACGAGGAAATCAAAAATTATGGCGAAAAAATGCCGCGTACCTGCTAAAAAGATTTTTTTTGCGAATTAGCAGGTACAAAATTACTTTGTCCGCAACAGAAATGATAAAAACAGGGCAAACGTACCTGCCAAATAGGGATTTTCTACAATTTAGCAGGTACACGCCCCCGAAAAAAGGAAGTAGATCAGGTCAATGCGTGGATTTCCCCTACATTTGTCCCATTTTGTACCTGCTAAAACAAACATTTCCCGAATCTAGCAGGTACAAATCCCGTTTGACGGCCTGAAAAATCTTTTTTGGCGCTAGTCTTCAACGCAACTTTCTGTGCCGTACCTGCTAAATAAGAGTTTTCGGCAATTTAGCAGGTACCATTTATCTTAACCATTAAACCCATACCATTAAAAATTTATAGGGGCTCGTACGTGCCATGGCAAAGAATTTTAATTCCGTAAGCCGAGTGTCGCGAGTAAACTTGCTTGATCATTGATGAGGCCCAGCTTTTGCAACTTGTTGAACCAGCGCGAAGAGTCGCAACCAACTAAGCGAAGCGAGGAAAGTACCGGACCATTTATGGGCCTGCATTTGACGCTTTTCCACAAAGTGGATAACTCAACTAAGCCACTGAAGTGGCAAGTTTTGTATAGGCGTCCGCTGCTGCGACTCGGATATAGAAAAATAGCTTGCAAAGTGCAAGCATTTTTCTGCATCGCTCGTCTTGCGAGCTTTTGACGAGCAAGCAGAGTGAACTATGTCAAATTTTTGAAAATTGAATTTTTAGAGGTGACTAAGCATATCTTTAAAGAAGGGGAACTTTCTGAATCGTCAGTTGTTCGGATGTATGCATGGAAAATACCGAATTTGGCACAGTCAAGCCATTTCGATTATAAATATCTCCGGAAAGGGGCGCTTACGAAACTTGATTTTTTACATTTCTTCCTAATCCCATGGCGAAAATCTTTGTTAAAACAGGAACATTTTTCCATATACTAGGCGCATTGTTGTGTGTCATTTTCTGTAGTTGTTCCACATCTACAGTTCCTAATGACGATTCCGAGAATTTTAGCGGAAATAAAATCGTTCCCAGCCAAATAACGAACCTCATTACCGATGATATATTGCGCTATTACGTATTCGACACCCTCCATTCCTACATAGTCTATCATTTCAACGGCATGTGTTACGCCAAGAACGGGAAACTGGTATGGGACCCAAAAAGGGATGATTCCGACAAATATTACAATTACTATCTCTCTGGAGATACTCTCGTCTTCTCAAATTCAGAGTATGTTGTGGAAACCTACCTGCGGGAGACTAATGATGGCAGTGCCCTGGGGGGCCGCTGGATTCGGCAGGAGGAGGAAAGCGAAATTTTCACTCCTAAATATCTCATTGTCTCCGGGCTTACGGCAATCTGGGAGTATTCCCTCAAGGATGACGCCCCTATCACGAGCACGGAGGCCTTTACCGTGATGATGCAGGATATTGTTGCCGAGCAGGATGGAACGTGGCATCCGCATCAGGTGGAGGAATACAACGACACCTACGTCTGGGCGCCAGATTGGAATTTAATGTTCACCCAAGAAGTGCATTTGACGGAAGAGGAATGGTACGAAAACTGTGCGCCCTGCGAGGATTTTGTGCGGACCAATACGTCCATTGCTTTTACCCGGAAAGGGAAGCGGTTTGAACTTTCCGCAGAGAACCTGGTGCACAACGAGAAAAAAAAGAGCTATCCCTTCAAAATCGTCGCCGACGGAGATACCTGCCTGTTCCATCCGGAAATGATTGACGCCACAGAGGACGTGTGCCTATCAAAAGAATATGCGACGAACGACCAGTTTACGGGGCACAATCTGATAGAGGGACACCCTTACACGGCGCTGGGAAAGGACCCAGAATACGACAAGTTCCGGAAATGCTTTAAGGGCCTATTTGTTGCCTACGAAAAGGAGTAATGATGGCTAACAGTATTCAAAAATTTCTCATCTAGCGAGCTTTAGTCCTTGAGACAACGAACGGAATGCGCGCTGTACTTAGGGCCGGTGAGCAAATTGGCAAAGTTGAAGTCGTAGTACAAGTCCAGGAAGCCGGCGAGGCCAGAGTGCTCGCTAGCAGACCAGAAGAGGGCGATGTCGCCTGCATTGTTGTATTTGCCATCGTAGCCTCTGCTACCTGCCGGGAGCGCAGAGAAGCCGTAGGCATCCAATCCATTGCCACTGGATTCTTTATTGTCATTCCAACCATCGGCAGACTTCAGCATTTTCCCGGCAATATCAGTTTTGCCAACAGCCGTGATTAGCGCCTTCCATTCATCGTCGCTCGGCAGGCGCCAGCCTTCGGGGCACACGCCACGCACAACCGTAGGCAAAACACATTTATCAGCGCCAAAACCGCAGAACTGCGGCTTCTTGGGATCTTTCGCCAAGGCCACAGAGTCAATGGCGGCAGCCCAAGTGTAAAGGCGACCGTACTTGGTACAGTTGTCGGGCTTGTTATCGTAGCACCAGCTGGTGGAATCGGAAGTACTGTCGCTATAATTATAAGGTACGCCAGTGTAGGCGTAATTCAGGTTCTCGGCCATCCAAGTCTGGGTGCCGATAACAACCGTCTTGTATACATGACCATCTCGATTATCTATGAAGTGGCCCATAACGCCAGGGTAAGCTATTAAACTTTCTCCATCTTCGCCGTCCTCGCCATCGGCACCGTTCTTACCATTAGCGCCATCTTTCCCATCCTTGCCATCGGCACCGTTCTTACCATCTTTCCCATCCTTGCCATCGGCACCATTCTTACCATTAGCGCCGTCTTTCCCATCCTTGCCGTCCGCGCCCTTGAGCCTCCCCCAAGATTCGCCATCGCAGAAAAACACTTCGCTGGAATCCGTAACAAAGAGCAATTCGCCCACGTTTGTCGAATCGCAAACCTGCTTCGAAAGCTTTTCGCCCTTCGCAAGCACGGACACGCCGTCTTGATGGATTTCGGTAATATCGTCGCCGCAAGCTGCAAACATAACACAAAAGGCAGCAACAGCCAAAAAATATATTTTTCCCATAATATCTCCCCTTCTTGATTTTTTAGGAACGCAAAATATAAAAAAATTTAAATTATATTTCCCTCCCAAAAAAAGGATAGACCATGGCAAAAGAACATAAACTAGAAATGAACCTCACTTCGCGCTTAGACAAGTATTCCCTGAAACTGCAGCAACTCATGGTCAAGTCCAGGTTCACCCTCAAGGCCATGGAATACGGCGCCACGCACACGATGCTTCGCAACCTCATCAAGTACGGTGTGGAACTGGACGGCGTTTTTAACAGCATCGGCGATTTCTGCTTTTCTAAAACAACCCTCCCGCTCGAAGAATACGCCCTGGACATGGACGTTCAATTTGACGCCGTAACGCTCAACGCGCGCCTCGTGAGCATCAACATTTCGAGCAAGCGCACCAAGGACGGCAACACCGAAACGGAATACGCCTTCAATTTCGAGAGGGATGTCGCCAAGGAAGATTTTGACTTGGTGATTCCTTACTTCAAGGTCAAGGAACCCGAAGAAGAAGAGGACATGAACAAGGTGGACATGGGCGGCGTCCAGGACCTGGTTACGGGTCTCGAGGACGGCGGCAAGGGAAAGGGCAAGTTCAAGAAAAAGAAGAAACGCCCCTTCATCTACTACGACACCTACTTCACCATCGAATAAATAGTCGTTTACTTTACGACGCCTTTTTGCCATCCCACCAGGCGAAAATGCCTGCAAGGATAGTCCCCGAGATGGAATGGTAGGCGCAACTGATAGCGCACGGCACCACGCACAGCACGGCTTCGGGGTGCAGCGCTACGTTCTCCGGGTTCGCGAAGAAACCCGCGGCAAGCACGGTCGCCATGCCCGCATTCTGCACGCCCACCTCGATTGCGATGGTGCGCTTTTTCGCAGAATTGAACTTGAAGAGGCGCCCCACGCCATAGCCCAGCAGGTAGCCGAAGCCATTGTGGAAAAACACCACCGCAAGCACAAGGAAGATGAGGCCAAGGCCATTCGCAAAAAGTTGCGGGCGCACGGTCACAATCACGCCGCCCACGATCAGGGCAAGGCCGATAACGCTCACGGCGGGCATGTTGGACTGAATTTCCTTGAAGGTTACGTTCTTACCAAAGAAGTAGTTGCAAAAGAACCCGATAGTAATCGGTGCGACAGTTACATATAAAATATTCAGGAACATCCCGACGGCATTCACGTTGATGCTCGTGTCGGCAAGCCAAAGGACGAGCAGCGGTGTCATAATCGGAGCGAGGAGTGTACTTACCATCGTCATGCTCACAGAATACGCCACGTCACCTTTCGCGAGGAAGCTCATGACGTTACTTGAAACGCCACCCGGACAGCAACCCACCAAAATAATGCCCACGGCGAGGTACGGGTCCAGCCCGAAAACTTTGGTCAGCGTAAATGCAATTAGCGGCATAATGGTGTACTGCGCCACAGCGCCAAGCAAGATGTGCCATGGGCACTTCATGAGGTTCCGGAGATCTTGCGGGGTAATGGTCAAACCCATGCTAAGCATGATGACTCCGAGAATGACAGAACTTACATCCCCGTGAACCCAGCCGAAAAGGACTGGGAGAAAAAACGCCACGACAGCGCTCGCGATAACTACTGCGGAAGTGTAAGTGGAAAGAAAACGGCTAATAGCCCTAATTGTATTAAGCATAACCTAAATATAGGCAAAACGGCGTGCCGCTGCACGCCGTCTTTAAATATTATGTAGCCGGGACCCAATTACTTGATGGTCCAAGTCTGCTTGTTCACGCGGAGAATCTTGCGACCCTGCACTTGGGCGGCGGCGGCGCGCACGTCGGCTTCGCTTGCCGGGAGTTTGGCGCTCCACATTACGCGGCCCTGCATGTCAAGAATCGTAACCTTGCCAGATTCAGCCATAACTGCATTCTGCCAGGTGGAACTCGGCTGGGCCAAGACCGGCTTTATAACGTTAGAGCCTTCTCCCACAAAGAGGACTATTTTAAAGTTCACGGTCGCGGCTTCGGCATCAGTAGCTTTTATGCTAAAGGCAATCTTTTCGCCCATAACAAAATTATGCGTTTCAACAGCAGAAATCGTCAACGTGTCACCCTTAATAGATGTCGCAATAGCCTTTTCTTGCGTCGCCGTAAGAATGGGTTCGTAAGTCAACGTATCACCGTCGGCATCCTTAATCCAATCAAGCAGCGCCACCTGAACAGACCAATCCTTAAGTTCCTTTACAACAATGGTATCGGACTTATAGGCAATCGGTTTATCATTCACAGGCGTAATGGTTACATGAATCTTAATTTCTGCCGGAGTGTAATCGCCATCAGTTGCATAAACGGTCACATAGGCATCACCGCACGAATCCCTGACGGACTTGATTTGCAAGGAATTCGTCGCAGTCATCGTGACAGCCAATTTACCGTCATCGCTCTTTGCGCTATATTCCAAATCACCGCCAGTTTTGCTCTTGAACCAAGATTCCACTTCGGTACGGACAAACGTCATTGTCTTAGTGAAATCTTCCGTTTGGGTAAAACCAAGTGTCTCCGCATCCACAAGCACTGTAGGCTTCAAGTCTTCCTTAACGGTAATGGTCACCGTAACGACTTCAGATTCGTCCTCATCAGAATTTACTGCCATATAGGTGAATTCATCCTCACCCACAAAATCCTCTTCGGGAGTGTAGGTAAAGCTTCCATCAATATTGAAACTCAATTCGCCATTAGCAGGAGCATCTACCAAAATCGCCGTGAGTGTATCCTTTGCGTTATCCGGATTCTCGTCATTGGCAAGAACACCCTTCTTGGCATCCACTTCCAAGGATTTATTTTGAGTCGCAATATACGCATCTGCAGTAGCCACCGGCGGGTCAGCAACAGGATTGACCTTCACGTACATATTGACTCCAATAGAGTCCTTCTCATCAACGACATACAAGAATATCTTGGCGACGCCATTGGCATTTTTCACCGAAGACACCTCAAAGACATAACTCGAGACAACCTTTGAGACATTGGATACAGACACAACACCCTTACTCTGGACCATAACGGCTGCCCCAGCCGTCGTTTGAGCGTCTGGATCCTTAAATACAACATTTGCTGCAGGAATTTGAACTTCAAAGGTTTCAAAATCTTCATCCACAACAATGGTATCACCAAGCATTTGCTCTTTGTCACCTACATAAATTGTGGAATCAACGATTTTCAATTCAGCAGGATCATCCACATTTTCAATCGTGATAGTAACGGTCGCAGGATTACTCATCTGAGGGATATATTCCGGATTATCTTCACGAGCAAGTTCATTCAATACATAGGTAAATGAATCCTCACCATAGTAGTCTGAATCTGGAATGTAGACGAATTTTCCTGTTTCTTCAAACTCTTCTATTGTACCATGAGCAGGCGGATTATACAAAATCGCTTCAAATTCATCTCCATCAGCATCAAAGTCATTTGCAAGAACACCCTTTAAAACAGTAACCTTTAACGTATCGTCTTCTTTCATGGTGTAAGAATCATTTTCCGCTGTCGGTGCATTTTCGGTATCGGAGAGTACGAATGTCAGTTTGTATGTAGCCGTCTTTTTAGTCGGGTCATTCGCCGTGAAGGTCACTGTCACCTCGGCGTCGTTTTCCGGGTTCGCCATGGACTGGAAGGTCACCTTATCCGTCAGACCATAGGATTCCTTCGGGTCAAGAATAGACACTTCCTTGCTAGAGGCTGCCACGGTAATAGTCAAATCGTCACCATCGGCATCCTCGAAAATATCAGACAAGGCGACAACCTTTTTAACGCCCTCGGCAAGATCCTCCGTTTCCTCGGCATCGTGGGTAGCCTTGACCACCGGCGCATGGCTCGGGCATTCGTCCGCAAGGGAGAACATGGTAATCTTGACCTCGTTCTCTAGCACCTTGTACTTTTTGGCGTATTCACCCTTGAAGCTGAATTGAGGTCCCAAAAGGTGGTTCAGCTTGCGAGGAATCGTACTTTCATCATCCTCCCAGCCTTGAGTCATATCCTCAAACGCAAAGAAGGTCGTTTTCGATACGCCATTAGTCGAAGC
Source organism: Fibrobacter sp. (assembly GCA_024398845.1). GTDB lineage: Bacteria > Fibrobacterota > Fibrobacteria > Fibrobacterales > Fibrobacteraceae > Fibrobacter. The sequence continues at coordinate 43,262 of JAKSIM010000012.1, read as the reverse complement.
GACTAGAGTTCCGTAGAAATTGCTCTCAAGTTCAAGCTGCTTAAAGTCCATGCGGAACGGAGCCGTGGACGAATAAGTCATGCAAACGCCGGCATAATTCGCCGCAGTTGCAAAATACACTCCATCATAATTGGCGTTCACTTTCCAGTAGAAGCCAACACCCGCGCCACCCGTAGCCTTTTCGCTATTAGCTGTAAATGTAGCCTTCATAACATACGGAGTTTCTGTAGAGTCCGGTTCAACGAAATCCACAGAGACATCCTTTTTCGACGTATTCTTGCCCTTGTAGCTATAATCGTACCATATTTTAGGAGTAGCGTCTCCCGCACCCTGGTCGTCCCAAGAAATTAACGGATCAGCAGCAAAAATAGAAACGGCAGTTGCCGATATTAACAATGAAATCCTTGCCAGATTCATCCAAAGCTCCTTTACTATATATTTATCTAAAATAAAACTATATCCATTTGTGATATTCGTCACAAATTCTTTGTAAAATCATATGGATAATTTGTAAACGGCTTTTTTAGCGCAAAAAAGCCGTTTTTTTTTGCTTTTAGAAGAGGGCGTCCAAGGTTTTAAGAGAGTGCGTCCAGGATTTCGAAACGTTCGTAGGCCTTTTCAAGCTCCGATTCGCGATCAGAAATCTCTTTTTGGAGTTCCAAAATGCGGTTTGCGTTGGTGTAAACCTCAGGTTTAGAGAGCTCCGCCTGGAATCCGGCAATTTCGGCTTCCAGCTTGTCAATCTTTTCGGGAAGGGCGTTGTATTCGCGTTCCTCGTTGTAACTGCGTTTTTTCTTTTTTACAGGGGCGGCATTTGCCAAAGATGTAGCAGACTGCGAGCGGGCCTGCTGTTCGGCCCTAGCCTGCTCGGCACGGGCGGCTTCCTTGTCGCGCATTTTCTTGTTCGCTTCGTAGTCGCTGTAACCACCGACGGCCTCGAATACATTCCCATTCTCTTCGATAGCAAAAATGCCTGTCGCGACGGAATCCAAAAAGGCACGATCGTGGCTCACGGTAATCACGGTGCCGTTGTAGTCCGCAAGAAGTTCGGCCAAAAGGTCGAGCGTTTCCATGTCGAGGTCGTTGGTCGGTTCGTCGAGTACAAGTACGTTACTCGGGTGACTAAAGAGGCAGGCGAGCAAAAGTCGGTTGCGTTCGCCACCACTCAAGGCGCTAATGGGTCCGCGGGCGCGATCGGCCGAGAACAAAAAGTCTTGCAGATAACTTAACACATGGCGTTTAACGCCGTTCAACGTAATGTATGCTTGACCGTCGCCAATATTCTCAATGAGGCTCTTGTCTTCGCGCAAGCGGGTGCGCATCTGGTCAAAGTAGGCTATTTGCAAATTGCTTCCCAGGCGCACGTTACCCTCGTTGGGCGTGAGTTCGCCCAGAATGAGGCGCAAAAGCGTGGTTTTACCGCTACCGTTCGGGCCGACAATGCCAATGCGGTCTCCACGGGAAACTTCGGCACTAAAATTGCTAATGAGGGGCATGCCGTCGTAAGAATACGAGACGTCCGTAAGGCGGGCGACCAGGCGCCCGGATCGCTCGGCTTCGGTAATCTGCATGTTGACCGATCCGACGCGCGAGCGCCTCTCCGCGCGTTCTTGCCTCATTTTGATAAGCGCTCGCACGCGCCCCTCGTTACGGGTGCGCCGCGCCTGGATGCCCTTGCGAATCCAAACTTCTTCTTCGGCCAAGCGCTTGTCAAAAAGTTCGTTCGCCTTTTCTTCTTCGGCCAGAGCCTGGTCACGGAACTGCACGAACTTATCGTACGGGAAATCCCAACTGCGAACGCGCCCGCGGTCCAGTTCAAAAATGCGGGTCGCGGTCCGGCGCACAAACGCACGGTCATGGCTCACAAACATCACGGCACAATTCAGGCGGGTAACAATCCCTTCCAGCCACTGGATGGCGGGTATGTCCAGGTGGTTCGTGGGTTCATCCAGCAAAAGCAGGTCCGGGTCCTCGGCAACGGCACGTGCAAAGAGCACGCGACGCTTTTGCCCGCCGGAAAGTTCATCGTACAAAGCGTCGGCCGCGATGCCCGTCTTCCCGAGAATTGCCTCGGCATGGGCATCGTGGGTGCCGTTGACCGCAGCCCCGACGTTCCCCATCACAATATCGCGGACTGTACCGTCGATATGCGCAGGAATCTCCTGAATCATGCGGCTAATCTTTAAGCCCGACTTCTTGACGATATCGCCAGAATTCGCCTCCATCTCGCCCGTCAAAATCTTGAGGAGCGTACTTTTGCCCTCGCCATTCCGGCCCACTAGGCAAATGCGATCTCCCGCCTCGATATCAAAAGAAACGTTGTCTAAAAGCGGCGGACCGCCAAATCGAAGCAAAATATTTTGTGCAGAGAGAATAGGCATAGCCTAAAGATAGCAACTGAACCCGCAAACGCCCAAAAAAATGTAATTTTGACTTGTGAAAATATCCGCCCTCGAGTTTTGCACCGCACTCTTTTGCGCTACAGGCATATCCCTTGCGCAAAACATAGACGATGACTTTCAAAGATTCGCCGTTGTCCCTGTACTTGGCTACACCGAAGAGACCCATTTTGAGTACGGTTTAATGGGCAACATCTTTTTTAAGCCTAGCCATAAAGGCGGCCGCACCAGCGAACTCGACGTTATCGCCTACGGCACCACCGAAGACCAGTACTCCATCTCGATCTCCCCGCTCATGTTCTTTTTGCACGACCAACTCTCTGCAAAAATCTACTTGTACTACGAGACTTGGACAAGCAACTTCTACGGCTTCGGGAATGACCCCGACATGGACGAGTATCGCCAATTTGACCGCGTAACGCTATACTCGCAAGGCTATATTGAATCAAACTTTTTGCTTCCGCCAGCCCTCTCGAACATCCGCTACGGCTTGAACTACGAAATCAACCACAGCGAATTCGACCACATGAACTACGACGGCCCCATCGTTTTCCCGGGCGACGTAGACGGTTGGCGCAACAGCATCGGCTACCACATTGGCTACGATTCCCGCGACAACCTGAACTGGTCCCGCCACGGTTTCTTTTTGCAATGGGAACAAGACTTCTTTGAAGGCGCCTTTAGCGACTTTGACTACAACGTCGAAAAACTCGACCTGCGAGGATTCACTGAATTCATTTGGAACACCTCCATGGCAACAGGATTCCTGTGGCAGCGCGTGAGCGGCAACGTACCATTCGACATGCTCGCGGGGCCCGATGGAATCAAACGTTTCCGCGGCGTCAAAACGAACTACTTTAACGGCAAGCAGGCCCTATTCCTGCAAGCCGAGTTCCGCAAAACACTCTTTTGGCGCCTCGCAGGAACAATCTTCTTCGAGGGCGGCAAAACGGGCAACTACTTTAGCGACCTTATGCGCAACAAGTGGCATACCGGGCTAGGCTTCGGAGGGCAGTTCGCCCTCAACACCAGCGAGAGACTCTTTGTTCGCGGCGATTTCTCCTGGATCGATTTCAAACACCTGGGCCTTACGTTCTACGTAAGAGAAGCCTTCTAAAACAAACCCATTTGCATAAAACTAAAAAGCACGGACTCTTCAACAGGAGCCCGTGCTTTTTGTTACTTGAGATAGAATTTCTAAGCTAGTCCTTAATGCTCGTCCAGTCCAGCACGCCCTTCTTGTAGAGGTAGAGGTAGCCGGCTTCGAGAATTACGAGGAATCCGAGGAGCACAAAGAGGAGTTCCCAGCCACCAGCCAGGAATTGGATGGTCCACGGGTAGAGGAACGCCACTTCGAGGTCGAACACCAAGAAAAGCATGGCAACCATGTAGTACTTCACCGGGTAACGTTCATTAGCCGTACCGGAAACATGGGCCAAACCGCACTCGTAGGACGAACCCTTGATAAGGACCTGCTTGATTTTACCCGGGTGGAGGAACCAGTTGGCTAAAAGGAGAATTGTCGGAATGCAAATAGCCATGATGACCAAGATGGTCATGGCAAAAGTGGTGTCGAAAATTTCAACGTTCGTCATAGTGATATAAAAGATAGTAAAAAACTTTTTGCTGTTAACCCCAGAATTTGTAAAGTATATTTGGGAACATGAGACGAATCATTACATTAATGGCCGTTTTGGGTGTGTTTACATATTTTTCTGCTTGCACCGACGAAATTTCTGCACCATCGGAAGAAGCTACCGCTAAACAAGAATCTTCCTCTAAAAAGGAAGACTCTAAAAAAGAGGATTCCAAAAAAGAGAATTCTAAAAAAGAGGACTCTTCAAACAAAAAGGACTCCAAAGACGACGCTCCAGAAGACAGCACCGTTATTAAGGATTCCGTTACGGTAAAAAAAGATACCATTCGCGAAAAGGTATATATCATTGATTCCGCAACCGTAGAAGACCCCTACTACAGCAGTGGCGTTCCCTTCTGCTGGTCTGACGAGTGCCGCGAGAATTACTCCGCCGGAGCCGAGGAACCTACTTCCAGCTCATCTGAAGATGACGATGAAGGAGCCGCCTCCATGGAAGTTCCAAGCGAGAACCCTCCTATTATTAAAGGCGACAAAATGACGGACGTTCGCGACAGCCAGACTTACGCCCTGCAAACTATCGCCGGCAAACTCTGGATGGCCGAAAACCTTCGCTTCAAATCGCCCAATGGTCTTTTCTGTAAAGTTAATGGCGGCGACGATATGTGCGAAAAATACGGTTCGTACTATTCAAGACCCGTTGCGCTCAAGGTCTGCCCGGGTGGCTGGAGGCTCCCGACAGAAGAGGAAATCCAAGCCGCCGACGCAGAAGTTGACGAAGAATGGTGGATTCTCGCAGGCCGCTTTAAATACAATAGCGAAACCGGCGAACCCACTGACTACGGTCTCGAAAATCAGCAATCCTACTACTGGGTTTCGAGTAACGACCATTCTTCTTGGCGCGTTCAACCGGACTCCAAGGAACACGTTCTCCAGTCCAAAGACGCAGGAAACGGTCGAGCCTACAACGTTCGCTGCGTCCAAGATGATTCAGCAAAAGAATAGAATTTAACCATCGAAAAAGACCTGCTTCGGCAGGCCTTTTTTTATTCAGCGACGTACTTCGCGACTTCCTCGCGGAGCTTGTTTCCGCGGACCTTGCCGAGCAAATCCTCGATGTCTTCGAGCGGAGCCTCCATAAAGGCCTCGGCGCTCTTGTACTTGCTCAGGATTTTCACGCGGGTCTCGTGACCCACGCCGGGAATCTTGAGCCATTCCACCTCGAGGTCCTTCTTGCGCTTGCTGCGCTGATACGTAATGGCAAAGCGGTGCGCCTCGTCGCGCGCGTTCTGCAAAAGCTTTAGCGCAGGGCTCGTGCGGTGCAGCACAATACTCGGGCGGTCATCCGGGAACACGATTTCTTCCAGGCGCTTCGCGAGGCCAATCAGCGGCAGGTCCTTGTCGTGCCCGAGTTCCTTCAGAATTTCCATTGTCGCGTCGACCTGCCCCTTGCCGCCATCGCAAACCCACAGGTCGGGCATCGGCGTGCCCTCTTCTTCTAGGCGGCGAATACGGCGGGTCATCACCTCGCGCATGCTCGCGAAGTCGTCCACGCCCGAAACAGTCTTGATAATGAACTTGCGGTAGTTGCTCTTGTCGGGGCGGCCGTTCTTGAACGCAACCAGACTCGCGACCGTGTTGGTACCGCTCAAGTGAGAAATATCCACGCACTCAATACGGAACGGGGTCTTCTTTAGGCCAAGCACTTTTTGCAGTTCAAAAACGCTCGTATCGATTTCGCTGAACTTCTGGACTTCGGCACGCATTTCCACGAGAATCATGTCGGCGTTCGCACCCACCAACTTGAGGAATCCGAGTTTCTCGCCACGTTGCGGGTTCGTGAGAACCACCTTGTGGTGGGCGCGTTCCGTCAAGGCCGTCATCATATTCTCCGCCTCTTCGGGGAGCGGCACGTCCGTCGCGATTTCGCCCGGAATAAAGTCCACGTCCATGTACCATTGCAAAAGCATCTGCGAAAAAATCTCGACTTCGTCTTCTTCGAGTTTGCATTCCAAACGGTAATGGCGGCGCCCGCAAAGCACGCCATTGCGGTATTCAAAAATCACAGCGGCGGCAAGCGTCCCGTTGCGCCTCAGGCTCAGCACGTCCATGCACAGGTTTGCGTCCGTCACATCCGTCTTCTGGTGGATTCCAGTCGCCCTGAGCGCCTGGATGGCGTCGCGCTTCTTTTTCGCGGCTTCAAAATCCAGCCGTTCGCTCGCCTCGAACATCTCGCGTTCCCATTCCGCAATCAGGTCATCGCGCTTGCCGTTCAAAAGCATCTGCGTGCGGTTCACCGCCACGCGGTACTCTTCCGGCGTAACAAGCCCCGCGCAAGGCGCACTGCAGCGCCCAATGTGGTAGTTGAGGCAGGGTCTCGCAGGCTTTGCAAGCGGGAGCTTCATGGAGCACTCGCGAATCTGGAATAGGCGCGCCGCGATGTCTTGCAGCTGGCCAATCACGCGCGAACTCATGTAAGGTCCATAATACTGACAGCCGTCCTTGCGTACCGCACGACTCAAAAAAAGTCTCGGGAAGGGCTCGTGCACCGAGAACGCGAGGTACGGGAAATGCTTGTCGTCCTTCAAAAGCACATTGTACTTGGGCGTATGCTTGCGAATCAGGTTCGCTTCCAGGATTAACGCCTCGGACTCGCTCTCCGTGATAATCCACTCGATATCGCGAATGAACGGCAGCATGAGCGTCGCCGCACGGTGCCCTGCGTGGTCGCTCCCGTCAAAGTAGCTGCGCACACGGTTCTTCAGGACCTTCGCCTTGCCAATGTAAATGATTTTCCCCTGCGCATTCCGCATAATGTAGACCCCCGGCAGAGCAGGAAGCTCCGCCAGTCGCCGTTCAATATGTTCGCTCACAGGAATCATTTTTTACCATACAGGGAAATCTTTAAAGGATTTCTCATCACAAAGATAACAAGAGTTTGTATCTTTGCCCTCATTTTTTATATATCTTTTTATAGGTAAACGTTTCCCGTATATTTTAAGGAACAATAAATGAATTTAGAGAATTTAAGTCTTCTTTCGCAAAAGGTTGATGGCGTACTCACCACAGTTCGCAACCTCCGCCAAGAAGTGGACACGCTTAAGCAGGCTCTCGCCGGAGCCAAAGCGGAACTCCAAGACAAGAACATGCTCTTGGAATCGGCCAACGCCAACCTCATTGACTGCAAGGCAGCCCTCGACGCCCGCGCCAACCAGGCCGCCGCCCAGGATGAATCCCTAAACAAAAAGCAGGCAGAAATCAACGCTCTCAAGGCTCAGTTCGAAAAAGCCAGAACCGAATTCGCCTCGCTCAACAGCCAGCTCAACGAAAAGAACAACACCATCGAAACTTTAAAGGCCCAGTTCGGCAAGGTAAACGAAGAATTCGCCGCCCTCAACAGCGAACTCGAAGAAAAGAGCAAAACCGTTGAAGCCATCAAAGCCCAGTTCAACAAAACGAACGAAGACTTTGCCGCCCTCAACAGCCAGGTCGAAGAGAAAAACAAAATGATCGACGCCCTCAACGCCCACATCGACGAAAAGGAAGGCATCATCACAAATCTCAACAACGAACTTTCTGGCAAGAACGCAGCCCTCGAGGACCTCAAGGGTCAACTGGCCGGCAAGGACAGTGCCATCGAACGCCTCACCGCGGAGCTCAACGACAAGGTCTCCTGCATCGAGAAGATGAGCGAAACCGTCCAGGCCCAAGGCGAAGAAATCGCCGAAGCCCAGGAAAAGTTCAAGCAGCTCCTCGCAACTATTGAAACCGAACTCGGCACAGAATTCTCAATCAACCCTGACGCCGAACGCCCAACCGCGCAAGGCGCCGAACCACAGGCCTCCGAAGAACAGCCCGCCGAAGATCAAAGCGAAAACGAGAACATTTCCCAGGAAATCAACCCGGACGAACCCGTATTGGACTTCAACCAGATTTCGGACAATGACGAAGAAGAACCCGCTATTGAGGTTCACGGGGCAAACGAAAAGGAACCCGATTTATTTTCTGCGAGCAATGGAGGCTCGCAAGGCCCTTTTTTTGGCTAAGGCGGCTGATGGATGACGATCCATTCGGCGTAGGAATGCGATAATGGCAGAATTTGAAACCCACAGACCCATAAGCGTGACCGTCGCAAAAGAACGACTCCAGATTCGCACGGACTTGCCCGATGCGGACTTGAAGGAAATTCTGAACTACATCGACGAGCGCTACGAAAGCTACGGGAAGTACAATCTCGAAACAAGTAAGCGCATGGCCCTACTCGCCCTCGAAATGGGGCAACAGCTCTTTGAACTCAAAAAACGCCTGCACCAGGCCAAGGTGTTCAAGGAGCAAATGGACCAGGGTCTCAAGGACATCACCTCGCTACTCGACGAAGGCATTGACCATTCTAAAGATTGGCCGTAATTTCCATAAACATTTTATCAGCAAAACGTTTTACAAAAACCTGACAGACATAGTACAAATTGAAACGAAAAAGGTATTGATTTAAGCGTGGAAGTTAGGTATATTTAGAATATAGGCAACCTCACGGATTAACGCCCGATCTAACAAGATTATTTCAGCTCGTTGCTCTCGTGGAACAGTTTAGGCGCGCTTCGACGCGAAAAACTCGGACCGCAGGCACTGCTATCTTTTCAAAATAGTAGCTTCGAGTGTTCCACCGTGGAGGTATGCCTTTTTTTGTACCCTCAACAGAATAAAAACTGGTTCGAAAGCCGAACCAGTTTTTTTTGCTTCAAGAGAGAATCTTAAATGAACTATTCCTTGCGCTTGTAACCGCTCAAGCCCAAGAGGATGAGAGCCGGGGTGTAGAAATACCACACGAAATTATTCGCAATAGTAGCGACAATTTCTTGTACACTGTGGTCCGGGCCGGTCGCAAGGGAAATTCCCACGCAGGCATCGCAACAGAAGAAGAGAATCATGCCGCGTTTGACGTTCCTCGCGTTCTTTTCGGGGAAGTAGCCCATCTTGGGAACCTTGCAGGCGACAACCAGAGAGCAAATCAGGAAGGCGCCATACGTTGCCACAATGGGAACTGTCGGGCCTTCGAAAATGCGGAACAGGTGAAGCGCATTCGCAATGAACATCACGCCAAACGGAATGCAGAGAACCCACGGAGCGGAATTGTCGGTATCGCTTGTTCGAGTATGGCGGTAAATGAACAACGCCTGCACCACCATAAAAAAGCAAATGCCGAGCAAAGTGTAATCGCTGCGGTGATCCAGGAAGTGCGAATAGTTGTGCAAAATCTTGAGGCAGAAATCCGCACAGAGCGCCATCGCGAAACCCGCCTGCAAAAACTTGCGGTCACGAGTGCACAGGCAGTTCTTGCCAATAAAGAATACGATGACCGTCATGATGGCCGTTACCGCAAACTTAGCGATATTCTGGTAGTTGCTGCTTTCAACAAGACATTGTTCAACAGCGCCGCATTGGTAAAACACGAGCCAGTCCCTCACGAAGAAGGTTACCATGAGGAGACCGACGATTACTAAAAGTAGAGTTATCAGTTTTTTCTTTTTCATGTTGTTCAATATAAATAATTTATACATAAACAACAAACTATTCTCTAAAGAGACGTCTAAAATCTAAAGGTGTTTTCGTACAACCTTTGATTGGTTTCGCCATTGACACGGACAACGTAAGTCCCCCGCGAAAGCCCATCCAAGGAAACATAGCGACTCCCTGCAAGTTTCACGTTTTTCACAAGGACGCCCTGCATGTCGTACATAAAAAATTCCTTCGCCGATTGGGATTTATCCGCAATCTGGATACCATTGCCAGACTTGTAGATATTCACGAGGTTCAACGGACGCACACTGCGAATAATCGTCGTTGTAGTGTCCTTGGTCGTATCCTTCGATGTCGTGTCCACCTTAGACGTATCCTTAGGAGGTTCCACGTACGGGTGGTCCGGATCGTCCACAACCACCTTGAAATCGGCGGAACTTTCACAACCGACAGCATTCGTGTAATGCGCCGTGTAGATACCACTCATGGTGCCGTCCATCTTCTTCAAGTTGATTTCACGACTTGTAGAAGCAAAATCCTTCGGACCAGTCCAGACCCAGCGACCGCCTTCCCACGGATGCGGGCCAATTACAATCGAGGAGCCCTTCTTCACGTTCACTTCGGTCGTGGAATCCCAGCCGGCCTCGTCGATGTTCACGTACGGAATGATGTCGCTCGGCACGCAGACGCCGCCTTCGGCACCTTCAATCACCATCGTCGTCACGGTGTTGTTCTTCGCCGTCATGGAAAGCGTCTTGCCCGAAAGCGCGATGTCCTCGACCGGCTTAAGACTGCCCGGAAGCTCAAAGCGGACGACCTTTGCAGTCGATCCAATCTTATCGAAACCGCTCAAGTCAAATTCATATTTCTTATCGCCTTCGCCGCTGTTGCGCACGATAATCACAAGCGCCTTGTCCGGACGGATAGCGGCAAGCGTGTTCGGCTTGTCGGTATCGATGATGCGAGACCCCGGACGGATGTAACGGCTGAAGGCCGCATGCATGTAGAAGCGCGGCATATACGAAAAAGTCTGCTTTTTGTGGTCAGCGTAAATCGTGCGCCAGTTTTCGGCGGGGTCCGCAATCTGCCAGTCAACCCAAGCTTCCGCGTGCATATCGTGGATATCCTGGATAATGCGGTCGGCCATCCAGAGCGCAATGTTTTCGTCGCCGCTCTTGCTCAAGGGACCCGTCTCGGACTGCCAAACGCGCTTGTTCAGGCCGAAGGCGCGATTGTAGAACTGCGAGCGGTAATTGCCGTCGGAATAACTGTGCGTGTTCACCTGGAACATGTACGAAAGCGCCTCGGCCGTGTAGCCGCCCAACTGCTCAAACGCCTGCTTGATGGACGTTTCGTCGGCAGCGCTCACGGACGTCTCCGGGAACAGTCCCTTTTTCTTGAGGGCCTTTCCGAGTTCAACAATCATCGCGGACTGGTTGTTCTTGAAGCCGCAGCCTTCCTGGCCGCCGTTCGATTTCCACCAGCCGGCGCTCGGTTCGTTGAAAGGCTCCACCGTGCGGAAGGTGATGCCCCATTCCGTCTTGAAATGCAAAGCCACTTCAGAGAGGTAGTCGGCAAAATCGTCGAAGTAATCGCTCTTGAGGTTGTCGGAACCGTCACTGGATCCCGAGACGCAACCGCTCTTCGTCATCCACCACGGAGGGGAATTGCTGAACGCCTCGAAAATCGGTTCCTTCACGATTTTATTGAGAGTCGTCGCGACCGCACGCTGCGTGGGGTCCGCGGTCCAGTCGAAATCGCCCTTCTCCGTCGGCTTGAAACCCGGCACCTTTCCGCCGCCGTCACCCTTCGTAAGGTGGTTATGGCCCGGCTGGTCGCCACCGCCAATGTTGTAGCGGAAAACATTGTAACCAAGGCCCGTATCCGGGTCGGCAATCGCGCCGAGGAACTTGTTGCGGTTCGCCTCGTCCCAGGCGCCAACGAGTTCGGCCCACCAGCAAAGGCTAGTGCCCCAGCCCTCGAAGGTCTGGTACTTTTTTGCGGGGTCCACGACGACCTTAGTTTGTGCAAGCGCACTTGTATACAAACTCAGTGACGCAACAACCAAAATAAAATGTTTTGAAAAGCATTTCATAAACCAACTCCAGCGCGAAATCAATCCCAAGCGCCTAATAAATATATACGCGAACATGTTCAATGTCAATCAGCTCTTTAACGGAAACCTCCCCGAAATCGCTTCCGGGGAGGTTGGATTGCGCATTTTAGGATGTGTTAATGGTAACTCGGTTTAACTTGTAGCAAAACAGGGGTGTTCATTTGGGGAAGTTGCAAGGTTTCACCCGACATCAAGTCATGAACAAACAACAATTTCCCATTGGGGTCGAACAAACGTACAGAACCATTAATCGGCCCCATCCGCACCATATAGCCATCCCCGTTTTTCGAAACAGACCAATTACGAGATGACGGCAAAGCAGAAATCTTCATATTCACCGAGTCCTTATCTACCGAGTCTTTATTCACAGTGTCTTTTTCAATCTCCACGGAACTCGACGATTCAGGCAACACGTCCTCTTCACTCGAAGAACTTTCATCAACCTGGATAAGCCCTCCTTCGGTAATCGGAGTCATCGCCAAAGAAAGAACGTTAACAGGATCTGGCTTTGAAGTATTTAACGGAGTGTAGCCACTGCGAAAATGTTTTACCAATTCCGGTATTTTTTCTTCTATTTCTAGCAGCATGGCGCGGGCAAGTTCATAACCGCCATACTCACAAAAATGTGTTTTGTCGCTAGCCGTATGCATATACAGCTGATAATTTTCTTTACCAAGAGACTTTTGCAATTCTATCACACGCTGATTCAAGTCAAGGCATATAACACCCAGCTTTTGGGCCAGCTTGCGCATTTTTTGGGGAAGCCCACCAACACTCGTAAGCGGGTCCAGTTCTCCCTGCCGAGCCGTCGACGTAACAAACACAGGAATCGCGCCTTTCGCCTTAATTTTATCGTTATACGAAGTGAGCGTTTTTTCGTAATTCGCTAAATCCGTCGCATTTTTTTGATCATTATGCGCGAATTCTACAAAAACATAATCTCCCTTTTTTACCTCGGTGAGAAGTTTATCTAAACGTTTCATTGACATAAAGGCGCTCGCCGTAAGACCCGATTCAGCGTAATTCGCCACTGCGACACTGGATTTAAAGAACGCAGGAATCATTTGCCCCCAGCCACACCAGGGCGCTGTCAACTGATCCACCACTGTTGAATTTCCACATAACCAGAGCGTTAAAACATCTTCTTTTTTCTTGATTTCAATTGCGGCAACAGCGGGCGCCTTGCCACTTATCGCAAACGTGAGCTTATTATCCCATGTGTAGTAATCAGATTCGCGACTCTTGATATTCATGGTTACACGGCCGTCAATACTCTTGGTTTCCATGCGGCGCAGTGAAACGCTCTGGGTAGAGAATACGGCACTGGCGGTTGTCACGCGATCGAACAGGAGTTTACGATTTTCGGCCTTGATGGTCGTTTCGCTTTCGTTTTCTCCATCACCAAACGTAACGGTGACCTCATAATTCGCCTGCGGCAACACCACAGAGAAAATCATTTCGCCATCGCAAGTCAAATAGTCGGTGACAAGCTCATCGTCCCAAAGTCGATCTACAGACTTGACCTTCCCCGATTCAAAGCCATAGCCTTGGGACGTACTGAATTTTGTCGTAGATTTGACCTGAGTATAGCCAGCCGCCACAGGACCATCGCCAAAATCAAATTTGTAATTATCCGCCGAGTACGCAAAATGACTCAGCAAAGCCAGCGCCAAACCAGTTACAGGCGCAAAGCCCAATTTTGCAATTGAGTTATCCATAACCATCTCCATAACCAAACCCACACCCTTTAGCAGGCTCAATTTTAAACATATACATTTTTTATTTAAAAGTCAACAGTTTAACCAAAATTTAACAAAAATCAACAAAAATTTAGAATAGCATAATAATAAAAAGTCTACACTTTTAAAGTGTAGCCCTCATAAAACGCATTTCTCTTATTTCGTGTTTTTTATTTGCAAGTATCAGCTGCAGAACTCTTAGCAGGCTTTATCTTCGCCGTCATGTACGTAAGCACCAGGTTCTGCCACACCACATAGCATGTAGGCGCAAGCGCCACGACCGGCCCTGCATAAAGGCTCGCGACCCAGATGACAAGCGTCGTGTTCTTTTGCCCAAGGCTCTGCGAACCCTCGATGGGGCGACGGCCTTTTTCGGCGACCCAGCCAAGCCAAAAGAGCAGCACGCAAAGCACGAGCGACACAATGGCCATCATCGGAAGCTTTCCGCTGTTCCACAAATCCCAAAAGCCCATTTCGCGAATGTCATAGCTCGCCTTTGCAAGAATGATGAACACCGAAACGGTCCACACAATCATCGTGTACTTCTGGAATTTCGCGGCGCGGTCGGCGAGTTCCGGGTAGAACGCACGGAGCCCAAGCGCAAACGCAAGCGGAATACTGATAATCGGCTGGATGGTATTGAAAATCTTCATCGCGACTTCGCTGAGCGGGGCGTCGGAACCGGTGAGGTAGCCGAACACGAGCGGGATGCTGAAGCACGCAATCAAGTTTCCGCTCAAGAAAATCTTTAAAGCGAGGGAGGCGCTGCCGCCGAGCATTTTCGCCATCGCAGGCGCCGCGTTCGCAGGCGGGCAAAGCGCAATGATGGCGCCGCCAAGCAGCACCTCGCGCGGAAGCGCAAACAACTTAACAACACCCCAAAGGACGCCAATGAGAATAAAACACACCACAATGGAGCGCATTTCAATTTTAAAGGTGTATCCATGAGTCTGCGGCGGGATTTTCGTCACAAACGTAAGGAACATCATGAGCCCGATAAGAAACGGGAGGGTGGGCGCAAAAAAGTGCGCCTGAGGAATCAGAATGCCGGCGACAATCGCGATGGGCATTAAAATAGAGCGTAAGTTTCCCATAGCGCGCCCAAATTTAGAAAAAAAATCCCCAGAGGCCACCGCCCGCGCAAAATAGAATCACGAAAGGACGGACGTACCGCGCTACTCATCAAAGGTGCGCGTCGCATCGGCAAATCCACGGTCGCCGAAATGTTCGCCAGACTCCCCGAAAGTCCGTAATCATAAAAGCCCATTGCGGAGACTGAAATAGCAAGCGATTTCTCCGGTGCTTTTATCTTTTACAAGATAAGTTCGATTTGTATGGCGGATTTCTTCGCTTGCGGCGTATTTCTTCATGTAAATTCGCTTAATTGATCTCTAAAAAATTTCATGCTCCGTAAAGTTGTTGCCTTTTTGATTGTCGTTCTATTATGGAACGCCTTATATCGTTTTAGGTATGGATTACGAAGATTACACGGTCGGAATCAAACCAACGAAAAGGAATCTCCTAAGCATTATACGAAGCAATCTTTTCACGAAGTTCCAAAAAGTTGTCGAAGTCGCTTTTCAAATTTGCAAGTTCCTTCTGCTTGAAAAGTTTGTATTCGCGTTCCGCTTTTTCCATGGCGTCTTCGTGAGAAATTTTGCCATTGCCTTCGAGTAACTTTCTCTGGCTCATGACAATCTGGTTGTCCAGGACGTCAATCCAGTCCTGCATGCGCATTTGCTTTTCGTCTAGGGCTTGCAATTCCGCAAAATCCAGAAACTGAGAAACCATCAGGTTCAAACGCTGTAATTCTTTTTCAGACAAATAATTCTTGGCAATTTTTACATCTTCTTCAGTAACGTAATTTTCCTTGAAGTTAGTCATGTCGACAAACGGTTTTTCGCTATCTATTCGTTCGTAAATCAGCTCTGCAGCTGTATGTTCATGAACGGCATAATGCAATTTGTTCTGCACGGTTGCAAAAAAGTCCAGCGTTATCTTTTTACGGGGATCATAATCTACAGCGGTGGCATAAATGTCTGTCACCTGTTGATAAAAATTTCGTTCAGAGGAACGGATGTCGCGAATATGCTGGAGCAGTTCCTTGAAATAGCGGTTGTGTCCATTTTTCAATCGTTCGTCATCCAGCGCAAACCCCTTTTGGATAAATTCGTGCAGACGCGTTGTGGCCCATGTCCTGAAGCGAGTCGCCACTGGAGATTGCACGCGGTAACCGATGGCAATGATGACATCGAGATTGTAATGGTCCAGTTCTCGGCGGACCTCTCTTGACCCTTCTTTTTGAACTATAAAGAATTTCTTTATAGTTGCATCTTTCGGCAATTCGCCATCTTTGTAGATATTGTCGATGTGCTGCCCGATATTCTGACGAGTGGTGTCATAGAGCTCCGCAAGCTGGACTTGGGTCACCCAGACATCTTCATCGGCAAAACGGACAGATACATTTGTCTTGCCGTTTTCATCTTTGTACAGCAAAATGGAATTGTCATCGGGGCGGGCTTCTTTCATATACACAAATGTACACTAAAATGTAGGCTGTGTCAAGCCGAAACGTATGGTCGGGACTTGCTAGCAAACTTTCTGGATTTTGTAAGCCCCTTCAAAACTGCATTTTTACTGTAGAAACGCAATTTTTTGGCTGAAACAGGCTTTGGCGCCGCAGCTTTCTAATAGCAACTAAACAATCTTTTCTCAGCAATACAACTTGGCTTGACATAGCCTGGCCAGGAACCGCATTCATAAAACAGACTTTAAATAGTGTCTTTGCAGCAGGCGAAGGCGCGTATGTTTTGACTTGACACAGCCGTCGTCAATATGGAAATGAATTTTTTTTGAACGGTCAGTTCACTCCTGCCGGATGTTCGATTTTGCCGTGTGCCGTCAAGGAAAGATTAAGGAACTTGTCCAGGTGGCTTACGACATCAGTACAGAAAAATTTTCAAGAGAGAGACATCTGCGCTAGTAAGCGCTGCGGACAAATGCCATTGCCAAAATTTGACTCTGATTGCGCAAAACGAAGGTAGAGAAGTTCTTGTTTGCGGGAAAAAAATCATCGTCAAGTCCGCAATAGAATGGATGCTGGAATAAAGCCTCGCCCACTCCTTCGCATCATGGAATTGGAAAAGGCGCGGACTTTGCCACGCCTACGCTTTCGTTCCTTGGACATACACACGTCACCGCAGGAACAGGGGCACCAACACCGCCGAGTGCTTATACACCGCCAACGAACTAATTTTTAGGCTACGAAGGACGCCTTTCCTTGGCGCTTCGCGCCTCTAGTTATCTTTGAGACAACGCACTGAGGCACCACAGCTCTTATCGAGGTGTCCCTGGCCGGCACCCACGTCGTTGTAGTACAAGTCCACGATGTAGGCGAAGCCGCTAAAGATCGCGCTAACAGACCAGATGTAGGCGTAGTTGCCGGCATCGTAGAAATTGCCACTGCTGCTTCTGTAGCCTGCAGGGAGCGCGGAGAAGCCGGAGGCATCCAATCCTTTGCCACTGGATTCTTTATTGACTTTCCAACCGCTGGCGGACTTCAGCATTTTCCCCGCAACGTTTTGTCCGCCAACAGTCGCAAACAGGGTTTTCCATTCCGTGTTATCCGGCAAGTGCCAGCCTTCGGGGCAGATGCCGCGCACGGTTTCGCTCGGTTCGCACTCGACGCTGTATCCGCAACCCTTGCCATCGTTACTGAATGCTGCCACGGAGTCCATCGCAGCCGCCCAGGTGTACAGGCGACCGTACTTCTCGCAATATTCTGCGCTATCGTTATAGCACCAGCTCTGTTTACCCGGATTCACGGAGTAGTTCAAGTTCTCCGCCATCCAAACCTGATTGCCGATTTTCACGGTCTTGTAAATCTTGCCATCACGTTTGTCCTGAATGAACGGCCCCTTCATGCTTTCCAGCCATTCCGCCTCGGTTCCTTCAAATCCGTTTTCCTTAGCGATTTCATAAGCACTCTTTCCAGCCTCACCATTATCGCCCTTGGCGCCGTTCCAAATCGTATCAACGACAGTTTCACCGCAAGTCACTTCGATGCCATCGCGAGTCTTGGCCTTATTCTTTACCGACTTCGCAGAGCATTTCGTTCCATCGTCGCCATCTTTGCCATCTGCTCCGTTCCAAATCGTATCGACGACAGTTTCGCCACAAGTCACTTCGATGCCATCGAGGCCAGACTTGTTCTTCACAGACTTCGCAGAGCAATTCGTTCCATCGTCGCCATCTTTGCCATCTGCTCCGTTCCAAATCGTATCAACAACAGCACCGCCGCAAGTCACTTCAAGACCTTCGAGGCCAGCCTTATTCTTCACGGACTTCGCAGTGCAGCTCGTACCGTCGGAACCATCTTTGCCGGAATCGCCCTTCGAACCTTTATCACCTTTTTCACCCTTCTCGCCATCTTCGCCTTTTTCGCCTTTGAGCGTCCGCCAGGATTCACCATCGCAGATGAACGCCTCGGAGGAATCCATCACAAAAAGCATCTCGCCCACGTTCGTCGTATCGCAAGCCTGTTTAGAAAGCTTTTCACCCTTTTCGAGCACGGCCATGCCTTCTTGGCGGATTTCAGTCACTTCGGTAACATCGTCACCGCAAGCGACAAACATCAAAGTACTGGCTGCAATAGCCAAAAGGTATTTTTTGTTCATAAAAAAAGCTCCATGGATTATTTTAAAGTAAAGATAAACATTTCAATCATTGGATTTTTTTTTGACAAGGCTTTATACATTCAAAAAACATATATCTGACTAAAAAAGCGTAAATACGCAAATTTTGTCAAAAGATGTTTGTCTTGGAAATCATTCGCCATCGCCTTCCTCTAATTTTATCGTTCAAGACCGACGAGCATGGAATCCTGACCATAGGGCTGTTGGACTTTTTGCAGGGTGATGCAGTTTAATGGAGATTTTCTGATTTTTTCAACGCCCAATCGCTTGCGAACTCACATAAAACAAAGTATCCCAGCAAGGGAGATCTTATAGGCGTTTTCGGGACGCTGGGAAAACTTCTAGGGTTGAAGGATTGGGGTTGGTTGTACCTGCTAGATTCGGGAAATGTTTGTTTTAGCAGGTACAAAATGGGGCAAAAGGAGAAAAATTCTAGGCGTTGGCCTGTTCTGCTTCCTTTTTTCGGGGGCGTGTACCTGCTAAATCGCTGAAAATCCCTATTTGGCAGGTACGTTTGCCCTATTTCCATCAATTTCATTACAGACAAAGTAATTTTGTACCTGCTAATTCGTAGAAAATTTCTTTTTAGCAGGTACGCGTCGCACCCCACGTATCCCACGTATCCCGCGTATCTCACGTGTCCCGCGCTTTTTTCTTATAGGCGTTTTCGGGACGCTGGGAAAACAATATAGATGTATATTGATTTTAGAAGGCCCAAAAAGTGATTTACTTGTCGGACAAACTCGGGAAAATAATTCTTTTCGTGCTGGCGACAATTTTCGTCACCCCAGCCTTCTTCGTCCGCATCTAGCGCGAATTCCGATTACTTTAAAAACATGGATAAACTTGCCAAGCTGCCAGGCTTTGAATCGCTGAACAAGATTCTAGTTTATTCAGGCGAAAACCTAAAGAATTTCAAGGGCGTTCATTGCTGTAATTTCGAAACCGCCAGTTCGTTGTTGAAAACACAATTTGACGGGAATATTCCGCACTAGGGACTACGCCGGTCGGAATTCAATTTACTACATTTGCCCGTATGTTCAAGTCGAAGTACCAAGCGTTTTTGGACACCACGTCCGAGAACATCTTTAAAACCAAAAAACAGAGCAACCCCATTACGCTCGTGGTGCTCGGTTACTTGCTTTTGGTGGCAATCGGTACGGCCCTCCTCAACATGCCCGCGTCTACCACGCGCCCGCTTAGTTTTATTGAAGCTTTCTTTACCGCCATGTCCGCCGTTTGCGTAACGGGACTCTCCGTCGTAGACATTTCGTCAACTTTCACCCACGTAGGAGACTGGATTCTCCTCGTTTTGATGCAGATGGGCGGCCTTGGTATCATGACGGTTTCTACGACCTTGATTTTGCTTGCCGGCATGCACCCGGGATTCAACCACCAGTCCGTACTGCTCTCGAACTACACCCAAGAGGGTAACGTGGACGCGGGCCACATTTTAAAGGCTGTGCTCCCCTTTACGTTTATTTTGGAACTGATTGGCGCCGTCATCTACTACACGCAGCTCTCGGACCTCCCGCTTTACGACCGCATTTTCGGGTCGCTCTTCCAGGCGGTCAGCTCCTTCTGCAACGTGGGCTTTACGCTGTTCCCGGATTCGCTCGTACGCTTCCAGTGCAACCCGTTCATGAATATCACCACATGCATCCTGGTGCTCGCGGGAGGTTTTGGCTTCCTCGCCATTACCGAAATGCAGTACGCCTTTGACTTCAAGCGCCGTGCCATGCGAAAAATTTCGCTCCACACGCGCATCGCCTTCTTCGGGACCATTATTGTCGTTATCGCAAGTACACTCGTCTTTACGCTCACCGAATGGGACAACGCCCTCAGCGGTCTGAGCATTGGCGATAAGTTCCTCAGCACCACGTTCATGGCCTTCAGCAGTCGCACCGCCGGTCTCAATACGGTCAATGTCCCCGGCCTCTCGGTCGCTTCGCTCTTTTTCTTTGTGATTATCATGTTTGTCGGCGCAAACCCCGGTAGCTGCGGTGGCGGTATCAAGGTAACTACAGCCGCAGTGATCAGTTTACTCGGGTTCAACCGCCTACTCGGGCGCACCAAGACCCAGGTGATGGGAAGAACCCTCCCGGAATCGACCGTCGATAAGGCCGTTCGAGTTTTCGTGGTGTCCATCGTGGTCATAGCCCTCGGGACGCTGCTTTTGCTCTACACCGAGGCGCCGGGCGCAAGCCACGCCGACAATAACGGTCAATTCCTCAAGGTGCTTTTTGAAGTCGTGAGCGCCTACAGCACTTGCGGACTCTCGATGGGACTTACGACGGAGCTCTCCCCCTTTGGGCAGTTCCTCATCTGTAGCATTATGTTCGTTGGCCGCATGGGCCCCCTGTTCTTGATTTCTGCGGTGGCAGGACAAGCCAAAAACACCACCTGGTACGCCGAAGAAGACATAATGGTGGGTTGAGTTAGACGAGAGAACGCCTACCTTCGGTAGGCTTCAGACGAGAGTGATTTAAGGAGCGAGGTACGAGGGCCGCAGGCGCTTCATCATAATGAGGCAAAGCCACCATACTTTCCCTAACCACCAACCACTAACCACTAACCACTATTTACTACATTTAACTCATGGCTTCTAAGCAATTTGTAATTATCGGTCTTGGCAACTCCGCCATCTTCCTCGCCCGTCACCTGACGAGCCTCGGTCATGACGTTCTAGTCGTAGATAACCACCCCGAAAAAGTGCAGGACATTTCCAGTTCCGTTTCGCAGGCCATGGTCGCCGACAGCACCCGCAAAAAGCAGCTTGCGAGCATCCCGCTCCAAAAAGCGGACTCGGTCATCGTCTGCATCGGCGAGAACCTGGAAGCTAGCCTCCTCACGGTTCTGAACCTCAAGGAACTCGGCGTGAAGCACATTATTGCGAAGTCCAGTAGTGCCGCCCACTCAAGCATTTTGGAAAAGCTCGGCGTCTCGGACATCTTCCACCCGGAACGCGACTCGGCCATCGCACTTGCCGAACGCCTGAACCGCCCGAACATGCTCGACTTCTTGCCGTTCATGGAAGGCTTCAGCATCGTGGAAGTCGTATGCCCGAGGGAATTCGTAGGCAAGACCCTGAAGGACTTGAACATCACGCACAAGTACGGCGTACAGGTCATTGCCATCCGCGACCCGCAGGAACCGACTCCGAAAATCGGTAACCTCGCGGACATCGTCCTCCAGGAAGACTACGTGCTCTTCCTCATCGGCCCGAACGACGCCCTCGACAAGCTCAAGAGCTAAACTCGCCTACATTTTCCATTTGTCGCCTGCGGAAGCATTCCACGGGCGATTTTTTTTATTCCGTAAGGAAATTTCGCAAATTTCCCACATCCATGTGTTTTGGGAAAAATAGTTTCGTAAGTTTTCAATCGCGGGTCTCAAGCCCCCAAACAATTGTTTTAGCTATTGACAACCAAATACAATGGATTTATATTTGTAATAATTACAAATATTTGGTACAAAGTCTAAAGCAACAGTCCCTCGGGAAATTCTGCAAAAGGATTTTTCGAAGGGTGAAAATAACAATCAAATCCGCCAAGCGGAATAGGAGAAAAAAAATGAAAGTCTGGGTCTGCAAAGTCTGTGGTTACGTTCACATGGGTCCGGAAGCTCCGGAAGAATGCCCGCAGTGCCACGCCCCGAAGAGTAAGTTCTTCGAGAAGGTCGAACAGAAGACCGGCGCCATCAACTGGGCCGACGAACACAAGGTGGGTGTAGCTCAGGGCTTGGACGCCGAAGTCGTACAAGGCCTGCGCGAAAACTTCGCCGGGGAATGTACCGAAGTGGGCATGTACCTCGCGATGAGCCGCCAGGCTGATCGCGAAGGGTTCCCGGAAGTCGCGGAAGCCTACAAGCGCATCGCCTTCGAAGAAGCCGAACACGCCGCCAAGTTCGCGGAACTCCTCGGCGAAGTCGTCTGGGCGGACACCAAGAAGAACCTCGAACTCCGTGTGGCCGCAGAAGCGGGCGCCACCGAAGGGAAACTCGCCCTCGCCAAGCGCGCAAAAGAACTCGGCTACGACGCCATCCACGACACCGTACACGAAATGTGCAAGGACGAAGCCCGCCACGGCAGTGCCTTCCAGGGGCTCCTCGGACGCTACTTCAAGTAATTCCAATCACGATGGTCGGCCCCGCGGGCCGGCCTTTTTTCGCTATCTTTATTGCGGGATTCACATGTTGCAAAAAACATGTTGCAGGATTCGAAAAAGCGAGAGTCCCAAAACATATAGCCACGAGGACACATGTCTACCGCAGTCATTTTACAGGAACACAAGATTCGTCCGTCAGCACAACGCCTGGCGGTTTACGATTATCTGCGCAGCGTAAAGACGCACCCCTCGGTAGATACGATTTACCAGGCGCTCTCGCCTACGAACCCGAACCTCTCGCGTACCACCGTTTACAACACGCTCGAACTCTTAGCCCAAAATGGGCTCGTTCTGACGCTTGACTTTGGAGAAGGTTTTTTACGCTACGATGCCGATATCACCCCCCACAGCCACTTCCAGTGCGAAAAATGCGGCGCCGTCATCGACATCATGGATACCCCAAAGGGATGCGAGCAAATGGTCCCCAAGGACTGTACCTTCACCTCCGCCGCCCTATATTTGCACGGCAAGTGCCCCGACTGCAAATAAATTAGTTCACTTGTGTGATACAAATCACGTAAGTTTAGACAAACGAAATGTGACGCAGGTCACGCCTCGTGTTCTAGTCCGACCTCAATCTGAGGTTAAATGCTTTTATCGCTTAGACTTAGGTCGCTGGTTGAAGCGACCTAGAATACCGGTACGACAGAAGGTTGTTCTTTAACCTTCTTGACGGTAACAGCTTCTTTAGCCAAAGTGCGGTGTTCCACCACGCCCATAGCAAAGAACTTGTAACCCTGCTGAATAACGGAAGTAGCAGCGTTCAAAGCCTTGACTCCGTACCATTCCTGGTAGATATTGCGGCCAGCACGAAGCGTAAGCTCATTTACAGCGGGGTCACCAGATGGCTTGCCATATTTGAGCGTAAACTGTTCAGACATGTAGTCTACGGCCTCGATGGCCTTCCCACGACGAGCTTCTTCTACTCGACCAGTACGGATTTCAAACGCATAGAACTTGTCATTCTTATTAAAAATGAAATCAACCTGAACCGGAAGTTCGCCAAACTTGAATACGGGAACCTGGATATGCCCACCCTGATCAAACGTGTCGTAACCCATTTTCATGAGTTCCTCAATGACGGTTTCACGGGTAGCACCAAAAGGAATTCCTGCGAATTCCAACTCGCTATGTCGTTGAGCGAACACTTCCAGAGAAAGTGTTAAAACGAGAAGCGTCAATATGTTAAATAGCTTTGGCACGATTATCTCCTAAAACCAATGTAAAAGATAATAAACTTTAACGAAATAAGCACAAAAAAATCGGATTTTATGCGCCTTTATCTATATTTTGTGATATGGCAAGCATTTTTGGCAAGATTTTTACGGTTTCGACCTGGGGTGAATCCCACGGTCAGGCCGTTGGAGCAGTCCTGGACGGCTGCCCGGCGGGTCTCCCCCTCTGCGAAGAGGACATCCAAAAATTATTGGACCGAAGGCGCCCCGGACAGGGAAAAATGACCACGGCGCGCGACGAAAAGGACCGCGTAAAAATCCTAAGTGGCGTTTTTGAAGGAAAAACGACAGGTACGCCCATTTCCTTTGCCGTTTTTAACGAAGACCAACGTAGTCACGACTACGCAGAAATCGAAAAATGGTACCGTCCAGGTCATGCCGACCTGTGCTATGACCTCAAATATGGTTTTAGAGACTACCGCGGAGGCGGACGAAGCTCTGCACGCGAAACCATCGGGCGCGTTGCCGCCGGTGCTGTCGCCATGAAGTTTTTAAAACAGGTCGCCGGCACCGAATTTCTCGCCTGGGTGGATTCCATTGGCCAAGTGGACTGCCCCGCCGTAGATACTGACAAATTAACACACGAGATGATCGAGGCGTCTCCGGTGCGTTGCCCCGACAGCGATGCCTCCGCCAAAATGGAAGCCGAGGTTCTCGCCGCCAAGGAATCCATGGATAGCGTCGGCGGAACCGTCCGACTGCTCGTAAAGAACGTGCCCGCTACGCTTGGCGAACCCGTCTTCGACCGTCTGGACGCACTCCTCGCGCAGGCGATGCTCAGCATCCCGGCTTGCAAGGGCTTTGAGGTCGGCACAGGCTTCGCCGCCGCACGCATGCACGGCAGCGAACACAACGACGAAATTTACTGCGATAATGGAACGTTCCACACGCGCACGAACAATGCGGGCGGAATCGTAGGCGGAATCAGCAACGGGGAGAACATCCTCTGCCGCATGGCCTTCAAGCCGACGGCAACGATTTCGCAATCGCAGAAGACGGCCAGCAGAACTGGCGAAAACGGCGAACTCGCCGCCAAGGGTCGCCACGACCCTTGCGTTGCCGTCCGCGCGCCCGTCATTGTGGAGTGCATGGCAGCCCTCGTACTCGCAGACCTTTACCTACAGCAAAAACGGAACTGCCTCTAGGGCCCATCCATGAAGTTCATGCGGTTCGCAGCAGCGGCCTTGTACCGCATAGGTTACAAGGTGCACCACAGGCTCTTTTTAAAGCCCGGAGAACCGCTCAAGCACGCCAAACTCATCATCGTCGGAAGTTTCCGCGCAGGGGGTACCGGCAAAACGCCGTTTTGCGCCTGGCTCGCGCAGTACATCGTCACTCAAGCACCCGACCTCGCCACGCAATCGGCCCCAACACCGCGCATCGCAATTCTTTGCCACAGCAAAGCCCAAGACGAAGCACGTATGCTTACGCAAAAGCTCCCAGGCATTAGCATTTTCACAACAAAAAATCGCTACCAAACCGCGCACGAAATTGATAACGACTTTGACTACATCATTTGCGACGATGGCTTCGAGGACACGCGCCTCGTAGGAGCCACAACCATCCGCATTGACTGGGAAAACGCCCCCACGCACATTAGCGATTTAATTCCCGCAGGCAAATTCCGCAGCCTCGCACAAGATCACGAACAACCAGCACTCATTTTGCACTGCGGCATTGGTGGCGACCCACAAAATTCTCAAAACACCGATTTGGAATTTAAAATTTCAAGCATCGAAAACGCCAAGGGTGATCCGCTTCCAAACGCACACCCAAGTGTAATCACCGGCATTGGAAACCCGGAACGACTCATAACCAATATTATCCAATTTGGGGTACAGCCCGGGCAAGTTTCGAAACGTCCCGATCACGACGCCTCTTTTGAACAAATTCTCTCAAAAGAACTTAAAAAGGGACTTCCTATAGTCATTACCGAAAAAGATTTTGCTCGCCTAAACGAAAAAAACACCAAAAATCCGCTGATTTTTATTGCAAAACAATCAATAACCCCATCCAAGGCCACTTTAGATACTCTTCACTCACTATTTTTTGTTATTTTACAAAATAAATAAGCCAGCTCCCCCAAAAAAGCAAATCAGTTTTGTGGGAGACCATAAGAAGGGATTGGAAAATGACTCTTACAAAACGCATCAACGATTTGCTGCAAGCTCTATCCGTCGATATTCCGGAACGAGAATTTTGTATTCAACTCGGATTTCTTACCGCTCTTGTGGGGGAGCCGTTTTACCTTTACGGACGGTCGGGCTCGGGCAAATCCCTTGTCGTTGACCGCCTCTCGGCTGCTTTTAGGGATGCCAAAATTTTAAAGATTGGCAAGCGCGACCACGAGATTCCTACAAATATCGGCAACTACGACATCATCATTTTCCAAAGCTTTGACCCGCTCAAAGACGAGAACAAAGCCAACATCCATATTGCACTTGATGACCGCAAAAACGCCCCCGTCATTATAACCGGCGACCAGCGCCCCGAACTGACGCTCAACCGCAGCGAAATCACGGACCGCATCACGCTCATCATCGCCCTTCCCGACAGCATTTCGCCAAAGGCTCTTTGTTCGCTTTTGCAAAGCCACGAAGACGTAACCAAGACGTACGTCCCGGCAGGCCTTGCCGTAAGCAACGATGAGAAAATTCAGTGGAACAAGGAAATCAAAAAAATAGCCCTTTCCGAGGACACGCTCTACATTATCGCCGAAGTCGCCAAGGCTTGCGAAGATAATATGATTTACGTGCCCATTCGCAAGTGGATTGCTTTAACGAACATCATCAAGGCGGCCGCATTCTTTAACGGGCGCACCGAAACACGCATCACCGACACGTTCTTCTTGGGGACTCCCATTTGGGGCAGATCTACCTCGAATAACGCCATTACCGAAAGCTACGCAAAAATTGTGCGCGAGCGCATCCTCAAAGAGATTCCCGACATTCTCAAGAATCCCTACGATGCCGACGATCTTTTGCACCGCGTCAAGAGAATCCTGAACACAGCCGACAACTCGTACGATACAAAGGATTTCAATAACGAGCCCTGTATTTTGTACAAGATTAACATCGCCGGCGAACCCGCACCGCTTTACGTACCTCTCCGCTACATTGAAAGCGACGAAGATTTCAACCCGTGGAACGAAATCCATCAAGAAGAAAAACGCGTGCGCTGCAACTTCCATGGAACTACAAGCTGTACCATCTCGGTGGACTCCGCCGTCAAAAACATCGGCCTCCGCACCAATATGGCACGTGGCCTGCAATCCACGCAGCTCAAGCCCCAAGGCAAGTTCGAAGATTTCGGAACGCTTCCCACCTACATCTTAAAAGAAAACGATCCCGATGTCATTGCCCAAAAGAAGGCCCAGCTAATCCAAATTCGCCAAGAGATTCAGGCAGCAGCCGAGAACGAAACCAGGAATTTGCAAATACTCCGCGAAGTCTTCAGCGATATCAAGACCTCCAAAGACGACCTGTTCTGCCACAAGGAATTTTTCCACAAGGCTCAAGAGCAAGTCAGCGAGCTGTTCGAGAAGACCAAGATTGTCATTGGCAAAATCAAGAATGCCCACGAACTTATCGCAAACCAGACCAAGTATTAAAGCCTGCTAAAACTTTAAAGTCCGTCAACACTGTCGGGAATCTCGTTACGCACCACAAGAAGGATGGCGTTCTGCCCGACAATGACGTACTTTTCGCCATTGATTTCCAGCTCGGTGCTGTTGGCGTGCAAGTACAGGGCTTCATCGCCTTCCTTGACCTGCAACGGCACGTAATTCACCTGGTTCGAAGATTCATCGCGGAACATGGCATCGGGATCCTGATTCGCCGGGATGGGGTAACCAGGTCCCACACGCATCACAATACCGGTATGCACCACATCGCGTTCCTTAACGCTTGGCGGCAAAAACAGTCCACTATCAGTCTTATTTGCCGCTTCCAGCGGCTTAATCAATACACGATCGCCAATAACAACGACATTTTTTAAAGATTCCATCATAAGGCATAAAATAGTATTTTATATTGGACTCGTGGTTTTTGCAATTCTCATAATTCTGTGGCTAGCCATATTCCTTTTTTTGGCATGTTACCTTGGGCGAACCCCCAAAGGCAGGGGATGGCTAAAAATCATTTGGCATAGCCGCAAAGTCCGCAAATACGCAGCCATTGCAACAGCCACCGTTATCGCCATTGCCGCTGTATACATCACACACCCTTCCGCCTACTACGCAAAAATAGACTCGCGATCCATATTCGAAGGTTACGCCCAAGCCTTGATTCTCGGGCTCCAGGAACAAGGCGCGCTAAGTATCGACACCGCCTGCGACCTGCAATCGCCACAACCGGAACTCGCCTACATGTTACCCGCCATTCTAAGCGTATATAATGAGGTGGTCGAAAAGCCCACATTGCCGAGACTCTTGCAGATGAACAACCGCATCGTCATTTCGTTTGATGGCTACAAGCAGTTCAAAAACCGCAGCATCCGCATTACCAAAGGCGTACAAAAAAAACTCGGCCCCCGTTACCCGGTAAAAATGGAAAGCTTCGGATCGAACCACACCATCACCGTTTTTTATACAGGCAATCTCTGGGACAACGAACAACTTTGCGGTCTCCCCACCATGGAAGCCTCCATACGCGAAAACGTGGAACCAGCGCTCCTTATGTCCATTATCCGACACATCTCGGATTTTGACTTTAACTACCAAAGTGGAAGAAACGCAAGGGGACTTTTGGCGCTCGATTCCGGAATCGGATTGGAGCAAGTTTTTATTGGAGCGCATAAACTGCGCCGTTCGCTAGACAGCAGTCAAACTACCGAAGATGCCACTGCAACATTCTACCCATTGCACGACCTCAAAAGTATGAATTCCGAATGGCGCAAAAGCCCGCTCAAGAGTTCGTGGGTCAAGGAAGTCCTCGCCGACGTACAGTTCTATAGGAACAACGGATTAAAATAATGCGCCATCTTTTAGCCATTACAAAAATCCCGCAGCATCTCTGCCACGGGAAAATCTGATTGTCTAGTTAGAGGCTAGGGGCTAGTTTTGAAGTTACGCGGCATCGCCTCCAAACTAAATACAGTTTACGGAATCGTAGATTCCTAACCACTGTTTACTAACCACTAACCACTAATTCATCACACCTTTTCGAGAGCCTGTTCCAAATCGGCGATGATGTCTTCGACATTCTCGATACCGACGCTGAAACGGATTAGGTCAGGAGCGACGCCTGCTTCGATGAGCTGTTCGTCGGAGAGCTGGCGGTGAGTGTGGCTAGCCGGGTGCAAAACGCAGCTACGAGCGTCGGCCACGTGAGTCACGATGCAAATCATCTTGAGGCTATCCATGAACTGGATGCTCTTGTCGCGACCGCCCTTGATGCCAAACGTCAAGACGCCGCACGGGAGGCCACCCTTGAACTGCTTCTGAGCCAAGGCGTAGTACTTGTTATCTTCGAGGCCAGCGTAATCGACCCAAGCAACCTTCGGATGCTTCTTCAACCACTTGGCGCAAGCGAGAGCGTTTTCGCAATGGCGCGGCACGCGGAGGTGGAGCGTTTCAAGGCCCAAGTTCAGGAGGAACGCATTCTGCGGTCCCTGGATGCTTCCGAGGTCGCGCATCAACTGCACGGTAGCCTTCGTGATGTAGCATTTCTTGCCGAAGGATTGCGTATAAGTTAATCCGTGATAACTCGGGTCCGGTTCCGTTAGGCCCGGGAACTTGTCGTGATGGGCTTCCCAGTCGAAGTTGCCGCTATCCACGATGCAGCCACCGGTAGAAACGGCATGACCGTCCATGTACTTGGTGGTGGAATGCGTCACGATATCGACGCCGAAGTCAATCGGCTTGCAGAGAATCGGGGTCGGGAACGTATTGTCCACAATCATCGGCACGCCGTGCTTGTGGGCGATGTTCGCAAAGCGCTTGAGGTCCAGAATCTTGCCGGCAGGGTTTGCGACCGTTTCGCCGAAGAGGCACTTCGTGTTCGGGCGGAAGGCCTTCTCGATTTCCTCGTCGCTAGCGTCCTGGTCGATGAACGTGCATTCGATGCCGAGCTTCTTCATCGTGACGCTGAAGAGGTTGCTCGTACCGCCGTAAATGGCGCTCGTGCTCACGAAGTGGTCGCCCGCTTCGCAGATGTTGAACACCGCGTAGAAGTTCGCAGCCTGGCCGGAACTCGTGAGCATGGCGGCGACACCGCCTTCGAGGGCGGCAATCTTCGCAGCCACGGCGTCATTCGTCGGGTTCTGCAGACGGGTGTAAAAATAGCCTTCGGCCTTGAGGTCAAAGAGGTCGGCCATGGCGGCGCTCGTTTCGTACTTGAAAGTGGTGCTCTGGTAAATGGGGAGCACGCGGGGTTCGCCGTTCTTCGGAGTCCAACCGGCCTGGACACATAAAGTTTCTTGTTTAGCCATTATAAGCCTCGTTTAAAGTTTTTCGCACGTAAAGATAGAATAGGCGAGGGCTTTGGAATTATGAATTATGAATTATGAGTTATGATTTACAAGACATATTTCGCAAGCCGCGAGCCATCTATTTCATGTTTCGGACGGAAATATAGAAAAGTTTTTCGTTTTGTCTATGCGTTTATGCAAATATTTGCATAAACAACTGATTTAAAGCTCCGATACTCCCCTTTTTTCTATCTTTCGCGTCATGATTTTTGCACGCGATAAGTCCGCCTACTGGCATTTAGTGGCTATGGGCACCATCCTCTTCTGGGGAACGAGTTTCGTCTCGACGAAGGTGCTTTTGAATCACGAGTTTTCCGCCGTGCAGATTTTCACCATCCGCTTCGTGGTCACGTACTTGATTCTGCTCGCGGCAAGCCACAGGCAGTTCCGCTGCAAAAAGTGGAAAGACGAACTCGTGCTCTTCATCTGCGGCATCGCGGGCTGCACCCTGTACTTCTGGGCCGAAAACACGGCGCTCGGGTGTGCGCCTTCCAGCAACGTCTCGCTCATCGTCTGCACGAACCCGCTCCTCATCATGATTTTCGGTGGCATCATCTACAAGAGCGAGCGACTCTGCAAAAGGCAGATTCTCGGATGCCTCGTCACGCTCGTGGGAATGGTACTCGTCGTATTGAACGGGAAATTCGTTTTGAAGCTTTCGCCGCTCGGCGACCTTCTCGCATTCGCATCCGCCTGCGTGTGGGCCGTATATTCGCTTGCCATAAAGCCGCTTCACAGCAAGTACAGCACGCTGTTCATCACGCGAAAGGTGTTCTTTTACGGTGCCGTCACTTCGCTACCTATTATGATTTTAGAAAGTGGCGACATGCCGTGGCAAAACTTCACTGAGCCCGTGGTGGCGTTCAACTTCCTCGCGCTCACCGTTTTCAGTTCGCTGTTCGGCTACCTTATCTGGAACAAGGTCCTAAAGCAACTCGGCACGGTCCTTGCAAGCAACTACATCTACGGAATCCCGCTTGTCACCATCATTACGGCCGTCATCGCCCTCGGCGAGCGCATCACCGCCATGGCCATCGCCGGCGCCGCCGCCATCATCGCGGGAATGATTATGGCTGAGTGGAAGAAGAAATCTCCGTAATGTCCGTAAAGCGTTCCACCTCGGTTCCGTCGGGGAGAACTTTCTTACTTTCGAATTCGGCCTTTTCGCGAACCCAGATAGCGCCCTTGGGGCGGTCCGGAGTTTCGTATTCGCTGCGGTAAACCACCTGCGGGACAAGGTCGCAATCCAGGGCATTCGCCTCCACCACGGTATAAATCATGGTTTCTTTTTTAAAATGACGGTAGCGGTGATTGTTTTTAGCAGTACTCATAAAGCAAAATATAAAAAACTCAAAAACGTAGAAAGGCCTGCCGGCAAAGGCAGACCTTGTTTTATGATTGCACCAAAAAACAATAGGAAACTATTGTTTAAATTCCTCCTCGCGAAAGCATCTTCTTTTGCCTAAATACTCCACCCACCTTTACGTCAGAATTGGGCATAATAAACGAGCATTGCTGGTCAGTACAAGGATGCTTATCCATTTCAAGTCCTATAAAAGTAAAAAAGCCCTCCACCTCAAATCCAGAATCCGGACGGAACAACAAGTTGACCGTATCCCCCACAGCGGCCGACTCAGGAGCCGTCACAGAGCCTCTGGTAGCAGGGAGAACAATAACCTCATATTTTTTTGTCGGGTAGATAAGGGCAAAAAGGTTCGAATAGAACACCACCGAGTCTTCGGCGCGTTTCCCGAACTGCCACTTTTTCCCGTTCACAAGGCATTCGATTTGTTCTCCAAAAACTATATTCGGAACATTTAGTTTATACGTAACCTTCATTCGGTAAGAGCCATTCACAAAGTTCTCGGCCTTGTATGTCACCCAGGCATTTTTAGTAACATCATACTTTTCCCATTCAAATTTTCTAGAGACACGTTCATTAAAAAGTTCCTGGGATTCCTTGATTTCTTTTTTGTGCTCAAATAATTTATTTTTATACTTGTGCTTATGCTTACTTTCAACAATTTCATCGTCGCCATCACACCCAAAGTCGGCAATCACCACATTCGTATTCGGAACATAATTTTTTAGGATTGTCGAAACATCCGTAGACTTCGGCATCACGTATGTCGAAAAATCCTTAATCTTGGTAACCACATGAGCTGTTTCCTTCGCCTCCACTCCTACAACGGCACAGGCTAAGCAAAGCATCACAGCCAAAAATAAGCCAATAATTTTGGTAGTCATTTCCCCTCCTGATCCATTTTTAGTGAATCTTACAAATATAAACGTTTAATTTTTAAATGTCAAGACGTTTTTTGTAAATAAATATCACACTTTTTTGCAAAAAAAATAGGACCAGCCCTACGGCTGGCCCCACGAGACAGGAGGAGCTTGTCTCGTTTCAACGCACCGCCTTCATCACAGGCCTACTCGCACGTCGCAATCGCACAAGCTCCACACTTTCAACTTGGCTTGGATCCCCATGAAGCATGCACTATTGCTAAACCCGGATTAACACGGTCCGTCAAATTGCTGCAAATTCAAAACCTAAATATCGGGTTCCAAATCGGCGTCATAATCGAATGCGGCGCTCACAGACTCCTCAACGTCCGCATCGTCAATACAAGCGCATCCACCGGTAACGCCTTCCATGAGATTCTCATAGTACACGTCATCAGCATCAGCAACTTCTATACAGGTTTCTTCAACCACGACCTTCCCTCCAATAAATGAGACCGACCCTAAGGTCGATCTTTTTCTGTTTGCAAACGGACGCACGTCCGCTACGAAACATCAACTCGCGCAGTGCGCTTGCCCATTAGAACAATGTAACTGCCAGAATGAGGCACTTCCACTTCTATAGTCGAGCCGTCCACAAAACGCGTCGCGATAACTTTCCCATGCGCATCGAAAACACTGTATTTAGTGCCTTCGGCCGCACCGGTAATCGTTATTGCATGTTCTTCTCCTCCAGATCCGTAGCATACAAAATCCAAAGGTTCCCGTAAACTCGATTCTGGACGATTTGGTAATTCTGCGCCCACGGCACTTGCGGCGAGACAAATTGCCCCAAAGAGCGCACCATTAATTTTTTTACTCACATCCCACCCCAAGTTTTTTTAGATCACACTTACCAACTGGCGACGGCTACCAACGCGAACCGTGTATTTTCCAGCTTCGGGCACTTTAACATTAAAGCTACTATCCTTGACAACACCAGAGTCAATCACCTTACCATCGGTATCGAACACCGTGTAATTGGAACCGACTTTTGCATCAGCGACCATCAGCTTATTCTTTTCAACAGTTACGTTGAATTGAGACAAACGAGCATGTTCAACATGAGTAACATGTTCAACATGATCACGGTTACGCCAATCGTATCCAGCACAATCCTGCGTGTTGTTGCCAGCCATTGCAATACCAGCAAAGCAAAGCACCATAGCCAAAGTCAAAGCCTTTTTCATATTCCCACTCCCTTGAAAAATTTTTGTTTGATTTTAGCTCCGGCGTCGAAACCCAAACTCTCTTCACCGGAACATCATAATATAACTCCGCCAACATACGAAGTCAAGAACTTTTTTACAATATGTGATTTAAATCACACTTTAATTACAAAATTGGCGTTTTTGACGAAATTTCGGCATTTCTTTTGGGCATTAACGGAGCAGCCATGCGTAATCTTTCGGGTGATCCACAAACTTTTCGGGGCTTTCCGCATGCATTTTCGCGAATTCCTCGACGGTCATCCACACGAAATCGTCGACTTCGCCGGGCTGCGGAACAAGATTCGCCGCTTCCTCATCACTAAGCGTTATTTTGTACGTATCGTAATACTCGTTGTCAAAATAAGTGCCATTGTTCAGCACGTTCTCGTGAGTCGCCTCGAACAAGTATTCCAAATCCTCGGGGCGCTTAACAACGCCCATTTCTTCGCGGAGTTCGCGCACGCCCGCATGGCGGCTGTCATCGCCAGCGGAAATATGGCCCGCACAACTCGTGTCGAGCAGATTCGGGTTGTTTTCCTTCAGGTGGCTGCGCAGCTGGAACACGATTCGCCCGGACTTGTCGAAAGCCCAGATGTGGACGGTTCTATGCCAAAGTCCTTTCGCATGGACCTCGGTGCGGCCGCAATCGTAACCGGCAAAAGTGCCGTCAGGATTCAAAATGTCAATACGCTCTTCTTGCATACCGATAAGGTAGCAATTTCGCACACCTATGTAGCATGCCGCAAATTTCTCGAAGCCTCTTCGACGCCCACCCTCCATTTTTTCTAAAATTTCGCCATGCAGTTCGACGAACCAATTATCAGGAATCTTTTAAACCGCGCCAAGGCGGAAGGCGTCTTTAGCAGGGCGGTCGCTGGCTTCGTTTTGCCCGATGGAACGCGGCGCATCGTTGCGCTCGACACGCCCGAAAATACCGTTTTCGACATCGCCTCGCTTACGAAGGTCTGCCCGACATCGACTCTCGCGCTGAGTTACATTCTTGAAGGGAAACTCAAAATTGACGACCGCGTCGCCGACCACATTCCCGAATTGCAGACAAACTTCCGTGACGACGTCCGCATTTTCCACCTGCTCACGCACAGTCTCGATTACCGCGTGCCCATGAAGACGCTCCGCACGCTTCCGCCCGAAGGAATTTTAAACGCGCTTTTCACGTACCAGTTCGAAAAGGCGCCAGGCGCCGACTTCAACTACGGAAACCCGGCGAGCGTACTTCTCGGGATTATCCTGCAACGGCTCACGGGCAAGGACCTGCAACAGCAAGGGCGCGAGCGGTTCTTCGAACCCCTCGGCATGACCCGCAGCGGCTGGGACCCGCTCACTCGCGACTTCAACAAAATCGAAAAAGCGGAAATCGCGCCCACCGAAATCTGCAGCTTCCGTGGCCGCGAAATCCAGGGCGAAATCCACGACGAGAGCGCCTGGGTGTTGCGCAAGCTCTTCCCCGTCGGGAGCGCCGGCATGTTCAGCTGCGTCCCGGACCTACTCAAGTTCGTGCAGATGGTCTTGAACGATGGTGACGGAATCGCGCCCGCGGGAATCCTCGATATGGTAAGCACCAACGCGTTTGCCCGCGAAGAATTCGCGCCGCTCACCCGCACCATGGACGCAGAAACTCGCAAAAACGCCTGCACCGCCCTCGGATGGGAACTGAGCGCGGCAAAGTTCATGGGCACGCACGTTTCGCCACGCACCTTCGGCAAAACCGGATTCACGGGCGCAAGCATCGTCGCGGACCCAAGTGCAGGCGCCGCCGTCGTGCTCTTAAGCAACTTCACCTACCCGCACCGCGAACCAAGCGCCGACCGCATCCACGCCTTCCGCGCAACTCTCGCCGACGCCTTCTTTAGCGGTTGCTAACAAAGTTTTCTGGCCAAAAAAAAACACACCTGAAGCCAGGTGTGTTTCACGCTCTTACGCATATTAGCGCTCTGCGTTCTTCTTCATGAGTTCGCGGCGCTGTTCTTCGGCAAACAGGCGAGCCATCTCAATGCGGTTGTTTTCTTGTTCCTTCTTTTTGGTCTCTTCCTTGCAGTTTACGCACTTGGTAGCCGTAGGAACAGCAATAAGGCGGGCCTTCGGAATCAGTTGTTTGCAAACCTTGCACACGCCGAACGTTCCCTTTCTAATGCGCTGCAAAGCTTCTTCCAAGTACACTAGATACTTGCCTTCGCGAGCAGCCAAAGAGAATGTGGTTTCCAAAGCATTATAATCCGTTGCGGAATCGGCACTGTCAGAATCACCACCATCGCCAGACTGATTTTTTTGACCTTGGAATGCGTTTGCCTTTTCAGATTCGCTTTGAGCAGTCACCAACTGGCGACGCTTTTCTATAAGCATATCTTCAAAAAACTTCAGGTCAGCATCGCTCATTTTCGCAGGTTTCTTTTCAGCCATAATAAACTCCTTCTTGTTTGGGGTTCCATTGACAGTTTCGTTTGGTACCGTGTTAAATTATCTTTTTTTTACAAAAAAAACAAATCATTATTAGAAAATATCCACATTTAATTTAAGGCCGGTCTTCTTGATATCCTTCGAAAGGGCGTCTACATCCCTAGAAATCCGGTCTATTTCGCCAATTAGGCGTCCTTTTCCCGAAATTATCGCCCCGGCAGTGTTATCATCCCGGTCAAAGGCCTCGGCGACCTTCTTAAGTTCGGCCTTGGTATCCCGGACCTTGCCGAGCAGTTCATCGGCCTTCGACACCACCTCTTCTACATTTTGCGAGGTATTGTCGGCCTTGGCCCTGGTGGATTCCAGAAGCCCCTTGGCGTTTTCAACGGCGCGGTCACAATTATCAAGAATCGTCCCCGCATCGGTAGCCCAAGAGGTGGTCACAAGGCCCATCGTCTTTTTTATATGCTCGCCCTTTTTAATGGAGGATTCAATGAGAGCGCCCATCGACCCCACTGTCAGCGAGTCCTTGAGCGACATAATTTGATTCTTGACCTCGTTCAAGCTTTCCATTGCCTCAAAAAGATCCTTGGAAATGCCCGAAGTTCCATTTTCAAAAAGCCCCTTCACAGTATCGCCATCGGCAATGTATTCAGTCGCATCGCCGCTCAGCACGCACATTTCGCGTTCGCCCATCAACCCCGCCGTAATCAAGCGGAATTCGGAATTACGCGGAATCTTGGTATCCGCCAAAACCTCAGCCGTCACGTAAACAGCGTCCTCGGTCAGCTCGACCTTCTTGATTTTCCCCTTGGTAATCCCGCGAACCTCGACACGGTTCCCTGGAGAAAGCGTACCAATGGCATCGTAGCTCACCACAAAGGTATAACGTTTGTGATAAGGACTTGCCGGATGTTTCAAATACCATGCGACGCAACAGCTTCCAAAGAGAGTCACTGCAACAATAAACGGCACGATATTTGACTTAATCTTTTTTCCCAACATAAGACTATTCGTAAGGAGACCAGTGTTGCGGATCCATCTCGAGCAAGTCGTCGGAGTATTCGCCCTTGGCCTTGGCCTTAATCTTTTGCATTAAACTTTCGTTGAAGTCCGCGGCGACGTTCTGCCCGTTCATCTTCATCAAAGTGTTCATGGCAATCACTTCGCTAATAACGGTGAGGTTCTTGCCAGGGGCCACCGGAATAATGACCTTCGGGATAGAAACCCCCATCACGACTTCTTCGCGTTCATTTAAGCCCGTACGCTCGTAAGAAACGTCGCGGCTCCACGGCTGGAGTTCAACGATGACTTCAATCTTTTTGACCTTGCGTATGGCATGAATACCGAACATCGAGCGGATATCCAAGATACCCACCCCGCGAATTTCCATGTGGTGCCTAATAAGCGGGTCGGGGCGCCCTACAATCGTGTTACCCACATGCGAAATGTGAACAACGTCATCGGCAACCATGCGGTGACCACTTTCTACAAGGTCCAGAACACACTCGGATTTACCGACGTTGCTATCGCCCACAAACAGCATACCAATACCATATACATCCACAAGACTCCCGTGGATAATGGCATGCGGAGCAAAGAACTCCTCCAAAATGCGTTGGGCGATTTTGTTAAACTCGTAAGTATGGAGCGTCGTGGAGAACAGCGGAATATGCAGCTTGGCACACATTTCCTTGAGTTCCACATGCGGCATTTGCGCATGAGTCACGACCCACATAGGCGCGTGGAAAACCGAAAGGTTTTCAAAAACCTTCTTGCGCCCTTCGGCCCCAAGCGATTCCAGGTAGTTCCATTCGGTATGGCCAACCACCTGCATCTGCTGCGAGCTATAAACTTTGGTGTAGCCGGCCATAGCAAGCCCCGGACGGTGGATACCGCCTTCGGCAATACTCGTATCCAAATCGTCTTCCGACGTATGGAGCGCCAGCTGCAAATCCTTGCCGTAATGGCAAAAAAAGTCACGCACCGAGAGCTTCTCTCGGTGCAGGACCTTTAAATCTTTCAATCTCGAATCAGCCATTATGCCAAAGAGGATGTGGGCTGAGCGCGATGATCGTTCTGCTTTTCGTTAGCCTTCTTCAACTGAACCTTAACGCGTTCAAGGGCTACATCCACAGCCTTGCCCATGTTTTCTTCGTCTGCAGAAGCAACAATCGTAGAACCGGTAATGCTCACAGAAATTTCGCAATGACGACGGAGTTCCACTTCATGGTCGAGAATCACAGAGGCGCCGGTAATGTTCGGGTAAAATTTGGCTAATTTGTCCATTTCTTCTTGAATACGATCCTGAAGTCCGGCAGATGCGTTAAAGTGGCGAGCAGAAAACTGAATATCCATTGTGATACCTCCGTAAATTGAGATGGTAGTTGTGCAAGGCTGTTGCCTCGCATTTAGAGTATATACATCTTTTTAGACAAAAAAAACAAGAAATTTTATGAATTTTCCCAAAGAATTTCGTCCTAATTGGAATAACCTTGCTTTTTGGCGTTTTTTCGCCAAATTTCGCCCCTTTTCTAAAAGTCCTAAACCTGCTTTCTTAGGCGGGCGGGCAGAATTTTAAGCTCTTCCTCGCGGTATTTGGCCACCGTCCGGCGTGCAACCTTGATACCCATGGCCTCCAAAGCGTCGGCCAGAGCCTGGTCCGAAAGAGGCTTCTTTTTGTCCTCTTCCTCCACCAATTTTTTGATGGTGTCCAGAATTTGGGCCGAACCCACCACCTCGTTTGCGGCACCGGACTTGTCTTGCCTGACCCCCGACGTAAAGAACCTCTTGAGCTCGTAAATGCCAAAAGGAGTCTCCACGAACTTACCGTTGGTCACGCGGCTCACCGTACTCAGGTCGCGCCCGACCTCATCGGCAATCTCCTGCAAAATCATGGGCTTCAGGTATGCGGGCCCCTTTTTAAAGAAATCCTTTTGATGCGCAACAATGGCCCGCATCACCTTTTCCATAGTCGTAAACCGGTTATCGACGGCCTTGATAAAATCGTTCGCCTTGGAAAGATTTGTTTGAATATACTCGCGGTCCTTTTTGCTCAGGTTCTTATCGTCCAGGAGGCTTGCGTAAGTCTTGTTGATGCGCAGGCGACGCTGTACCTGCTTTTTAAAGCACTCCACTTCGAAGTGGCCCTTCTTTTCGACCACACGCATATCGGCGACCTTCACCTGCGAAGGGGCATTCGAAATTTGGAGGCCCGGATGCGGCGCAAGTTTCGAGAGACTCGCCACTACCTGCTGGATATCGTCAGTCGAAGCGCCCGTATCTTTCGCGATTTTTGCGTAGCGGAGCGCCATGAGGTCGTCAAAATGATCTCGCAAAACTTCAATGGCAAACTTTGGAAAATCGTCAATCGCCATTGCCTGAATAAGAAAACTCTCTTGCAAGTTGCGTGCGCCAATGCCACGCGGCTTAAAGCTCTGCAAAACGTGGATTGCCTCGGCCACCGGGAGGCTCGCCAACGAGAGCGGAATCTCGTTACGGAGCACGCGTTCCAATTCCACAATAAAACGATCATTGTCCATAAGGACCTTGGTCATTGCGATTTCATCGGCGCTCTGCAAAAAGCCGTTCTCGTCCAAGGAATCAATCAGGTACTGCACCAGTTCGCGAAAGTGTTGTTCCGTACAGCCGTTTTCGCTAAGCTGTTCCAATAGCTGGTGCGTACCGTTCCATTCACGCAACTGGTTCAACAGGCGATCTTGCAAACTCGCTTCGCGGTCCTTTTGCGGGT
Organism: Fibrobacter sp.; assembly: GCA_024398845.1. Classification (GTDB taxonomy): domain Bacteria; phylum Fibrobacterota; class Fibrobacteria; order Fibrobacterales; family Fibrobacteraceae; genus Fibrobacter. The sequence continues at coordinate 3,677 of JAKSIM010000012.1, read as the reverse complement.
TATCCCAATCTTCGTCGGGGTCCTTGCCATTCAAATCCTTGAAGGGGGCGTCTGCGTTGTCGGCGCCATCTTCCAAGCGCTTGACCCAATCGGCATCGGAAGTGTTGTCCAATATGTCGTAATCCATATCGGCGCTGTCTTCAAGAGTCCCGCGCTCAAATTCCATTTCTTCGCGGTCGGCACTTTCACGCACCTCCACTTCGGTTTCATCACGTTCAGGAACGTCTTCAAACTCGTCACCGCCTTCATCCATCTCCAAAAGCGGATTCGCCTCAAGTTCCTCTTTAATAGCGGTTTCCAGCTCCAGCGCATTCTTTTGCAAAATCGTCACCGACTGCAAAAGCTGCGGCGAAAGAGTTTGTTCCAATCGCTGGGCTTGCCCTAGCTGCATTCCCAAATCCATAGGCGCCTCTAATCCAAGCGGAAACTATCGCCCAGGTAAATGCGACGGGCTTCAGGGTCCTTCGCCAAATATTCCGAGGAGCCTTCGGTAAGTACCTGGCTCTTGTACATAATGTAGGCGCGATCCGTAATGCTAAGCGTTTCACGCACGTTATGGTCCGTAATGAGCACGCCCATGCCGCGTTCCTTGAGCCCCGAAATAATGGACTGGATGTCGGCCACGGCAATAGGGTCAATGCCCGCAAAAGGTTCATCGAGCAAAAGGAACGACGGATCGCTCGCCAAGGCGCGGGCAATTTCCAAACGGCGGCGTTCACCACCCGAGCAACTCATGGACTTGGTCTTGCGAATGTGCGTAATCTTGAATTCTTCGAGCAGTTGCTCTAAGCGCAACTTGCGTTCGCGACGCTTCATATCTTGCGTCTCGAGAATCGCCATGATGTTGTCTTCCACAGAGAGTTTGCGGAAAATGGAAGCCTCCTGCGGCAGGTAGCCCACACCCAGGCGGGCGCGCTTGTACATGGGCTTATCGGTCATTTCGATGTCATCCAAAAAAATGTGGCCGGCATCGGGGCGGACCATGCCCACAATCATGTAGAAGCTCGTAGTTTTACCGGCTCCGTTAGGCCCCAGAAGGCCAACGATTTCACCTTGAGAAACACTGATGGAAACGTCGCTCACCACCTGGCGACCGCCATATATTTTACGCAACTTATCGGTGCGAATGGTGCTTACCAAATTTTTCATTTTTTCCCGTTTCCTTTTTTCTTCTCAGAATTCTTTAAAATCTTATCGCGTAAACCAAATGGACTTTTTCTAGGTTGTTTTGAAGGAGAAACCCCGTCACCTTTTTCTTCAACCTTTTCACCTTCCGGCTTTCTCACTTCCACTTTTTTATCACTAGGATTCGTCAATTTCACTGCACCGGATTTTACAAGAGAATCCTTCGCTGATTTCAAGTCGGGGTCTATTCCAAGCGCAATTAGGGAATCGCGCGTAGCCTTTTCCTTTGCCTCCTTGAGACGACGTTCCTTCTCTAAATCTATATAACGTCCGCTCGCAAGGGCTGAGTTTCCTAAAAGTTTTAGCGACTTTACCGCATTTTTTTGCGCATCAAATAAAATGTTGATGGTATCGCCCGTCGCTTCGTTCCTACCCGAAACGGTGCGATCCTTTTTTACATAAAAATAAGTGCTTTGAGCCTTGCCCGAAACAACCGCATGGTCCATTTTGCCCTTGTTAAAGTAAAGGTCCAAACGTTCGCCATCCATCAAGTTGCGGTAATCCGGGAGGTCCGTTTCGTAAAAGAAACCCTTTGCATTCAAGTTCACGTAAAGCCTTTCGATTTTGCCGTTTGCGAATTCACAGAATAGCGTATCGCCAAAAGCTTCCGTCACACTCCCCGGAGCCCCCTTTTTGCCGTCCTCTTGTTGCACGCCATGCGCATTGCGAATCACGAGGGCCGACTTGAGCGTTTTGCCCGCTTCATCGAGTACCAAAAAAATGGAATCGCCCGTGAGGTGGTAATTCTTCATATCGCAGGTCGGGTGTCCCTTCATGCTGAGCCAACTATTTCCGCGATCAAAGTAACCCGTATCGCAAGTCACCACCAGCTCTTTTTGCGTCAACTTTACATCTTTAAAGGCTTCGGCGAACGCTTCCTTTTTGTTGTACACAATGTACTTCGCCTCAATGGTGACGGTATCAATATCACCGTTCTTTTGATGTTCAAACTGGTACAGCTTGGGCTTGTCGGGCATCGTCAAAATTTCTTGTTCGCGGTCGTAAACCATGTGTTCGCCAGTGAACATATAGGAACCCGCAGAGTCGGCGGCACGCACGTCGCCCGAAGCCGTCGCCAGGTTTCTCTTTTTTTGGTACACGCCCGTTTGCGCCTGAATGTAGCCCGACGGATGCGTAAACAAAAAACCGCCTTCGCACTGTACCACCTCGGATCCCTTATTCCAAGAAGCTTTTTGCGTGCGGAACTGGATGCTATCGTGTACAAAATGTACTCGACCATGAAGCATTAGCGAGCCGCGAACACGCGCCACGGCAAGGCTATCGGCATGTTTCATAATCAAAGGGGACGATTGCGCTAGGGCGGATACCACAAGCGCAAAAATTAGCCCCGCGACAAGGCCCGCCATACGAGAAATTCTCATCATTTGGCAACCCCGGAATCAGCAGCGGATTCAGAAGTTTTACCCGCAGCCGCTCGAGCATGAGCTCGCATTCTCAAAACTCTTTCACGAGCTTGTTTATTCTCTTCGAGAGCCGCGGAATCCTCGGGAGAAAGTTCCTCCGATTTATCGTGTCGACCCGCCTTTGGAGCAGGCCTCGGTGAAACCGCGGGCTTAGGCGCAGGCTTTGGAGCCGCCACTGGAGAGGACGTTGGAGAGGCCGTCGAAGAAGACGTTGGAGTGGACGCCACATTCGCGGTCGAGTCCTGTTTATTTTTTTCCAATTCTTCTGCCTGTTTTTTGTCTTCTTCCTTGAGGCGTTTTGCAGCATCCTGGAAAATGCCCGTCACGCTAGAGAGAATTCTCCAGTGGTCCATTTTGGCGTCGCTTTCAAAACCCTTTCCCTGCAGCACGTCGCCGTCTTCTGAAACCACGCGCACGTAGCTATCGGTACGTACCAAATTGTCTTTCTTATTCCAGAGCAAGGAGTCGGCGCGAACCGAGGCGCCCTTCGGCGTAATAGCATAAACGTGGCCATACGCATAGACGTAAGTGAACTTCATGTCGAGGCGACCCGAGTCGGCGCGCAAAAACGCAACACGTTCTCCAAGGGAATCATAAATATCGACCAGCACCGGTCGCACAAACACAATTTCCTTATCGGCCCAACGTTCCAGGTAAGCCGTCTTCAATTTCCAGTTGAGCACATCCTTGTCGTAACTATCCAAGAGCGTCGTATCGGTAAAAAGCATCTGCGGGCGCTCCACCTGGATCCAAGGCTTGTCTTCCTCGATTTCCTCACAGGCGGCAAGGAGCAAAAATGACATTGCAAAGAACACCCCAAAAAACGCCCATCGGGGCAACACCCGCAGCGCTTGCAGCAAATGATTCAATTTGCAATTCATATTCATCAAGATACAAAATATTAGCAAATTCCATGCCAAGCAGACCAGACGAAACCGTCCGCGAATCGCCATTTTAAAGAATCATATTATATTTATTAATACCGTTAGACACAATTCAACCTTACGCCCCCCAAAAAAGGAGGACCCATGTCTTTTAGAACATTCCACAAGTTAATGCTCTCCTTCG
>JAKSIM010000011.1 GCA_024398845.1 Fibrobacter sp. | reverse complement strand
TTACGAACTGGAGCCCCGTGCAAAGGAATTCATGGAAACGGTCATTCTCAAGAATCTTTCCAAGTGGAACCGCGTAAGCATCATGGTTTCACATGACATTTTCGTAATGCCCTTAGCCGTGTACGGTTCGCAAAAGAAGGTGGCGCTCAAGTATTACGAAGACTACCACTGGATAAACTACATCGCAGGCCTCGCCATTATCGTAAGCGAAAACAACGAACTCAGGTATGTGCCCGTGAAGGGCGCCGAATCGGGTGTCATTGACTACTTGGCCATGTACATGGCCGAGCATAACATGAAGTTTTAGTTGCAAGAACAAAAAGCCGTAATCTGAAGATTTCTAAATTTTTCGCATGAAACCCTGGAAACTTCTTTCGACGGAATACTTGGTAAATGCGCCTTGGCTCAAGGTGGCAAAGGAAAAGTGCGAGCTCCCGAACGGGAAAGTCATTGACGACTTTTATACGCTGTGGCAACCGGACTGGGTTTTGATTCTCGCACGCACCAAGGAAGGCAAGTGGGTCATGACGGAACAGTACCGCCACGGCACGGGAAAAATAGCCTTGGAATTCCCGGCGGGCATCATCAACAAAGGTGAAGCGCCAGAAGAGGCCGCCCTCCGCGAACTCCAGGAAGAATGTGGATATATAGTAGACAGTAGGAAGTTAGAAGTAGACAGTACGGAGTCGAAGCAAACCATCTCGTCTCTCGTCTATCTAGGTTCTTTCCCGGTGAATCCGGATAGGCATCGCGGCAAGTTCCATGTCGTGTTCATCGACGGCGTCGTCCGCGCAGGCACCACAAGTTTCGATGAAACAGAAGAAATTGAATCCTTCGAACTTTCCGACGAAGAAGTCCAAGCAAAAATGCAGAGTGGAGAATTCACTCACCCGCTTCAAATTGCAGGCTACTACAAGTGGAAACTTTCACAAGCCTAAAAGCGCGCCCCTTACAAACGCCCATTCTCGTACTCGGATTGAACGGCGTTCCCGGTTATGCGCTGTTCCGGCACTTCAACAAGCTCTTTGGCGGAACCGATTTCAATAGCGGGAATAGTGGCACAATACACCCGGCCAAACGCCACCCTAACACAAAGGCGCCACTCATCGGCATTCGCCCTATCAAGCATCCGTGCGTTTTCGGGGAAGACGTCGTCGCGATTGACGCCGAAGATACCGCAGGCCTCACCGCCCTTTTCGAAAAGCATCAATTCAAAACGGTCATCGACGCCAGCGGAAACTGCGCTTTGAAAGCCTGCGAATGCGACACGCCCAGGAGCAGGCTCCTGAACTGCCTTCAAGGCGTCGACGCCGCACAACTCGCCGCAGATTTCAACTGCACTTTCGTACGAATTTCCACAGACATGGTCTGGAGCGGAAGCGAAGAAACTGCACATCTCCGCCCCTACGTGGAAGACGCTCCCAAGGACCCTATCCATAATTACGGCAAACATCAACTAGAAGCAGAAATCGAGATTTCAAGGATCAAGCCCGACGCTGTAATGCTCAGAGTACCGCTCCCGATGGACTACGCACCGGGCGGATGCGCCGGTGCCATAGACTGGATCAGTTACCGATTCCGCCCAGGTCGCCCGGCCACGCTCTACACAGACGAATTTAGAAACCCAGTCTATGGCGGCGACATGTGCCGCGTAGTCCAATACATTTTGGAGCACGAATTCCCAGCCGGCATTTACAACTGCGGTGGTCCGCGACGCGTTTCGCTCTACAATGCAGGTCAGCTCGTGAACGCCGTCGGTGGCTACCCCGCAGAACTTCTCCACGGAACGCCACGCAGGGATGCTGGCCCCATGCCCCCACGCGTAGGCGACCTTCACATCGATTCCAGCAAGCTCTACAAGCTCTTGCCGCCGGGATTCATTCGCCCATGGCCAGCCTTCGATTGGCTCGTGCCCACCAGCTTTGACTGGCACAAGACTTTTGGCCGCAATATTACAGATAAAACAAAAATGGGAAGCGACGAGGCGATTACCAAACTCCTCGTCGAAGGTGAAGACACTCATTTTACGAATTAGCTTAAAGAAAGTACGCCACGTCCACTTTCTTTTGAGGTGTACAAAGCCTTATCACTAGCTTCGTAAAGCTGTTTGAACGTCATTCCCTTTTGGTCGGCAATGGCCGCACCCATTGAAATGTTCACCGGATTTTGAGCTTGTTTCAACACGGATGCAATCCTGTCAAAAATCTGACGAGCTCGTTCTTGCATGAATTCATTCGTACATGATTTTCTAAAGAACAACGCTGCAGCAAATTCGTCACCACCCATACGGCAAGCCAAATCTGTTCCGCGTAAAGACCCCTGAATCGAGGTCGCCACAAATGTCAAGCACTCATCACCCGCTCGATGGCCATGCGTATCGTTAAATTTTTTGAATTCATCAACATCCACCATCAGCATCATCACCTTGGTATTATCGTCTAAAAGTTTTTCTTCGACATCACTTTGGAAGGCAGAACGGTTCAAAACTCCAGTCAACGAATCCTTGCGATAAACATCTTCCCAGCGAGATTTCTGAGTCACAACCTTTTGGGCCTCATCATTAATCATCATTCTCATGGCGTAAGTATTAGAGCAATCGTGAATAATGATTTCGCTACGCGTTTCCCTTGCCGCAGAATCAAAGAACACCTTACCCATACAGAACACGTAAATCATGGATCCATTTTTACATTTTATACGATGTTCAAAATATGCAATTTGGTTATTAGCCAACACCTCTGAAGTCAGGCACAAGTATTCCGTTAAATCTTCAGGCGGGATAAGGTCGTCTTGAGTCAAATTCTTTTCGCGAATATCTTCACGACTATAACCGGTCATGATTTCAAAATTGTCATCCACAGAAATAATCTTGTTCTTGGAATCCAAAATGTAACGACTATAACGAATGTTATGCACATGTGGCACTTGAACCGTCATTTTTTGGAACAGGGACTTCATTGATGCCATTGTTTCAGAAACGGGTTCCTGCATGCTGGCGTTATCATGAGAGCAAACCTTTCCTTCCGCGACTTCAGCTAATACATTTTCCGAAGCATCCATGACCTGCAAAAACTCCGAAACAATCGCCGGATCAAACTGCGTCCCCGCACAGGCACGCAACTCCTGAGCAGCAACAGACGTCGTCATTGCAGCGCGATATGAACGTTCACTTACCATCGCATCGTACGCATCAAGAACACTAATGATGCGACTCAACAGCGGAATACTTTCACGATTCAAACCATCCGGATATCCCTTACCATCCCAACGTTCATGATGGTGACGAATATAATCAGCAATTCCCATAAAGTCCTTGGAACTCTTGGCAATCTGGTAGCCTTTTTCTACGTGAGCCTGGACTACACGCCACTCCTCACGCGACAAGGACTCCGGTTTCTTTAGAATCTCTGCAGGGATACCGATTTTGCCGATATCATACAACATACAAAGTAATTCCAAATCACTCTGTTGTTTATCGGTCAAATTTAAACGCGGGCCTAAATCCGCACACCATTTTTTTAAACGGTCCGCATGAATTTCTACAGTTGGATTACATTCCTTTTGCGATTTCATCAAAGATTCCAACAGCTCGGAATGTTTACTATCGTGGTTCATCAATTTTTTCTGGCGCAACGTTTTAGACGCCATTTCAATGGCATTCAAGATATTCGGCTTATCATCCGTAATTAACTCTTGTGCATATAAGAATCCGTCACCAAGTTCTGTGCTAACAGCAGCCATATTGTCGGCAATTTCTTTTCTCGTTATGTTATAGCACAAAATGACCAATTTGGCATCTTCACCACGAACAAAATAAGAATCCTTCGGGAATTTTGAACGCAAGCACTTTGCAAAATTCGCAAGAAGCCTATCACCACGATTTCGCCCACCCACACTATTCGCCACCGACAAATTATTAAGATCAGCAACAATCGCTGTCATGGGCAATACAAAGCTACTCGAATTTTCAAGCGCAAAATTTTTAAAGCCATCTAGCTTATGGAATCCAGTCAAAGCATCCGTTTCCATTCCCAAATCAGCAAAAATGTAAAGATATCCAAGCAGCATTCCAGTTTCATTACGCATTTTTCTAAAATCACAGCGAAGTGGCATTGAACCAGAATTTAAAATAATGCTACACTGCAACGACAACATATCTACATCTCGTTCCGTATTGACGCCAATATTGCAGGAACGTTCAAATTCAACTCGATCTAAGCGATCATCAAATTTTACGGTCGGAAGCATGCGCACCGCCCTGGTATTACGCATCACCATTTCGCCATTATAATCAAACAAAACTATTCCCTGTCCCATGTTTTCAAACACGCTTTCTTTAAAGTAATTGAGCATAATGTAGCTACCAAACTTGTATGCAAAGATGTACATGAAAATTTCCATCAAGCAATAAGCGCTTACCGAGAAGTTCAAATAACGCACATTCTTAAAGATGAAAACCGTCATAAAATTAAAGGCAAATACAAAAACAAGGGCATAAATCGTGTATCTGTACTGACGGCCAAACTCGTTCGGAACAGAACGCATGCGAATGAACAGCACCGCAAGAATAAGAACAATCATTGCATAGGCCAACGCCATGTGCATATAATAAAGGGGATGCTGTGCACTATAAACAATTTTTGAGAAAAGTGATTCCGGCATACGGAATCCAAAATCCAATACGATATTTTTAAAAGGATTTATCAAAAGTGCAACAACATCAACAAAGACAATCCCATAAAACACTTTAGATAACATGCATACAATCTTGTTGTTTTCGAACCTAGTGTAACGCACAACAAAAATAAGGTAAAAAAGCAAGGCGAAATCAATACAAGCTAAATGAACGGTCGTCATCCAGGCAAAAAGCGTCACTGATTCCGTCATGACACGCACAAAATAACTGACTACAGCCAAAATGGCAAAGTAACCCGCAACACCAAGTCTTTTGGCAGTCATGTCCATTCTCATCAATTTATGAATGGACCAAAACGTCATAAGAACTATTATGGCGGAGACAATTAAATACGAATACAGTAGTATGTAGCTCATTGTTCCGTTCCTTCTTACAAAATAGTTACAGAGTTATTACTTTTTGAATATACACTCATAATCGTAAAAAAAACAAAACAAGTTATTAAAATTGTTCCAAATAAGAATGATGCAAAGGTTTATCGCCATACTTGTCGTTCAAGTCGGCAAGTTCTTCTGCCGTATAGCCCGAAAAAATGCTTATAAGTGTTATTTTCTGCATTTTTTCGTCAAATTCAAAGCTTATACGGAAGGTTCTATAGGCCAAAACACCCCTTTTACAAGCCAAATCCACCTCCAAACGGTGTCTAGAATCGTCAAAAGGGCCCCTGCAAAGCTGAACTTCGGCAAAACTCAAAAGGTCAAAATCGGAGTTTTCACACAGCCATTTATTTTGCGCATCGAACTCGAGCGAAGTTACAATTTGCCAAAGTTCCTTGGGCTGTTCGTCAACCCAGCCCGCTTTGGCCTCAGGGAAAGCATCTGCCATCGGGATGTACGGTTTGATGTCCAGAATCGGAGTGCCGTTCAGCAAGTCAGCCTCGTCTACATACAACGTAAGGCCGTCAACACGCAACAAGCGAACACAACTGAGTCCTATTGGATTCGGGCGGTACGGGCTACGGCTCGCAAAAGTCCCTATTCGTTCGCGACCAGGAGCAGGAACCGGCGGTCGTGTTGTCGGGCGCCAACCCTCATTTTCATGAAATTGGAAAATGACCCAGATGCGTTCAAAGCCATCGAGGTCACGCAAGGCCGTTTCAAAGTTCTGCCCTTTGTTGAGCACAATGCGTCCAGGATGCCCAGCAAATAGGCGCCCTTGCCTGGGAGCATCATATTTGTAAATGGCGTCGCCAAAAAACGTACCGATAGGAGACATGTTAGACGAGAGACGAGAGAAAGTTGCAGGTTGACGAGAGACGATAATTAGACGAGAGATGTTCGTGGGTTCAGGGTAACGTCCACTTTCGCAGTCATCCTGAAGGGGGCAAAGCCCCCGAACGGAATCCATAAAGCATCTCGGTAACAAAATAGTCGTCGCGACTTAAAGGCCGTCAATCACCTGGTTGAATTTTGCAACGGGACGCATCCACTGGGCAAGAAGTTCTGCCTTCGGAATGTAGTAACCGCCAATATCCACCGGAACACCCTGCGCCTTCGCGAAGGCAGCAACAATTTCAGCCTCGCCCGCTTCCAGGGCTGCAGCCACCGGAGCAAACTTCGCCGCAAGTTCCGCGTCGTCCTTCTGGTCTGCAATGGCGCGGGCCCAGTACATGGCGAGGTAAAAATGGGAACCGCGGTTGTCGAGTTCGCCAATCTTCCTGGCCGGCGTGCGGTTATTTTCAAGAATGCGACCGTTGGCCGCATCCAAAGTATCGGCCAGAACCTTCGCCTTCTTGTTGCCCGTCGAGAGGAACACTTGTTCAAACGAAACTGCAATCGCGAAGTATTCCCCGAGGGAATCCCAGCGCAAGTAGTTTTCGGCAAGGAACTGCTGCACCTGCTTGGGGGCGCTTCCGCCAGCGCCTGTTTCAAAGAGGCCACCGCCCGCCATGAGCGGTACAATGGAGAGCATCTTCGCGGAGGTTCCGACTTCCAAAATCGGGAAGAGGTCCGTGAGGTAGTCGCGCATAACATTGCCCGTCACGCTGATGGTATCGAGACCGGCCTTGGCGCGGGTCATCGTTTCGACAATCGCTTCACGCGGGCTCATGATTTTAACGTCCAAACCCGTGAGGTCATGTTCAGGCAGGTAGGCTTCCACCTTCTTCTGCAGTTCACGGTCATGGGCGCGATTCGGGTCAAGCCAGAAAATCGCGAGAGTATTCGAGAGACGAGCGCGGGTCACCGCAAGCTTCACCCAGTCACGCACCGGAGCGTCCTTCGCCTGGCACATGCGGTAAATATCGCCAGCCGCAACTTCCTGCTGCAAGAGCACTTCGCCCTTCGCGTTCACCGCACGAATGACGCCCTCGCCCTTTGCAATGAACGTCTTGTCGTGGCTGCCATATTCTTCGGCGCCCTGGGCCATGAGGCCAACGTTCGGCACGGTGCCCATCGTTTTCGGGTCGAACGCACCGTTCTTTTTGCAGAACTCAATCGCTTCGTCGTAAATGCCAGCGTAGCAGCGGTCCGGAATGCAAGCCTTCACCTGCTGGAGTTCGCCATTCTTGTTCCACATGCATCCGGAGTTGCGAATCATCGCAGGCATGCTCGCATCAATAATCACGTCGCTCGGCACATGCAAATTTGTGACGCCCTTTGCGCTATCGACCATCGCCAAATCCGGGCCAGCTGCAAAGCACTTATCAAGTGCCGCGCGGACTTCAGCTTCCTTCGAGTTACCTTCCAGGCGCTTGTACAAATCGCCAAGACCGTTGTTCGCATCGATGCCAAGTTCCTTGAAAAGATCCGCGTACTTCACGAACACATCCTTGAAGAACACGCGCACAAAAGCACCAAAGAGCACCGGGTCACTGACCTTCATCATGGTCGCCTTGAGGTGTACCGAGAAAAGTACGCCCTTCGCCTTGGCGTCTTCCATCTGGGCGGCAATGAACTTTTCAAGTTCAGCCATGCGGAGCACGGTCGCGTCGAGAATTTCGCCCTTCAAAAGAGGCTTTGCGGCACGCAGTTCAGTCACGGCACCGTCTTTTGCCACAAATTCAATTTTGAACGTATCGGCATCGGCAAGCGTGATAGACTTTTCGTTGCCATAAAAATCATTCGCCTGCATGCTCGAAACATGAGTCTTCACGGAATCGTTCCACACGCCATTGCTGTGCGGATTATTGCGGGCGTAGTTCTTCACGGCATTCGGAGCGCGGCGGTCGCTGTTCCCCTGGCGGAGCACCGGGTTCACCGCGGAGCCCTTCACCTTGTCGTAGCGGGCACGAATCGCCTTCTCTTCGTCTGTCGCCGGGGCATCCGGATAATCGGGCAGGGCGTAGCCGTTCTTCTGCAATTCCGCAATCGCCGCCTTGAGCTGCGGCACACTTGCAGAAATATTCGGGAGCTTGATGATGTTTGCGCTCGGATCCAAGGTGAGTTTTCCGAGGAATCCAAGGTCATCCGTCACGGGCTTGCCAGCAAACATAGTCCCTGCGGGGAGCGTGTCGGCAAAAGCCGCAAGAATACGGCCCGGCAGCGAAATGTTCTTTGTTTCGATGTCAATATTTGCAGTTTTCGCAAAAGCGGAAACAATCGGGAGCAAGGACTGGGTCGCCAAAAACGGGGACTCGTCCGTCAAAGTGTAATAGATTTTAGTATTCATACAAAAAATAATTTAGAAAAATCGAGTCACCACCCCCATGGTCAAAAAAGAAAAGCTCCCCAAAGGGGAGCTGATTTAAAAAGTGATATTAATAATCGTTCTTGCATCGTACAGTTTGCGTCGTCGTCACAGTTTTTGCTGTTGCTGAACAAGTAGCCGAAGCACTCCCGTACCCAGAGTTTGCAATAATGGATTCACCACCATAATTAAAGTAGTGGGTAGAATTATTCAAAGTCTTACAAACCAATTGGCGTTCGGAGTTCCATTGTTTACCACACGTCAACGAGTAGGTTTTACCAGGCTCAAAATCATACTCGCTTCCATACGCAAGATGCACTTCAACGGTATTACCCGTTCCACCTGCAGAACTTGTCGCCTGAGAGGAACTCGAAGCTGTGGATTGGCTTGACGTTCCGCCAGAAGTACCACCGTTACAATTCGGCGTACCACCAGAGAATTTAGGTTCCACATTAGAGCCCGATACAACTTGGATGTACCAACCACCATCTTTTTTAGGCAAGGACTCTATAGTAGTATTTGAACCAGTATTCCATCCATACCAATTATCGATAAGGTCAGTTCCATTCACATTAACGACGGAACCACTATAAGCACCTATATATTCACCACTCGTGGCAAAATAACAACCAGAAAGATTTCCATCCCATCCAGTCGTAATGACATTGTTACATCCAGTTTTGCATGTGCAATGGCACGAGCCCGAGGGCGTTGACGACGACGATGTGGAAGATTCCGCGGTATTGTAGCTAACCTTAAACTTACATGATTGGGAATGCTTTTTATGAGGACTATATATCGTAAGGTTATACTCCCTTTCTCCCGTACCTTTGGGGTCTGTAAACACAACATCACCACCATCATATGCCGACTTTAAACCGCCCGTAAGAGATTTCGATCCAAACTTGACTTCATAGAAGCAAGTTGCCTCTTCACAGCCTCTCACCTCATGCGGAGTTACATAAATGACATCACCAGGATCCTTATACGTTTGAGTGGGTATTTCGCCACAAGCCACACCAAACGAGGTACCCGTCGTGCTAGAACTCGACTGCGCACTGCTACTAGAAGCTGCAGAACTGCTACTATTGCCATCCAGAATCCTCGAAATATTGCAAGTTTCTTCAACACCGTTTTCCGATTTTGCAGAAACCGTGAATTTATATTCCACTGAGTTATTCGTCGATGCAAGAACCTCGCCCAGATAGAAGGTACCGTTAGTGCAGGGCGAATGCGTTTGCGATTTTGCTCCAGAATTTGAGCCGGCAGCAGGTCTTGCACCACAAGATGCAGCGTTATTGATGTCGGCCATGATTTTCCACATATTGGTCTTGCTATCGTAATCAGCACTCTTGCAACGAAGACTCATTGCGTGCGGGCAGGCGCTCTGGACGTTGGACACCCCAAAGAATCCGTCTGCCGAAATAACGACCTTCACCACCTTTTGAGGGTCAAATCCATCTACGTTCGAAACGTCATTCATGGCAATTTTCTTTTCACCCGGTCCAACAAAAGTGGCAATATCGCTAGAACGTCCATTTTCGTCAACCAACGTCACGTAAATATTAGCATCGTCGGCTGCATCTTTCACATCAAAGACTATATTGGCATCGCGCAAATTCTTTGATTCAAAATTTATTTCAACAGCATTATCGGCAGAGCCATTTTCCGAGCCATCCAAAAGCGTCATGCTTTCATGGCACAAAATCATGTCTCCAACGTTAAAGATGCCGCAACTAACCACTTCGTTGGCAAGACTCGACGTCACCGTTGACGGGCAAACTACCTTGACCTTCGCGTCGTTCTTATAACCCGATCTTGATCCCATGGTATACGGAGCACCATGAATACCCTCTTGGGTAAACCTATAACCCGTCACCTGGACTCCCCTATCTGCACCAAGGCCAATTCCCGGCATTCCGAGTCCAGCAACAGCGTTATCGTTTCCATTGTAATAGTATTCATAAGTACATTCATTATTCTCGTACCAGCTGGAGGCACCCACCCACGGCATAACCGCTTCATCAAGGGGAACAATACCACCCAGGTAGTTCGCCTTGAACACGCAACTCACCTTGGGTTTGGCAAAGCACTCCTCATTGTAGGTTTCACTAGCCCAACCAATATCGTAAAGGTGGAACGTGGCATCGCTCAAAGCCATACCTACGTAATTGTACGTGGTGTTCATCATTTTATCATAAGGATCCATGGCAAGGCTAATCTCAGCAGAGGCTTCGGTATCATTGGCCGTTGCGTCAATAATGAGCTTTTCACCTGTTATATGAATTTTCGCCTTAACCATCGTTGTTGTGCTAATACCAACATAATTGCCAGCAGCCGTTTTAAAGGTTACAGGATCTGTACATTGAGCCTTATTGGCATTGTTAAGCCCCTGGCCATCACCATGGCAAACTCTTGCCGTTAAATTTCCGGAGCCAACTTTACCATAAAGCAACAAGACCATATAATCCGTTGCGTCGGCATTGGATCTCAGAATAAAGCCCGAGTTCAAAATAGCGCTACCGCCATTGGATTTATCGTCGCGGATGCTCGTCTGGAACATCACGTTCATCATCCCGTCAAAACCGGCCTCGGAATTTCTCAATATCAGAGTCTGGGTACCGCTTTGGTTGTTGGCGTTTCCTTCTATGTTTCGCCAAATATAATGGTCCGTAGCATCCACTTCTGGAGCTTCATTTCTCTTTTTGCCGTTTGTATACATCATCATCCAGTCGGCAATAGCCTGATTCATGGAGCAACCATTGGAATTCTTACATTCCTGAATACAAGATGTTTCCCCTTCTTTGCAGAAAGCGTAAAGCGAAGAGAAGTCTTCGTAGAAGCAATGTTTATCCCTTTCATTAAAGGTAGCAATACCGGTATTGTCGCTAGATATCTTCAAAACGTTCTTTTTATCGGTAATCGGGTCATCGGCGCAGTCCTTGCCTTTACAGCCCCAATAGCTAAAGATGTCGCCTGACTCTTCCACGGCCGTCAAAACATAGGTTTCGCCACCGTAAACATCATACTTACATGTTCCAGATTCGCATTTTTGGCATTCTCCGTCTTGCTTGCAAATATTGGCGTAACTATGGTGTTTTTCGCCCTTAATTTCAACCGTCAACGTGTAACGACGCCCCAACACGGAAGCGTATAAGGGATAGGTCATTTCATTGCTCGTAACACTTGCTGTGTTATTTTCTAACGGAATCACAGCTTCGCAATATTCCGGTATATACGTCGGATTTTTCATCAAGCGAACTTCCGGATCAGACATGCAATTCCAAATGTTATTCGGATTCGCCGGGTCCGCATCACAAGACGTCGTAGAGGCCTTCGCAAAGACCCAGGTTTTGCCCTTCGTTACATATTCGCTACAATCCGCACGCTTCAAATTTTCGTCGGTACATTCTTCACTGTACGGGAAGTTGACGCAATATTCCTTGAGTTCATGACGTTCCACCACAGCCTGGCCAGGAACTGTCACCATCTTGTAAGTCGGCGACACAATGGTACAACCGTCCGGAGTCTGCAACCTAAAGGAAGCGCCACCCGAGCTTGCCATGGACGGAGTTTTCACGGTGAACAGTTTTACCGATTGCGCCACCGCAGAAGTTGTGCCCGTGTACGTGTAAACATCAAGACCACTTGAGCCCGTTCTCTTGACAAAGTTGGAACTTGTATTGGCAACCAAATCCCATCCATCGGGAATTTCGCCTACCGCAATATCAACCTTGAACTGCCTTGCCGTTCCGGAGGACTTGTCGATATTGATAGAAATTTCAACACTATGTTCCGCCGTCGGGTCCAACACCACATTGGATTCACCTTCAAACTTTATCGGCGGATTCTGAGAAGTTAAGCCATTAACCACAATGTAGAACTTAGACTTAAAGGCCTTGGCATCAGAACCTTCAACATAGTTACAAACAAAGATACCTTCCTTCATCAGGTTCTTTCCATCGAACATTTGTCCAGAAGTCGGTGGAGCCCCCGACGGGCAGTTCACAGAACCGTACCCCTGGATAGCAGCCCCGTTCAGCGAAGACACCATATAGTAATCAGAGAGTTTGCCAACAGCATCTCGGTTCAAGTAAATCACGCGAGGCAAAACAACAGCCGAAGGCTCAATATCAATAGCGTCATCGTAAGCTTCGGTATTCTTATACTGCGTTTCGCTTTCAATAGAAAGCTGCGTACCTACGGCAATAAAGTCGGCATCATAGCTAACATCAGCAGCGTCATAGCCTTCTTCACCTTCTTCTGGCGGAACCTCTTCCGGTTGATCGGTTCCACCGCATTCGGTAGCGCTAGCCGGGCAAATGACCCCCGCCGAAGACAAGGCATTGACCACATTTTGGTCAAATTTCGTTTGAATGTCTCTACCATTCATATCTCTTATGCTTGCGCAATTTGCCGCCGATGCATACAAGGACCCTTCCCAAGTTCCCTTATTAACGCCCCCGACAGTTTTTTCTGTAAATACGAAATATTTACCCTTACCCGTCATCAAATACCCTTTCGCACCACCTCTCAAATAAACGAATACAACGCTGTTGTCCGTGGTAGACGGGAATCGAACTTGTTCATAATTATAGTAGTTTTCGTAAATAAATATGTATTTGCCGTCCAATGTATAACTTTCCACATTGGAGGACGCATTTCCATCGGGCTTTAAATCTACAACAAGGAACCCATTATAAAGGTGTGCGGCAGCCTGTTCGCTGTCGTCCTTCAAACTGTTATAGCAGTTTTCCATCTTGGTCAAATTTGCAGGACTAATTTTGTCAACACCGCTCAAACACGACGGTTTTTTGGGGGACTCTACAAACTTGACAAATTCGTCATAACCGGTTTGGAGAAGGTCAGGAACCTTGCGGTCCTCGCCTTCACAGCCAATGCCCTTGCCAATTTGCCAAATGGCATCGCAATGCGTTTTAACGGTATCCCCGCAAACCATGGATTCCGGTTTTTCGGAGCCGTAAGAACTATACAGCGAACCCTTTGTAGTAAAAGCGGCAAAATCAGTCGTGCCAGTAGTCGATCCCGAGAAATCATCGGACTGAATAAACAAATTATCCGGGCAAGGTCTTAAACCACTGCTATTACTGGGGTCATACGAAAGACTATTTCCAGATATATTATAGTATCCATTGCACGGAAAACTAGACTTTATATAGGTCTTTGACTTTTCGGTATTTCCAAAAGTACGATAACTAAAGGAGTTTCCTTCATTCGCACCTTCAATGGCATCGGCTTTGGGGATCCAGGTATTTTCACCAACAATGAACTTTTTGTTTGCAGATGGCGTAAACCTTATTTTCGCATTATTCCCTAAGCACAAATCCTTATCTATAGCAACACCGCTTTTTTCCATATTTGCATAGAATGTACCATTTACAGTCATGCTTCCACCTACTGTAAAATTAGCCGTCTGTCCAGTCCGAACATCACCATCAAAATAGGCATTGCCAGAAATATTTGCAGCAAAACCATTATCCCTGGCATTTTGTGAGCCTTTAGTTATACTCGGAGCATCCCCCGCCACATAAACATTCTTGACATTTAATTTGTTATCTGGATAAAAGTATCCGCCAACACAAGCCGTACCACCAATCGAAATATCGTTACCACTCAGCCATGCATCGCCTGTTACAATAAAGTCATTATCTATCTGGCCCGGGTTTGCACCCTGCGTCCATGGGTTCATTGCACTGGGGGTACCCCAATGTCCATTAATCAACATAGCAGTCGAATGCTGCTCACCCGAGAAAGTTGTACTTCCACCAAAATAAGAGAAACTGTAATCCATGCTCTTCTTTTCTTTGGGCAAAAGAACCTTGTACAAGCCTGTCACCTTCAAAATAGCGGCTTCGCTATAAGTCGTTCCATTGCGCGATTCACCCGTCGCCACAATTTTCACTTTATACGTACTCTTTGCAGCCGAGGCATCCACACCAACGAGCTTTACACTGAATCTTTTGCCATCTTGTGTCATGGGTGGCAAAACAGAATTCAAAGACACCGGAGTCTTGGTCTGCATATACTGCTTGATAATAGCACCCGTTTCGTTGGCGTTATGAGTCATCCAAGAACGGGCATTCTCGATACCCGCCAAAGCAGCAGTACGCGCCTGGGCCTGTTGCAACCTAGACGCACTAGACATATTCTCGGACGTAAGCCACTTGAACGTAGCGGTCGCAGCAATAGTTGCTACGAGCATGAACAAGAGCACTGCAATAAGAGATACACCTTTTTTATTCATAACTACTCCTTGTCTAGCCCTTTACACCGTTGCTAGGCGCAGAAACAATCGCCGTAGACCTTCCGGCCTCGCCATTTTTCTTGATGACTAAATCTATTTTAAAAGCCTTAACCATTTTTTTTGCAGATTCTTCCAATTCTTCGCTATGCGTAATCGCATAAGACATTTCCGTAATTTCGTTTACCTGCAAATCCGAAATCGAAATGTTCGCGGCACTTGCCAAGGGCGAGAAGAACGCCACCGTAAAGGCGACACAGGCGTCCATCGTATTCTCTGCAAAGCCCTTCGGTTTAGGCACAGAAAAACGGAAACTCCTCTTTCCCGTCCCCTTTTCGGCTTCAGGCGTAAATATAAAGAAGTCGTTCAAAAGAGGAATCTTGGCAAGGTTCGAATTCACCATGCGGAGGCCGACGGCAAAATGGTCACGCCCCGGAACAAACATACGGGATTCATTGCCGTTATCCGCCAGCTTAAACGAGATTTCGTACACAGAGGAATCCAGCTTAAAGCTAATGGCCTTACAGTTGCTCCAATCCTCTGTTGCAGCCCCCGAGTCCGCCGCCAAAAGCATGTGGCCCACTTTTTTTCCGGACACGTAAATATCTTCGTCATAATTTGAGGTAAACCCAGACATAGACACACTTGTTCCACCCGTTTCCGGGTTTGTAATGGCACGAGCATAGTCGTTTTGACCATAATAAGATATAAGACGGAAAGACTTTTTAGCCGGTTCCGAAGGATACACGGGGAACAGGCGTACAAAACCAGAATCGTTATCAGGGAGTGTTGGGTAAACCTTGAACGAATCCACCCCAGCAGCGATTTCTACAGCCACGGCCTCATCCCCACAGTCCTCCTCAGCCGTTCCATCGAGCTTTTTACAAGAACGCATCAGGCGATTTCCGTCCACAAACCAGCGAACCTCTTCGACGCGCATATACTTGCCGTCTTCATCGTAGTGAACCCGCTTAAACTTGAAATCATCGTATTGCCCACTCGAAGTCAAGGTATACGAAGACGAATCCGTCTCACTATTGTATACAAGCGATTTTAACGAAAAAACATCCCCGACATCGGCAGCGCCCGAAGACTCCTTGGAGCTCTTGGCGCCCATCTGCGCCACATCATCCCTTAAAAGGGAACCAACGTTATTCGCAAGCTCGCTCGCCTTTAGCATACTTTGCGTACGGACTCTCATCTTGGTACTATCGCTAAATGCTTGACCAGCAAGGAGAACCACGATTCCGACAATTGCCATATACACCAAAAGTTCCATAAGGGTAAACCCACCCTTGGAGTCCTGGTCCGCTCTACGGGAACCGTTTAAAAATCGATATACAAAAGCAATTTTTTCCATCATCTATCCTTCTCACGAATTGCATAGCTAAAAGACACGAAACGCATCCAGATACACCTCGTACTCAAGAAGATAAATTTTTTTTTGCATAAGCGTCTTTGGGGTGTGATATTAAGCAAGTTTGAAGGACTTTTTCTATTCCAAAATGGAATAAAAAACGCAAAACATGCGTTTTTTAGCCTTTTTTGCAGTCTCAAGCCAACCCGTAAGTAATTAAACACTAGGAATTTAGAGTCAATTATGCTAATTTTCAAAGAAGTCTAGATTATGAAAAGAGAACCAACCTCATTTAGTCACAACCGTGGCTTCACCTTAATGGAACTGATGGTGTATATCGCCATCATGGGTATCATTGTTTTAGTCGCAGGACAGGCCTTTAGCAACAGCACCAAAATGCGCGTTCGCACCCAAAGCATGATCAAGGCCACCGAAATTGCGGAGAACGTCGGAACCTTGATCAAGGACGACGTCGCCCAAATGGGGGCGAAGAGCGCCATCGACAAAACGACGCACACATTCGTAGCCTCCGAAGCAAAAGACATCTATATGGACCCAGACAACTCAACCGAGTCCAAAAAAGATTCCTCGTCATTCAGGATTGTGAATCAAGGGGATGCGTGCCCCGAAAACGGCTGCACTACCGATACTCTCGCCCTCCGCAGAATCCGTTACAATACAAATGGAAACCGTGAAGCCGAAGAAGAAGTCAAGTGGTTCTTCGCCCAAGGCAAGCTATTCCGCAGCTGCAGGACCCTCCCCCCAGCTACAGGAACGGACGAATGCAACTCCACAGGCTCCATTGTTGAAGTAGCAGAAAACGTAGCCGACTTCAAGGTCATACCTGCAAAGCCGGGCGTTTTGAGCGCAGACTATTCTGCACCTACCGCAGGGAAACAATTCCCGAGGCTCCTCCCGTCTAACTCCGACACGAGCATTCACGCCTTTACTCTTGTCCCCCGCACTAACGAAGGGGATTTTTACACCTTGTCCATAACCCCGACAATTACCGGTGAGCAAGCCACCCTCACAAATTTCACCACGAACTACGATTTTGAGCAACAAAAACCCGATATCAATGGCAAAAAAGCAAACCAAGTTTTTGTAGCACCGGCAGGCGAAAGCATTGGCTCCTGGAATGACCTTTGCACACAAATAGACTCTCTTGTCCCCGGATACGAATACGAGATTTCGTTCCACATTCCCTTCTCCGACAATAACAACAGCCGAACCTTCCGCCCCAACGAAGACCACATGGCTGTCGGATTCCGCTACACCAAAAACGGCAAAAAGCCCGACGAGATTGACGACTTTTTATTCTACCCGCCCACAAACGACGGCCCCACGGACATGAGAAACATTCGTTTTTCTGTTCCGACCAAGGTGACTGAAGTATGTTTGGCATTTACCTTTGTTTTCTATTCTCCACTTGCCTCCTCTGGCAGCATTACCATTCGCGACGTTCAGCTCAACCGAGTGGAGTCCACAAACTACGAATTTGATCCTAGCTGGCAGCCTTCCCCCAAAGACAAGCAAAACGTGAAGGCTTTTAAAATAGAACTTGCCGTCAATAAAAACGGCGAAACCGGTAACTTGTCACTAGTCATTCCAACCCCGAGCAACGGGCCGAGAGATTAATATGAAAAAAGGTGTTTCCCTAATCACGGTATTACTCTTTATGCTGGTTGCAACCATCGCTGCAACCGCGACGTTCAAATGGTTGAACTCCGAAGGACGTTCCAGCGCCTCCCGCCTAATGATGACAGAAGCGGCGCAGGCATCTGTATCTGGTATTGAAGCGGCCCGCGCCTGGATGACAAATCACGGCAACGAAACCGGCGCCCTGGTAAGGCAATTCAACACTAATAAGAAAAAGCCTATCAGCCTAAACCCCGTATTAAAAAATTACGGAAGCGATCAATCCTACAACGTATGGCTTACCGATGTGAATGTCTCTGGCGGCAACTACTATTTAAAAGTCGTTTCGAACGGTATTGGCCGCAATGGCAGCAAGCATAGCGAAGCCGCCATCTTTGACGTTAAAGGTTTGTACCAAATTCAGATTCCCGAAGACAATTTCGCCAAGGCCATTGACTTCCATCAAAGTTATTATGGAGGAACCATTGATTTCACTTCTGGCGGAATTAAAGCCACATCTATGATTATCAATGGCGACTGGACGGGAAACCCATCTGCCCTAGACAGTGAATTCGTGGTTACCGGTAAAGCCACACTTTCGGGTAACAACGTTAAACTCAGCGATAAAAACAACTGCATTGGCGGTGACTTTGTCCCCGAAAACAATGGTGTTACCGGAGGCAACCTTTTCGTTGGTGGTAATGCTATAAAATTTGGCGGAGAGCTTTCTGGTGACGTTTATCTAGACGGAAATCTCTCTCCCAATGAGACGGGAGACATCACCATTCATGGCAACACCACATTGAACGGAACGTTCGTTCCTAATGATACAAGAAAAAATTATTTTAACGGGAACTTCTGCCTACAAAACGAAAAAGCTCAAATTGATTTTCAAAAGCAAAATCAAAACACACCAGATTTCCAAATTGGTCAAAATGTATGGATGCCCTCCTATAATTCTATGTACGGAAATTCAATTGAAAAGCACTTTAAATCCATTGTGTTAGGCAATTCAAAGAATGCAGATGTCTTTATAAAAAACATCGAACCTTGCACAGGCAAATACAATTTAAAAGGCGGGCCAAAACTCACCCTTAAAGAGAATGGCGGAAAAAACTGCCCTGAAAATGGGGCAATTCAAGGCAAGGACTGGTCAAATGACCACACGGAAACAAACCATTTCCACCTATTCTCTACTAAAGGAAAATTACACGGGGAATTCGACAACACAGCGCTAAATTTTGATTGCGGCGAAAGCATTAAGGAATATTGCAATGGCATTTGGGAAGAAGGTTCCATTTGCAATAACGGCGCCAAGTACAAAGTCAAGGATTTGTTGAAAACAGCCATAAGCGTTTTTAGCGATTACAGCAACACAGATTGCGTTAGCCAGTTGCTTCAAGGAGAAAATTCACAAAACAACAATACCCAATTCAACATTGAAGAACTAAACAATTGCTGGATTAACGCAAAATCCAAAAACGAATTGTTCAACGACTACTTAGTTATCAAAGCCGACGGCGGTAAATTATCCTCGATGTTTGCACAACCTCAAAATTATTTCACAAAAAAGTTCTTCTTTATCGCAACTAGCCAGCTAGATGTTGTCAAGCTTCCTCCAACCAAAGACGACTCTTATGTAATGTTCTACCTAGAAAACGGAGCCAAATCCATCAACCAGGTTAAAAACACTACTCTCCAATTCAATTACTTTATCTATTCAACCGGAGATATTCTGACCCTATTGACCGATGCCGAAAAATGGACCGGAACATTCTACTTCCCATCGGAATCGTGTGCGGGCATCAAGAGAATGGAAACCGCCAATGCAACATTTGAATTCAACCAAGACCTTATTGAATCCTTGACTGGAGCGGAACTCATCTGTAACATTGATGTAATTAACTGCGGTGGAGAAAAAAAATTCGGCAAGGACGACGAGGAACTAAAAGAAGATGAAGCCGATGCTAACGGCATCGACCCGTACCACATTGCCGTCGGTCCGCAACTCTATGTCACCATATCTTCCCAATACAAAAACGAAGAAGAAATCCCCGCAGATAGCGAAAACATTGAACCTTCCATATTGGTTCTCCCGCGCGTCATTTATATCCCTAAAGACGCCATAGGCGAACTTTCGGACTACTACAGTGTCATTGGCCTCAATGGAGCAAAAATCGACGGAAAGGCCACCCCGACAGCACTTACACCAAACGCCCCTCCAGCAAGCGGCAAACTCGTTCCGGGCAACACGAATCTTCAACAAGGCGTCTACACCTACAAATACTCCGAAGGAGATTACGCAAGCCGTTTTTACGTGCAGGTTCTAGATAAGAGTTCCAAGGTTCCGAGTATTCATTTCTCGGGTAACGAGGGCGAAATTAAGCTTAACCCAAATAGCACCCACAGCGAAACAATTAAGCTTATTGTCCCAGGAGCCACAGGCGCCGCAGGCAATTTCTCTATTGATATAGCAATCTCGCCCAAGTTGTACAGCGGTTGGAATATTACGCCAATCGCCAGCGGACTCCATGCAGCACCTTCCGGCAACCTAGTCTATACTTATACAGGCGTTTACGGCAGTGAAACCCAGGAAATAGAACTTTTCACCCTGACAACCGACTCCGATGCTGAATCCGGTATGGTAAAATTTAGTCTACAGAACCCTGTAAAATGCATTCCTAGCGCTCCAAAAGAGAAAATCTACTCTATAGGTGGTCACGTTTCCATTGAACGCAAGGATATTACCGAATATTGCGCAGAGCATGGTGAAAACGCCGTTTGCACAAAATACAAGGATCTTTTGACAGATACTCTCTTTGACTGCAGTAGCTCTCTTACAGGCACATGGGTTTATCCATTTAACCCCTCCAACGATATTTCGTGCATTACCGATAAGGCAGACCCCAATAGCCGTTGGACCTGCACCGTCTCCTCCAATGTTACATTACATTCCAGCAATACGCAGTCGGAATGCGAAATCGTTATACCAACAGAAGATAACACCCTTTTGACTACAGAAGATAGAGGTAATTACACACTCTACGCTTCAGCCGTCCGCAAGCAGCACACGCTAACCATTGAACTTGTAGAAAAAAACGGACCCAGTAAAGTCAACGTCTACGCGAAAAAGAAAGCCAACAGCACCGATAGCGTTCTTGTTAGCACCTGCAACGACGAAAAATGCGAAATAAACGTCTATTCTGGACTACAATATGTTTTGCATGTTGTTCCAAGCAGTAACGACAAATTCAGCAAGTGGGAATGCACGGGTCCCAACTGTCTTAGCAAGAATCCCGGTGACGAAAAGATCTACCCAATCTTCTTGAACAGCAACCATACCATTAAAGCATTCTTTAATGCCAAGGATTTGCATTGCTTCTACGAAGATTTCTCTACTTTAAAAGCCTTCTGCGATAATGAAAATGAAGAAGACTGCATTATGGGATGTGACCAAAAAGACGTCTGCATCCTCCCCGAAAATAAAACGACAACTGGCCCCAGTTGGTATATGATGTTCCAGCTTATGTCCACTGGTCCAACCAAGGCCTCAGACCTTATTGACAAGGACCGCGGAGCTATTTACAACAAGAATACGAAAAACGGTAACAACTCCAATGGCAAGTACAATGCCGTTATTTTAAGTCGTGCCGAAGCGGGTGAAGATGGCATTATGACAGCCCTATTCCAAACAGCGGTCACCAGCAAACAAAACAGTTTCCTGAATTCCGGATTCATTTTAAGGTCCAACAACGACGCCTCCGGATACCTAATGCTTTCTATTTATGGAGACGGCAACCAAAACGGCCTTTTAACGGCCCGCGCATGCATTGGAAGCGGCCAAAGCATAAGCAGCAGCCAAAGCAATAAAAGCAAATGCGTCACAAAGGCATTCTCGTCCGAAGAACTTTATATAGGCACCGAAACCATGGTAAAGGCACAAATAGAGGTTCTTGACGATTCCTTAAAAATCCAGGCCTTTGTTAACGACAAAATCGGTTTTGCCAAATTTGACCTCGACGAAGCTGGTTTAACCGACCTTCCTGGAAATAAAGAAAATCACAAGTACGTCGGTTTCGTACTCACCGAAGCCTCATTCAAACTTTTTGACATTGGCTGGGCAAGCACAACCTACGGAGCAGACTGCTTTAACATTCCCAAAGTTTCCTGCGCATTCAAGGCCAACTATCTTGGTGGACGCATTCCACAAAACGAAGACGTCACTCCTTGGGTCGGTGTTTCTAGCTGGTACGAAAATCTGGAGAATGATTGCACCATAGAATACCTCTATAATGGTTGCGACAACAGCAATATGAATTCAGGATTCTATTGCATGAACACTAAAGATGAAGGGAACCCCTCAGGCATAGGAAACAGCTGGGGTTCCAAATACTACAACTTCTCCGAAACTGGCCCCCATGGTACAACAGACCCAAACGGAGCCATTCACCGCGATGCCAAAGTCAAGGTTACCTGCAATGGAGATAACGCCAAAAATTCTTATTTAAACGGCATGATCTACAGCTGTGGAAACTTTGATGTAGGCAACATTGTGGGTTGTTCCGAAAATCAAACCCTGTCTTCTGAAATCATCTCTGGTTCAGCCACCTCTACACAAGAAGTAACTCTTGAGCACGAAATCAACCTGCGTGACGCCTCCATTGCATTTAACATTACCGAAGCTAGCGAGGACCTGCAGATTACATTAGTAAGTGGAGGTCCCGGCGCCCATTCCAGTGAAAAAGTCTCCCTCGCTGCCGGTGCAGGAGTCAAGACATTCAGCGTTAACCAAGTCTCCAGCATTGACTCGTTTGACCCGCAAAAAGTGGCGAAGATTCTTATTTACAGCGAAGGTTACTTCACCATTGAGAGCATCTCTACCGAATGTCCTAATGTTCCTAGCATAGAGAACTGCACGGCGACTATAAACAACGGTATATGGAATCTAAAGGCAGACATTCACAATGCCGACGAATGCATTGCCAAGCCGGCAGCAAATTCCATTTCGCAGGCCACCCAAGTCAAGTCCAACACTTGCGAAGGCGACAGTAAATCCTTTGCATTGGTCGAAACCAATAAAGAAGGGGGAACGTACGAATTCGAAATAAGTGTTTCCAAGAATGGAGCAACAGCCTCTTGCAAAGCTAGCGGAACATACATTCCTAGCGCAGCCTCTTCATCAAGTAGCCAGCAGCAATCTGACAAATTTAAGGTGACCTGCCCAGGCAACGTAGCCAACCAGGACCCATCCAGCGCAATCAACGTTACTCCGACAATCTCCGGTTGCGAGAATGGTTGTGAATGGAATGTGAAAACGTCATTAGACTTTGAAATAAGCAAAGGTACCATTTATAATACCGACGTTATCAGTTTTAACGATGTAAACGGCACGGGTACGCAAAAATACACTCTTTCTATCAAAGACAAAAACGGCAGGGGGGTTTCCTGCCCCATCAATGTGACATTCGTACAAGGGCAAGGAGAAGAAGCCTGTTCCGACAGCAAGCAAGAAGCCATGAGAGCCCAATACTGCCCGGAAGTCGCTTGCAGCCAAATGGAATCAAAAACTTTCGACAACGTTGAAAACAACCAAAATCGTTGCTTCTATACCAAAGACAAGCCCGTCTGGGTAAATGCGGGAGGAGCAAACGGATGTACCGTTGAAGTAAACGGCCACAGCGTTTCTGGCTACGAAAGATATATCAATGGAAAGGATGAAAATCTTTTAGATGAATCCGAAGACGGATACATCATTAAGGTAAGTGGAAACAACTGCTATTGGGGCTGGGGAAATAAGCAAGAAGGGCAATAATAAGCTGCATTTACAAAAAAGAGAGCATCGGTCATCCCGATGCTCTTTTTTTCACCCAACTCAGCAGGTCAAAAATTAACGAATCACCGTCGATACGTTAATGCTTTGAAGAGAACCTTTAAAATTCCAGGAAACCGCTACGTTGACCTGCTTAGCATAGACATGCGAAACTTTTTCGTATTGCGATTCATTGCTGGTCACATAATCGTTAGTCGGGGCCACAGTCACTTTAGAAGAATAAGCGATGGTCGATGTTCCCCCTAGGCCACGATCCCAGGAACGAAGTATAACAGGAACATCAAAGGAAGTATCTTTTGCCGTACACGATGGTATAGCGGCAAGGCCGACCGTTTTAAGGGAATCCAGCACCTGCTGAGCAACCTCAACAGCGCCATCACGCCCACGAATGCGGAGAAGCGCTTCGCGGTTTCCTTTTTGCAGGTTCAATACAGCCATATACATAAAACCTAGAACTGCAGCGGCAATTAAAACCTCTACAATGCCAAAGCCTTTTTTATTATTGAAATTTTTTGCCATATACACCTACCTACATTAGAACCAGGACGCCCCGCTATCGTAACTCAGCTTGTAGTATACCGAGTTCTTTGTCGCAAGCTTCACGACAGCAGCAAAGCGATCGGTACGCCCATAACGAATCACAACACAACCCGTAGGAATTGCCGAGAGTCCAAGTTTAGGTTTATACGTAATCCTGTCGCTAGAAAATTCAGTCGCACCATCGGGGCACGTTTTTCCCTGAACAATCTCATTCAAGGACTCAAGTGTCATCTGGTCAATGAGGTTCGCGTCAGCAACTGTTCCAGTTTCTTCGCAAGCGCCCTTGTACGTTTTAAGGGTCGTGTTCGTCCCGACGACACAGAGCTTGCTACTCATGCGGTTTGCCTCATTAGCCGTGCGTTCAAAATAGGCGGCCACATTTATACCGGCATCCTTGATGCGGGCGTTCTGGATGGCGTGCTGCAAACTAACGACCCCAATAGACGAAAGTATGCCCATGATCGCGACGACCACGAGAACTTCGATGAGGGTAAAACCCTCTTTTTGGGCGCTAGTTTTTACCATTTTAAGCCTCCAAATGTCCTAACTTATTGGGAATCAAAAAGTTAGAACTTTTTCGCGCATTTTAGAGCGCTGCTAATGGTAAATATATATTCATTTAGCCTTCAGCGGTTTACAAATGTTTACAATATATGATATTCGTAACATTCATCACTTTTTTCCGGCTTTTCCGGGCGTGCCCATTTCATATTCGTGAATACAGGTTACCGATTCACGCTTGCAAGGCTTGGCATTATCGTAAAAAACGACACGGTCATTGTGGAAGATTTCGCCAAAAATCTCCTTGCCGGCCTCGTTACTTCCCTTGGCGTGTTTCACGTCGTAAAAGATGTCGTTGTCGCGGGTCACTACGCGAACCGTTACATCCAGTTTGTAGGCTCCGTGCTTGCCCGTAATGCGAAAACCGTAGGGAGCCTCCTTGAACGTCAAGTGGGGAATGCTCGAAGCCGCCGGGGCAGAGTAATCGATTTCCGCCCAGCTGGACGCCCCACCGCGGTCACGGAGTTTGAACCAACCTTCGGGGTCGTTTTCATTCGCATCTTCCATAGCCATGTTAATGCAGGCCACATAACCATCGCGAATCAGCGAAAGTTCCTCCTTAAACTCGTGATAGGTATCCATATCGCCATCGTAGGCAAAGGATTGATTCACCATAAAAAAGACAAATGCAAATAATTCAAAAAAATGTTTCATGCCCCATAATCTAACAAAAAAAGGCTTTTTGAACTCATATTTTATACCCTTCTCTTTCACCTTTTTACTATATTAAGGGCGCACACCTGCCCAGGTGGTGGAATGGTAGACACTGGGGACTTAAAATCCCTTGGGGGCAACCTCGTGCGGGTTCAAGTCCCGCCCCGGGCATTACTTATTGAGGTTAAAATGATTGAATTTTACCCGAATAGCATTTACTACCCGCGCGAAGCCGTCGAAGAGAAGCTCGCGAAGGGTGAACTCAGCCGCACGGAAAAGCACCTTATGGGCTGGACCGAACGCCATCGCGGCGAAATTTGGGACTGCGCACGCGACGACGCCGCAGAACCTTCCGATGAAATTTTGCTTGACAATCTCCGCGCCCTTCTCCTTTGCAAGGGTTCCCTGCAGCCCGCCGCCGAACTCGGCGACATGATCAAGGAAATCACCAAGGAGGTTTGGTACCGCAACGAGAACGGTCCAGAAGCACCGGACGTTGTTGCCGTGGAATGGCAAACAAAATACTTGACCAAGTGGCGCGAAGCCCGCATGTTCGAGGCTTTTATCTTGATCGAAAAGCGCACCGCGCAACTTTTGAAAATTCTCAAAGGCTAAATTGCGCGATTAGTACTTCGCAAGCCAGCGGATAGGAATCCAGAATTCCAATTTACCGGCGGTGCCCCTCGGGTACCGCCAATAATATTTTATGTGATCGACAAGGCGGCTCTTAAAAATCTTGTCCTTTGTATTAGAGAACAAGAATTCCGACACTTCGAACTGGCCCAGCGAATCTAGCGTCAAGCGAAGGCCAAC
Source organism: Fibrobacter sp. (assembly GCA_024398845.1). Classification (GTDB taxonomy): domain Bacteria; phylum Fibrobacterota; class Fibrobacteria; order Fibrobacterales; family Fibrobacteraceae; genus Fibrobacter. The sequence goes on along the minus strand of JAKSIM010000011.1, from coordinate 44,260 downwards.
TAAAATATCTTCATCGTGACGTTTTGACTTTTTATAGTAGTCCTCCGCCAAAAAATGAAGGCCCGCGGCACGCCCCTGCAAAAACTTTTCCAATTGCACTACGTCTCGGCCTGCAGAATTTTCAAGAACGTAGATATCATCTATGTTCGGCATGACTACGCGGCCAGTAAAGCTCCGGGCATCCTCTTCAGGTTCCGGAGCAATAGAAAGTTTCTCCGTCGGATTCGGAACATTCCTCGGGATGGAATAAACAATATCGAGTAAAGCGACAAATGCCAAAAAGAGCAATATGAGCGGCAAGTTTCGTTTAATCATGACGACCTACTCTATAGCCTTTATACAAAGTTGTAATGATTTACGTCCATTATAATAATTCCATGTAGGTTCAAATATAATGGTCGCTGTATGGTTGCTCCCAATCAAGGACTTGCACTTACGCAAACCAAAGGCAATTGCCGGGAACACACGGCTTCCTGCCTGTGAGATTTCCATTTGCAAATGTCCTCCGCGAAGTTCGCGTAAACGATGCACCTTAATATTTTCTGCTCGGAAAGACGGGTACGGGAAATTACCGCCAAACGGTTCCATCAAATCAAAATAATCAAGCACCGTACGGTCCGAATAATCGTCAACCAAAAGTTCACGCAAAGCCACCGGAATATCGTAAGTATGCGATTCATCGCACACCTGCGACACACCTGTATAGCCCTGGTCTTTCGCAGAATTTTCAAGACGATTCCGAAGTTCATCTATTTTGGTTGCCGAAAGAGAAAATCCCGCAGCATTTGCATGCCCACCCCAACGGTCAAAAAGATCGCGGCTTTCAAAAAGAGCCTTGTGCCAGTTGAAGCCGGGAACCGCACGCGCGCTGGCATGCGCCATTCCATCAACAACAGACAAAACTGCCGAAGGGCGGCCAAACTCTTGAGCAAGTTTCGCCGAGACAATTCCAATGACGCCCACATGCCATTTTTCGCCAGAAACAACAAGCACCGTCGGGATGGTATCGCCATAAACCTTTTTGACCTGCTCCATTGCCATTTCAGTAATTTCGGCTTCTTTTTGCTTACGGCAAGAATTCCAATTTTTGAGTTCGGCAAGAAGCGCGGGCGCCTCGCTCTTGTCATCACAGAGCAGTAACTTTAAAGCAGGATCCGGACGTTCCATACGACCCGGCGCATTTAAAAGCGGAGCCATTTTGTACATCACATCAATGCCACCCACGGCACTGCCAGGCTTCATTAATGAAGCGTACATCGCCTGAATTCCAGGCCATTCGCTATTTTGCAAGCGACGCAAGCCCGACTTGGTAAAATAGCGATTTTCCGGAGTCATTTGTACCAAGTCGGCCAAAGTTCCAAGAGCTACCAAATCCAAATACTTTGTTGGTAACGGAAGTCCAAGGCGTGTATACAGCGCACAAATGAACTTATACGACACTCCCACACCACAAAGTTCCGAGTTCTCGTAGGAATCGCCCTCTTGGTGCGGGTCAATAAGCACATCACTTATCGGGAGTCCATCGCCGCTAGGCTGGTGATGGTCCATGACCATCACAGACATACCAAGTTCCTTGGCGTGGGCAATTTCGGCATTCGCCGTAATGCCCGTATCCACAGTAATCACGTAACGAGCACCCGACTCGTACATTTCGTCCACTGCCGAAATCGAGAGGCCGTAACCATCGCCAAAGCGATTCGGGAGCCGCCATTCCGTTTCAACCCCAATCTCTTTAAGGCCTCGCGTCAATAGCGTAACAGACGTCATCCCGTCTAAATCGTAATCACCAAAAATAAAGACTTTTTCGTGCAGGTCGCGGACCTTCATAATCCAGTCCAAAGCCTTGTCCATCCCGAGAATTCCCATCGGGTCTAACACATCGTCTTCAGAGCCGTGAAGAATTCGGTTTGCATCTACCACATTCTTGATGCCACGGGCAACCAAGAATCGCGCCACCATGTGCGGAATCTTCAATTCTGTCGCAAGGGTAGAGGCTACCAAATCTTCCATTATTTGTAGCCCTCAAAAAGTTTAATCGCCAAAGACTGCAAAAGCATCACAGGCGTAGTACGACGACTCGCCACACGAGACATGGTCTCTTGTACCACATCAAGCGCTCGCGTCAAGGCAGTGGCGTTTACTTGCGGGAATGCATCCAAATTCACAAGCGACGCTGTCGCCGGAATTCGCAATTTGGCACCCGACCGTTTGCGCATCAAATCAGCAAGCAAGAACGAAAGCACTTCCAAAAAGCGATTCGCCTCAGCGGCATCTTCAATACCAGCTTCGCCCAATTTATCAAAAATCTCGTAATATTTGTTGCTCAAAGAAAGCGTCACAAAATCGGCGGCAAGTTCACACCAGGCCTTGGCGTGATCCACATAGTAAAGAGCCTTACCCGGCGAACCTACGGCCAAGCCCACCACATCGTCCGTAACAGCATCTGCGTCCGCATCTTCACCAAGCAAACGAATGGTCTCGCTCTTGACTTCTTCATCACTCAACGGTAACAAGTGCAAGGCGAGGCAGCGACTGCGAATGGTTTGCAACATTTTTTCACGAGAAGATGTTGTTAAAATAAAGTACGTATCGGGAGGAACTTCTTCCAATGTCTTGAGGAACGCATTTGCCGCCGAATCGTTCATACGGTCCGCTTCGGCAATAATTACAACACGTACACGGTCGCCCTTAAGCGCAAACGCTCCCGTCATGGAACGAATCAAATCCACAGTAATCCCGGTAGCCGCGTTAAAGATATCAATGCGATACGGGTTCTTGAAAATTTCGGTAATGTAAGCTTGCTTAAAATCTTGAACGGTCTTGACCGTACTGCCGGCAGAAACATCGTCCGCATTCCTTGCGGAAGCTTCCTTGGACTCCATCGGCACGACCCAGTTATCGGTCACACCTGCATCGGCAGCCATTTTACAGCCAAAGCAATGACCGCACGGACGAGAATTCGGATCAGAGCACTGCAGCGCCTGAGCGATTTCTATAGCCAAGGCCTTTTTGCCTATACCTACCGGGCCATCAATAAGAATCGCCTGCGGAAACCGACTTTCACGCAAAGCCGCCATAAGGCGGATTCGCTGGCGTTCCTGAGATACAGGTCCTTTAAGGCTATAATTAATCATTTTAACTTCAACCATTCAAGCGGATCGACTGTTTGAGTTCCTTCGCTAACTTGAAAGTACAATTTAATTCCATTTAGGCTTGCAATATCTCCCACCTCGCCAATTTCTTCGCAATTACGGACATCCTTGCCCTCTTGAACGCGAATTGAGCGAAGATGACCGTACACAGAATAGGTTCCACCCTCGTGTTCAATAATCACGGACGGCCCTCTACCATCAATTTCAGAAACCATGACCACCGTACCGGCAGCGGCGGCACGAACAGACCCTCCACGCTTACCACGAATTTCTACACCTAGGTTACGCGTAGCAATGTGCAATACCGGGTGTTCCTGCAATCCATATTGGCTAATGACAGGACCTTCTAGAGGCATGCACTTGGGTCCCTTGACCGATGACGCAATTGTCTTTTTGGGTTTCGTAACTTCGGGTTCCTTCGTTTTACCTTTGCCCTTACCCTTAGACTTACGAGCCTTCTCGGCCTTCTTCGCCTCTTCGATTTCTTTTTTGCGCTTTTGCTCTAACTTTTTAATCAAAGCCAACATGGTCTTTTGATTTCGTTCAAATTCCTCCAAGGCACGACGTTGCATCGCTTTATCTTGCTTTAAACTTTGGAGCATTTGCGCTTGCCCACTCATCTGCGAAACAAGTCCCTTTTCTTCGGCAGCTTTTTTTGTACGCATACTAGAAAGGTCCGCCAAGTGTTCGGTCTGCTGCAGTTTCTTTTCGTCGCGTTCCTTGACCATTCGCGTTAGCGTTTCCACTTCCTCCTTATCCTGGTAAAGAACACGATGGACCCAATAAGCTTGTCTTTCAGGGTTGCTCTCGCTTACCAGCAACGAGTACAAAGCACGGGCTTCGCTATTACGGCCATTTACATACAACGTACGAATGCGACGTTCCATTGCCTTTTTACGCAACTGAATCTTTGAATCCAGGGAATCAATATCGCGAGACAATTCTTCAAGGGCCCGATGAACCATCGCTTCGCTCTTGGAAAGTTCACTGATATAATTTCTTGTTTGGTTCAGGTTCTGGTCCAACAACGAAATGGTATTCAGCACACCCTTTTCTTCGTTCTCCAGTTGTGCCAGTTCCTTGCGTTTTTTGGCAAGGTCGTTTTCGAGTTTTTTTAGAGCAGTCTTTTGTTCCTTGATTTGCGCATCCGTTTTTTTGGGGGCAGCGACAGACAGCCCCACAAACAAGCACAAGACAAACGCAAGTAAACGAACCGCAAGCAAACGCATTGTTAATCCTGTTCATTGCGTTTGGCAAGCAAGAATCCACGAACCGTGCGGAAACTGAAATATGCCGAGAGTAATCCCACCAAAATAACCACAAGGGTAAACATAAGGCCAAATCCACCCAGGTACGTTTCAACTATAGGAATCGCCTCAGATACGGAATTCACAACAACCGCTAAAAAGACAACCGCAAGGCCACTGCCTAGAACGCCCTGCATTAAGCCTTCCAGCACAAACGGAAATTCAATAAAGGCATAGCTTCCGCCAGCATACTTCATATTCTCGACCAACAACTTTCTGTTCAATAGCGACAAGCGAACGGAATTACAAATAATTAATGACAACGTCACAAGCAAAAGGATACTCAAACAAATGGGCCAAAACACCATTTTGAATTTCCATGAAGCAATCTTCTCGACCCAATCCACCGGTGCCTGCACTTCTTCAAAAAATTCACTTCTCATTAAAAAGTCACGAGTTTCCACCAAGTCCACAGGATTCTGGCTTTTTTCATCCAGCTTGATGCGGAAAAACGGAGGGATGGGGTTCCCTTCTACAAGGTCAAGCATTTCTCCGCTGAAGTGCGCACGAAAATCAGCCAAGGCAGAATCCGCACTGATGAACTCAATAGATTCAACATGCTTCGCCCGTTCAATCTGTTTTTTGATAACCTTGAGCGAATCCTGCGGAAGTTCTCCCGGCAAAAAAGCCTCTATCGTATAAAGCTTCTTTTCGGTCGAGAGGACTCGCATCACGCCCCCCAAAGTTGTCAAAGAAGCCGCCAACAGCAGCGAACACAAGAAAATCGTAATAAGCGACGGCAAAATAACCGTCCGCTGCTGTTTCCATCCACGGAAAGATTCAAGAATTAAGTAGCCTAATTGTCCGAACACGACCCGAATATAATTATTTTTGTAGTTGTTCTTTACAGGGCGCTTATGAAACACATCGGATTAAAGATTACCGCATTTATCTTTGCCATTGCACTATGGCTGTACGTTATGTCCCTGAGCACGTTCCAACTGACTCTGGACGTTCCCGTTCGACTGGTAAAGCTTCCCGAAATGTTGGCCATCGCCTCCAAGCCTCCACAGACAATCAACATCTCTGTCGAAGGGCCCGCTTTTGACCTGATGCGTATGCGCAACCGCATCAAGAACGGAGACACGACCGTCGCCTCCATTGTCCTTGATTTGCAGGATGCCGAACTGGGTTCATCCCGCAAACACATTTTTGCCAAGAACTTCATTGCAACGGGATTCCCGAACATCAAGTTCATTGAACCTGACAACCAACTCCTTTTTGTTGACCTGGAACTGGATACGAGAATTGAACGCAACATTCCCATTCACTCCAACGTCACGTTCAATACGCAAGCCGGCTACATTATGACCGACGAGCCCAAACTTTCCCCAAATTTTGTCACTGTATCTGGTGCACGCAACGCCATCACCCGCATTTTTGAAATTCCCACGGATTCTGTCAGTTTCGACACGCTCAAGTCCAGCCAAAAATATTCTATTCCACTGAACTTCGACATGATTCCAGCCTACGTACAACCTAGTGATTCCAGCATTGTCATTGACGTAGACATTCAAAAAGTAGCCAGCAAGGAATTCACTAAAATTCCTGTACAGCTCATTGGACGTTACGACAAAGCCGCCTATAAGTTGGTCCCCGATACACTTACTGTTAAAATCACTGGCGGCGAACATATTCTGGACTCCATTTCAACCAAGGACCTTAATCTCTTTATTGAGTTCAACCGCTTTGCCATCGAAGATGTGGACAGTTTGACGCCGACAATCAAAATGGTTCTTGACCCAAAAATTAATCGAGACATGTCGATAAAAGCTGTTGAAGTCATTCCAGACAAAGTTGCACTCGTAAAGAAAGAAATCAAGCCCGCAAAAGATGTTGTAAAAACAAACGAAGACTATGGCGAAGAAGAAGACGAGGAGGATGACGAAGAATGATTTGGCTTGGCATTGAATCTAGTTGCGACGAGACCGCCTGCGCCGTTTTGCAAGACGAACCCCTCAAGGTTCTCTCGAATCCGCTCTACAGCCAAATCGACGAACACGCCCTTTACGGAGGAGTCGTTCCCGAAATTGCAGCTCGCGCCCACCTTCAAAAAATCGCCCCCATTGCAGAAGCCGCCGTTAAAGAAGCCGGCATCAAACTTACGGACATTGACGCAATCGCCTTTACTACGGGGCCGGGCCTCATGGGACCACTTCTTGTAGGAGCTAGTTTTGCCAAGGGTCTCGCCCGCGATTTACAAATCCCGGCCTACGGCATCAACCACCTTGAAGGCCACCTTGCAGCCGCCTGGCTCAGCAACCCGGACATTGAACCGCCGTTCCTTACGCTCACCGTTTCGGGCGGACACACGGAGCTCGTCATGGAAGAACCGGGCTTTAAGTACACAAGCATTGGTCGCACTCGCGACGACGCCGCCGGTGAAGCATTCGACAAATGCGGCAAGCTCCTCGGGCTCAAGTATCCCGCAGGCGCCACCATCAGTCGCCTCGGTAAAGACGGCAACCGCAAATTCGTAGAATTTCCACGCGCCCTCAACACGCACGACAACTGCGAATTCTCGTTCAGCGGTTTAAAGACCGCCGTTCTCCGCTATACTGAAACGCACGATCCGGAATTCATCCAGCAAAATCTTGGCGACATTTGCGCCTCTCTCGAAGATGCCATTGTAGGAAGCCTCGTCAGCAAAACAGTAAACGCCCTCAAGAAGACAAAAATGAAAACTCTTGTCATGGGCGGAGGCGTAAGCGCCAATTCCTGGCTCCGCACGCGCCTGCAGGATTACTGCGACAAGCACGGGATTCGTTTTTGCGTCCCAGACAGGAGCCTCAGCACCGACAACGGCGCCATGATTGCGGCAGCAGCCATTCGGAGGGTTAAACAGAACAAACTGACCTCCATTGACGTTGTAAAGCCCTGGATGCCCCTCGCTTAGCCATAAAAATCCCCATTTTTATGACCAAAATGGGGATTTTTGCTCACACACTTTTGCAAAGCACTACTTTTCTTTACAGTTGAAATCTATATTATTAGCATGGTGTTTAAGGATTTAACAACTTCACTATTGATTGCAGGGGTCGCATTGATGGCTTCCGCGGTTTTCGCGCAGGAATCGGCCGACCTTTCTCAGCCTGTCAGCGACGCTCAAATATTCCGCCCCGAAAAGCGAGAATCGAAAGTTGAGTTAGTAGACTCAAGCCAAAGCAACAAAGTGTTTTTGAATGTGGACATCTTTGGAAGTTTGGACGTACAATCCTACTACATTCTGTGGGACGACGTGGACCTCTCCGAAGACATGAAGAAGATGATGACTACGCGTGATTTTGCACGCGACGAATTCTTTATGCAAAACATTGACCGCGAGCAGTTCGAGCAAGAACGCATGCTGCAGCTATTCGAAGACCGCAAGCACGAATTCTTTGCAATATTCCCCGAAGAAGCGCTCAAGGAATTACAAGAACAGCAAGAAGACGAAAATTAAGCGGAATCATGTTTTCTGCAGAGTCAAAATTAACAAATTGGAATCTGAGGGGATTCAACAACGTCCCGGCACAGATTTTTCAATCAATTGAAAGCACGCATTTGTACATGAAAGGAGCTGCCATTCACGGATTAATCCAGCCAGGCACTCTTATTGTCGCAGATCAACAAAGTTGTGGTCATGGACGTCACGATCGCACTTGGGCCTCCCCCGCCGGCAAGAACCTCTACTTCAACATTCTCATTCCGCTAGAGGGAATTCCGCAAAATCGCTTTGCACAAATCACGCAAGTGGCGGCACTGACATTTGCAGAAGTATTCAGAAGTCTACAAAAAGAACAATCTCAAAATACAGCGCAAGCTACGGGAATAGAGCAAGCCCCGCAAATCACGGTCAAGTGGCCAAACGACATTTTGTACGGCAAAAGCAAGTTCTGTGGAATCCTCGCCGAAATCGTCTTTGTTCCTGCTAAAAGCGGCTCCCTCGGCGGAGAAAGCTGCAGCGACATCAGTTCAAAGCCCGTGCCCGCCCTCAATATGGGCGTTGGCATCAACGTCAACGGAAACGCCTCCGACTATGCGTTTTTAAACCGCAGCGTCACCACGCTCAAGGAAATCATCGGTTGCAAAATCAACCGCGAAAAACTCTTGCAAGCACTCGTTGCAAGCCTTGAACGCGCCATCGGCCAATTCAAGGCCTTCGGCCTTTCGCCCTGGGTCGAAGCCTGGCGCAAAATGGACCAGTTCATCGGAGCCCGCGGGACCATTATCGTGAACAATCATTGCACAGACGAAAACCGCGAACGCCACGACAACTCCGCCGCCCACGAAGGCGTTACAAAAAAGTCAGGCTGCATTTTAGATATGCAGCCCGACGGAAGTTTACTGTTCAAAACCGACGATGGCGAAATCCAAACGGTCTATTCCGCCGACCTCGAAATCTGATGGATTCACAAATATCTTCGCGCAGGCAAGTCGTTAAAGCTTTCGCTTGAAGTACATGCTGCCAATAAGAGAAACGGCGAGCACCACAATCATTGCGGTAAGGCCCATGTCGGCCATGTGCTCGTACTCGCCCGCCTTGCCGGACTCAATAAAAATGATGAGCGCAAGCGCAATCACAGCAGCCACGGAACCCATCTGCTGAAACATCTTGACCTTGTCCTCGGTCGTAAAATTCTTGTTAGTAAAGGGCATTGACATCACCTCCAAGGCAAATCCAAACTATCAAGCCGAGCATCACCAGGACACTCACGGAGACGTTCGCAATAAAAAAGTCGCGATTCATTTTATCAAGGTCATCGGACTTGCGGAACAAGTGCAAATACAAAATGGACGCACTCATCAAGGCGGTCACAGTCCACCAGACCCACCCCATGTGCCAGAAGGCGCCAAAGCCCACGCAAAGAGCGAGCATCGCCACATGACTCCAAAAAGCAATCTGCAAAGCACGCTTGCGGCCGTATTTCGCAGGGATGGAATGCAATCCCTGCTCGCGGTCAATCTGTTCGTCCTGCGTCGCGTAAATGATGTCAAAGCCGCCCATCCACAAAATCAAGATGAACATGAGAAAAATCGGGAACACCGCAAATTCCCCACGGATGGCAATCCAGGCGCCAAGCGGGCTCATGCCCGTCGCAAACCCCAAGTACCAATGGCAAAGGCAGCTAAAGCGCTTCCACAGCGAATACGAAAGCAACAGGAACCACACCGGGAAGGCGAGCATTCCAGCAAGTGGCTGCAAAAGCCATGCGAACGCCACAAAGGCAATTCCGTTCAGCACAAGGAAGACAATCACGGAACTGCGCTTCAGTTTACCCGCGGGCAAGTGTCGCCCCGCCGTGCGCGGGTTCTTGGCGTCAATCTTCGCATCGGCCAGCCGGTTGAAGCTCATGGCGCTATTCCGAGCCGTCACCATGCAGGCGAGAATCAAAAGCACAATGCGTGCAATTTCGAGCGGAGCCATGTCACGAAAACCATTCGCGGCGACCCACATGGCCCCGAGAGCAAACGGAAGCGCAAACAGCGAATGGCTAAAGCGCACCAAATGTCCGAATTCAACAATCTTCTTAAACATAAGTGGTTAGTATTTAGTGGTTGGCGGCGTTTATGCCGGCGGGTTCCATCGCTTCACGATGCCATCAAGTTGTTCCTGCGAAATTCCCAAATGCTTCAGGATTTTTGCGACCACCGTATCAACGAGTTCCTCGATTGTCGCAGGTTTGCTATAGAATTGCGGCGAAGCGGGAATCACGACAGCTCCAGCACGCGTCACGCGTTCCATATTCTCAATGTGAATCAGGTTGTACGGCATTTCGCGAGGCACAATGACCAGGTGGCGATGTTCCTTGAAGCAAACATCCGCAACGCGCACAAGCAAATTATCCGAGGTTCCCGCCGCAATGCGTCCAAGCGTTCCCATGGAGCAGGGAACCACGGCCATGCCGGCGTAATCGGCACTTCCGCTGGCGCATTCCGCAAAAAAGTCCCCGACGTTGCAAACGACATCGCAAAAATCAAGGAACCGGGTTTCGCCCTCGAATTCCATGACCTCACGGCCAGGCGCCGTCACAATCGCAGTCACGTGATGCCCCAAGCGCTTTAAGTGCATGGCAGTGCGGGTTGCATAAATGGAACCGCTCGCCCCCGTCACCCCGAGAATAAAGCGGCTCACGGCACAACCTCTTCCGAAACTGTTTTCACACGACGCAAAAGTACGCGATAAGCGACACCCCAAAAGCAGGGTTTCACATGCACAAGTTCAAAACCGTTCTTCTCGGCAAGTTTCACAAAGTCTTCGACCGGCAAAAAACGGAGAACGGAGTTCACCAAGTATTCGTATGCTTCCCGCTTGCTAAAAAACGCACCCAGCACCGGGATAAATAGCGGGGCAAGTTTCTTGTAAAAGAACTTGTTAAAAGCGTTCCGCGGTGAAAAGAATTCCAGAATCTGCAAGTACCCGCCATCGGCAAGCACCCGTGCCGATTCCTTCAACCCGGCGCAAGCATCAGGCAAGTTCCGCATGCCAAATCCGTTCAACACCACGTCAAACGCCCCATCGGCAAAAGGCATCTTCATTGCATCGAGCTGCACAGGAACCGCACTCGTCTTCTTGCCCTCGGCCCCGCAAAGCATCCCGTACGAAAAATCCCCGAGAATCGCCACATCCTGGCGCCCGTTGAACTTTTCGTAAGTTACAGCAAAGTCACCCGTACCTCCGCACAAATCCAAAAGTCGCTTTCCCGGTTTCACGGCACGCAACTCTCGGCAGCAGGCCCTGCGCCAAAGCACATCCTGGCCACAACTCAAAAAGTGGTTCAAAAAGTCATAACGGCTCGCGATGCCGTCAAACATCTTTCGTACGGGGCTAATCATCGGCTAAAATCCAGGTCGCGCAAACAAAGCGACCATCGGCAAACAATATAGAAAAGCGGCGAGCCGTAGCCCGCCGCATTCATCAAATTTCCAGCACAAAGAAGGCATCAACCTTTACTTAAATGTCGCCGTATAAGTTGCTCCACCTTCAGGTTCCACGATGCGCGGATTTTCCTTGCTACCATCGCTCCAACCATCAAATATAGCACCACCACTCGGCTTAGCTTCAAGCAAAATGCCAATACCACTAAAGAACTTGCCCGTGTAGCTCGCCTTTGGCAAGGCCAAGTCTTCGACATACACCTGTCCCTTACCTTCGGCCTTGATCGTAACTTCAATCATATTACCAAGGTCAATATCATATTTTTCAAATTCCGACTTATATTCGTCTATAACCTGCAAATCTCTATCTTCAGCCCAGTTCGTTATTCTTTCACCCGTCACATCAAAACCACCCGGATAATATAGTTCACTCTGCTTGAACTTGTCCTGGTCACGTTGAATATCATCACTATTCATTGTAGCCACCATATTATTAACCGTAGTCTTTACATTTTTTGCATTCAAATAATTTTGAAGCATAATAGCAGAACGGTTGATAAACATACGGCGGAATTCCGGATTTTCAATCAACTTAACATACAAAGTATGGAAACAAGACTCGCTTGGATTGTCATGGCATTTCGAGGAACTAACGCCACCGTTCTTAAGCCATTTAAACATATTTGTATGATCGCCAAATTCGCCACTATTAGCGCCCCACTGCCAGCCAAAGCCATGATCCAAGTCATAAATCATAAACTTCCACGGATGATCCGGGCTTCTCCAGGCACGAACGTTATTAGCCGGCCAGTCCCCATTATGGATATAAATTTCGGCAGCAACGTAATCGGCAAGGCTGCCTACATCCAGGATTGTTTTCACATATGCATAAGCTTCATTATTTTCACCCGAAAAATCGCCCTTCGCCACATAAGAAAGCATGGCCTTGTACTCATTCACATCACCATTGCTTGCCGTGATTTCCGAGCCTATGTGCTTAATGACCGTCACTGTAGAAGCATCTACGCCATAATTTGTTTCTACATAGTTCTTGTTATAACGTTCGCGCATATCGTGAATGCCATAGTAATGACCATTGTAATAAACAATCACTTGACGGCTACGCTGATAATCAACACTGCTGCCTTCCAAAATAGCGCCACCGACAGCGTCGGCAATGTAGTCGCTAACAAAACGGTTTCCATTGTTACGCAAGTTAAAGGCCTTGTACTTGTCGTTCACACCCTTACGCGTTTCAAACAGGGGATAATGGAGCCAACCATCTTGGTAGCGTTCACGCATATTAATGGCCACCGTCTTTTTATCATATACGCGACTCCAGTTACCCATCAAAGAAATTCCAGCATCAATTTCCCATGTGGCGCCATCCTTGGTTTGGTCTCCCTTTTCAAAATATTCCACATGAATAGGAAATTCCGCATCAGCAAACAAACCATCCGGGCAATCCTTTGGATTACTGCAGCTCACATGCATATAATGTTCCCTAAAGAACAAGGAGTCTACCGTAATTGCAACTACCGGCATGTGGGCAGATTCGCCCAAGATAAACGTCTTTGTCGCATACTCGTTGGTAAGAGCGCCATCCTTGAAAATGGCACAACGCAAAACCATCGTGGTATCAATTTGGATTTGCTTAGAATATTCTTTAGAACCCGAAGTCGGAAGCGAACCGTTCTTTGTACAGCGAATCGATTCCCCCTCACGAGTGTCCGGAAGCGAAATCGGGAACGCAGAATCATAGAAGCCCGAATGGATGGCATCAAAGTTCAAACGACGAGCCACATCATTATAAGCCTTTGATTCCGTATTTTTTGCTTCAGGAGTTGGCTTTGCAAAGACCTTCCAGGAACCACCATCAACAATACCCCAGCTCATACCGCTTTTAACATTCTTAAAGCGGACCGAGTCACGAATGGAGTAATACTTATCAACTAAGTAAATGGAGCTACTGTCCTTTTCCATTTTCCAGTTGGTATGCGTACGGTAATGATAGGTGACCTTATGACCATCTTCATCTTCAGTCGTAGAGTCGTTAGCAGCAGTCGCCTCCGGCAAGTCCTTCTTATCGCAAAATACGACCCTAAAGGAATTCGGCTTGATGATTTCATCACCAAACACCCATTTACGAGTTGACTTCAAATTTTCAATGAGCGAATACCCCTTGAGGTTTGCGGATTCGGTGCCGGCGTTATAAATTTCAATCCAGGAACCATCATCACCATCTTCATCATAAAAATCCAAATTTATGGGCATAACTTCGGTTATGCGTAATGCAGAATTGCCCTTCCAACGAAGCGTCGTATCCTTGGGCACATAAACTGTATCGGAAACATAGGTCGTTTCACCAGTTTCCGTAATCTTCATAACTGTATCAATTTGGCGTTCCGAAGTATCGTACTTGACTTCACCTGTTTTTTCGTCAATCGTCGTATCAATAACAATTGGGTCAGTGTTCTGTTCGCTAGATTCATCATCCGAGCAACCAACCGAAAGACCAAAAGCTATACCACAGCCAAGAATCGCCAAAAAATTTAATTTCTTTAAATGCCGCACTTCGACACCCTCAAATAAAAGGTTTAGAGTAGAAAAATCTACAAACCCAACCGAATCATCCTCTACCTAAATTTAGAAGATTATGGGAAAAAAGCAAAAAAACATTGGTAATATTCTATTTACCCTTGACAAACCTCACACTTTCTACTATCTTTGGCCATACCAAATGGTTCTGTAGCTCAGTTGGTAGAGCAGTGGACTGAAAATCCGCGTGTCGTTGGTTCAATTCCAATCGGAACCACGAAAAAACCTCGATGAAAATCGAGGTTTTTTCTTTTATGTGTATTTTCGTTTACAAACGATGTTTTGCAACAAGGCTTTCCAATAAATTTTCAGTTCAGCTTTCAGGCATTCATGTCGCGATAGACTTGGAATATTTCATCCCAGTGCAGAATGAGTTGATCCACCAGCTCTGGTTGGAACTGCACCCCTCTCTGCTTAATGAACTCTTCACGCACCTTTTCTTCGGGCCAAGCGGCCTTATAGCAACGGGAACAGGCCAGAGCGTCCAAGACATCGGCGACAGCGCAAATGCGACCAGCCAAAGGGATATCCTCGCCCTTCAGTCCGCTCGGGTAACCACTGCCGTCCCAGCGTTCGTGATGTGAGCCAGCCACCATTCCAGCCAAACGCAGCAACTTTCTGCGCGATGAACCCAATAGTTGCTGGCCCACGCTGGTATGCGACTTCATCACCGCAAATTCAACATCATTCAACTTGCCAGGCTTATTGAGGATGGCGTCAGGAATGCCAATCTTGCCCAAATCGTGCATCGGAGCCGCAAGGCGAATTTGTTCGCAATCTTCCTGCGGGAGCCCGTAAAACTTGGCAAGCATATAAGAAATCTCGGCAACGCGCTGAATATGGTCGCCTGTTTCGCTACTGCGCGATTCAGAGGCATCGCCCAAAATATGGATAAGCTCCCTCTGGGTCGCTTCAAGTTCATCCTTTGAGCGTTCCACTTCCTCGGTCAATCGGGCCGATTCTATAGTCTTAGCCGAATACACAGCCGTAAGCGTCAAACGGTTCAGGTCCTGTTTCGAGAACACACCGGACTCGCCCTGCTTGTTTATCGCCTGGTAAACCCCCATCACGTTTCCAGCACCATCCATCAAGGGGACGGTCATCACGGACGAGGTGTGGTAGTGCGTCAGCTCGTCACTGCGACGGTCAAAGCGGTCATCCTTATAAGCATCATCTATAAGCAGGGATTCCGCGTGTTTTACAGAATACCCCGCAAAGCCAGCGTCTAACGGAATTCGCAATTCGTTAACGCCATGGGCCACCTTGGTCCACAACTCATTCTTTTCGGAGTCTATAAGCCACAGAGAACAGCGATCTGCATTGACCATCGAGCGACCAAGGTCAGCCATCAAAACGAGGAGGCCATCCATGCGACGTTCAGAAGCGATTCTCGGCATATACGTGAACAACAGGCTCAGAATCCTATCTGAATCCGACGCATTCGCCGTAGCGATTGCCTTCATAACCTTTTGTCCACTAAACAGCTCCATACTATAAAAATAAATAAACTACGAACAGAAAGCAAAACCATTTGACGAAACACACGTTCTTTTTTATCTTAGCACTCGTCCCGGAGGAATAGGCTAATTGGTAAGTCAGCGGTCTTGAAAACCGCCGCCGTAAGGCTTGGGGGTTCGAGTCCCTCTTCCTCCGCTAAAAAGGCGCTTTATTAGGCGCCTTTTTTAGTATTCCGACTCAGTGTTCCACTCCGCCGAGACATCCGCCACAAAATCCATCACTGCGGTCGCAGGTTCCTCAAAAAGCATGGTGCATACCTTGAGATTCAACGGAAATTTATCGCCAAATGCGGCAATACAAGCAGAAGTTGTAGCCCCCGTGGTATAAACGTCGTCTACCACAAAAACAGTCCCTTGCGCAGGCATCTTTTTCGAGAATTTCGCCTCAAACGCCCCAGCGACATTCCACTCACGCTGTTCCCTAGAAAGCTTGGTCTGCGACACCTGAAACGACTTGCGCCAAAGCCATCGACAAACCCGACCGCCAGTCGCCGAAGCAAGCGCCGCCGCAATCTTTTCTGCCTGGTTATAACCGCGCTCCCTAAATCTAGACCTGTGAAGGGGAACCGGAACAAAAAAGAACGGCTTAGCATGGACTTGAAAAAACTGTGCCGCAACACCGCCCGCCTGAAGGGAAGACCGCCTCACCAAGTACGAAGCAACCCCAGGTATATTTTTGTACTTGAGCGCATGAATCATCCTTCGCGTAAGAGACCTCATAGGGAAAAGGCTCACCGCATCATCTGTCGGGAACTTTGTTTCTAGAGCTTCCCTTTCTAATTCAGCCCTGCAAGTAGCGCACAACCAAGGATCCAAGGCCACCGAAGCCGAACCGCAGCCCAAGCATTCCATCCCAAAAACAAAATTCGTAAATTGCTTTGCAATATCCATAAAACCGCCTTTTTATGTAAAGACGGAATTTTCAAGAAAACTGTTCCGCAAAAAATAAAAATTATTGGCGACGGCCCTGGTAACGCATGCAAATGATGCCACCCACAAGAACCATGCAGGTCATAGCAAACGATCCACCATAAGAAAGGAACGGCAAAGGCAAGCCCGTCACCGGCATAAGCCCAATCGTCATGGCTATGTTCACCAAAATATGGAATAAAAAGATGGTACTCGCCCCCATCACGATCAACGTAATAAACGGATCGGAATACAACTTGCAAGTCGACGTGGCACGCCACAGGAACAGTACATACAGCCCTAAGATAAAGGCACAACCCAAAAAGCCGAACTGTTCACCCAGCACACTAAAAATAAAGTCCGTGTGTTCCTCGGGCAAAAAGGCCAAATTCGTTTGCGTACCATTACCAAATCCCTTGCCCGTCAAACCGCCCGAGCCAATAGCCGTTAAGGACTGCAACACCTGGTAACCATCACCCAGAGGGTCACTCATCGGATTCAAAAAAGTATTCACGCGCTTTTGCTGGTGAGGTTCCAGCATATTCCACGCCATGGAACTCGCGTAACCTGCCAAAATGTTAGCCGCCAAAAAGAAGATGGTTAGCGCCTTGGGCAAACGACGACGGACCAAGGCAAACACAACCGCACAAATCAGGAGTCCCCAAAGCACTTGGAAAACCGTTGTCTGCGAATGCGAAAAAAGAACGGAAAGCACAGGACTAGAGAGCAAGAACATGTCCGTTAACGTCAATCCGGCAAAAAAGAACCCCACGTAAGTCACGGCAATAAAAACAAGAGCCGTACTCAAGTCAGGCTGTTTCAGCACCAGCGCAAACGGAACAATAAACAAGAAAAACGGGACCACAAAAGTTTTCACCTTGCGCAAAGAAACCGGGTGGCTCGAAAGCCAATACGAAATAGTAATCAAGTACGCAATCTTCGCAAATTCGGACGGTTGCAATTTAAAGAAGCCAAGGTCAATCCAACGCCCGGCCCCCTTCACCACATCACCGGCAAAGAACAACACAACACAAAGCAACACAAGCGAAACCGCATAAAGCGGTACAGCCATGCGTTTAAGCCAGTCTATTTTCAAAAAAACAATACCCGACGCTAACACGCAACCACAAACAAAGTAAATTATTTGCTTAAACCAGAAGGATTCATAAAAAACAGCGTCTTCATTCACCGTCGCCGTGTAAACCAAAGTAACACCGCATGCCATCAAGGCAAACGTCACGAGCATAAAGACCCAGTCAAACTTAAGCGAATTGTCAAGGAAACGTCCGGAACTCATTTTTTCACCTCATCTTCCTTGCCAAAATAGGCCATAAGAACCTTGCGGGCAATCGGTCCAGAAACAGCGCCACCGCCACCAGCAGCTTCCATAATCACAGCCACGGCGATTTCCGGATTTTCAAGCGGAGCTACGGCAGCATACCAAGCATGAGTCTTTTCACCTTTTTTCCATTCGCCGGAACCAGTTTTAGCACCCACGCGAATTCCAGGAACCGCCCCGCGCTTACCTGTTCCACCAGGATGGTTCACCACGGAGTCCATAGCCGCCATCAGAACGCGGTGCGTTTCTGGTTTCATGTTCCCCGGTCGAATAATTTCAGGTTCAAAGCGTTTAACCACATTGCCGTTAAAGTCGCGAAGCTCCTTCATAAAATGCGGGCGATAAACACCCTTACCCGTCGCCAATGACCCCACTAGAACCGCCTGCTGCAAGGGCGTCACCAACTGGCCCTGCCCAATAGAAAGATTCAAAATCAAACCTCGGGCCCAACGCCAACCCAAACGTTTGTTCTTGGCATTAAACGAAGCGGAATCCGGGAGCCAGCCCCCCTTTTCGCCAGGAATATCCACACCAAGCGGATTCTCGCCCAAGCCAAAACGGCGGCCAAACTCATTGATGCGAGCCATATCAATGTCGAGACCCGCTTGGTAAAAGAAAACATCACAACTCAAACGAATGGCGTGTACCACGTTCAAATTTCCATGAGTGCCCCAGCACTTTTGATAGCGAGCGCCATACTGGTAACCACCCGTACAAGGCTTGGAATAATACTTTGTCTCCGAGAGCACCCCATTTTCAAGTCCCGCACCAGCAGTGACAAGTTTAAAGACCGAAGCCGGAGTGTACGTTCCCGAAATAGCTCGATTCGTAAGCGGTCTCATAGAATCCAAAGCCACCTGAGCCCAGCCTTTGTTACGTTCACGACGCTTGAGCGAGAATATGTTCGGATCCAAGCGCGGAGAGCTCACCATTGCAAGGATTTCCCCATTGCGCGGGTCAATCGCCACAAGCGCTCCCTTTGCACTATCAGGAATAGCCGCCTCGGCCACCTTTTGCAATTTCAAATCTATGGTCGAAACCAAATGGAGCCCGGGAACAGGAGCTTGGCTCTCCACACCCTTCACCAATCCCAGCTCACGGCCAGAGGCATTCACTTCGACAAGCTTTATACCATTCGTGCCACGGAACTCCTGGTCATAACCTTGTTCCAGGCCCTTTTGGCCAACGCGATCACCTTGGGAATAATTCTGATATTCAGGCAGTTTCAACTGCTCTTCCGAAATTTCGCTCGTGTAGCCAAGCACATGCGAAGCGAGCGTCCCGTAAGGGTATTCACGACGCGATTCAATGACCGTAATAACACCAGGGAGCTCCGAAGAGCGTTCTTCGATAATGGCCACCTGTTCTTGCGAGGCATCTTCCAAAAAACGAATTGGACGGTTTTTAATCCAATTACTGCGCTGGAACGCGGTATCTACCGCAGCGGAATCAAAGAGAGGCGTTCCATCCTTGTCTTTAATCCGGAGCAAACGGCGAAATACGGAATCGCGATCCGCTTTTTTGCGAGGCAGGTTCATTGCCTGCAAAGCGATTTGATACGAAGGCCTGTTGCGAACCAGCACAATTCCATTACGGTCATAAATGTAGCCGCGTTCAGCAATAAGTTCCACCTTACGAATGCGGTTGTTTTCGGATCGTTGCAGGTTTTCGTCGTAATGGGTATACTGCAAAGAGAACAAGCGCAGCAAAAGCACGGCAAATAGCAAAAGTACGGCGCACATAAACACCAGTACGCTCCAGTTTCTATTCTGGATATAATTGCTATCGGTAGCTTTAAACATGACGGCTCTTTTTCTTCCCGCTAGACAAATAGAATACCACAGCGCCCACAATTACCGTATAAATGCACTCCGGAATCGTCTTTGAGAAAAAGAGATTCGTGACCACATCTTTTTGAAGACCGGTCAACAAGAAATAAATCATATCGCACAAGAAGAAGCCAATAGCCAGCACAACAACCTTTGTCGGCAAGTTGAGCGTTAAGAATCTTTCTTCAAGCTGACCCACAAGAAATCCCAAAACCGTCATGGCAATCGTATGTGCGCCGAACCATTCAATTGGTGCGTAAACATCTTGAGAAAAACCTGCCAAAAAGCCCCAGAAACATCCAGCTGCAGGCCCGAACTTAATGGCGATAGTCACCGTCAAAATAATCACAAAGTCCGGCCCAACTTCAAAAATCTGGAGCCACTTTGCAACGGTCAGCTGCAGGGCAAAGCAAAGCAAATAAGCAAAAAAGACTTTTAGCCATCTAAGATTATTCATCCAACAACTCCTGAATAATCCATTCGGGATCCTTTTCCATCACGAACACTTCCTCAAGCGTGTAGAATTCCTGGAACGGATCCACGTCCATCAAACGCATTACATCTAAATCAGCCAAACGAACCGACTTCACGGTACCCACCGGGATTCCCTTTGGGAAAATTCCACCCAAGCCAGAGGTAATGAGCGTATCCCCCACCTTGACACCTGCATGAGACGGAATCATGGCCGTAAGTAAACGCCCATCCACAGATTCCAAGAAGCCCACCACACGAGACTTACGTTCAATCACAGACAACTTAAGATTCGGATCCGTCAAAAGTTGCACTCTGGAATGAGAATATGCAGCCTTCGTGATTTTTCCAACAAGGCCATTCATCGAAAACACAGGCATATTCTCTTTAACGCCATGATGCGTTCCACGATTTATGACCAACGTTGTCAGGAATCTTCCTGGATTATGCCCAACAACGCGAGCGGTCACAATAGGGAAATCCCACTTGTCATCGAACCGCACCAAGGTGTGCAGTCGGGCGAGTTCCTGCAAGCCTTCGCTGGCATAATACGTCTCTTGACGAAGCCTTGCGTTTTCCTCTTTCAGCTGCTCGTTTTCGGCGGCAACCGAACGATACGCATCTACAGAAGACAACAGCATCTGAGCCGGGTAAAAGACCGTATCTAGAATAGAAGCGACTATGTTCTTTTTCACCGCCTCAGGAGACTGCCGCATGGTAAAGCCAAGCAACAGGAAAAACACAAAGGCAACAATGCCGTGCCTTTGTGTGAACAAGTCGATAATAAAGCGGAAAGCCCTAAGCATCGAACCGTGATATAAAGAGTGTTCTAGTTAGAAGAAGCAATCAAAACAGGACGATACTTGTCGAGATCTTCGAGAATGCGAGCGGCGCCCTTGCAAACGCAAACCAGAGCATCATCAATGACATTCACAGAAAGACCCGTCTCCTTGCGGATACGTTCGTCAAAACCGCGCAACTGCGAGCTACCGCCCGTCATAATAATGCCCTTATCATAAATATCAGCAGAAAGTTCTGCCGGAGTCATGCTCAAGGCCTGCTTCACAGCTTCGACAATCGCAGTCACAGGTTCATTCAAAGCTTCACGAATTTCTTCACTCTTGATGGTCATGGTGCGGGGCATACCGGCAATAAAGTCGTGGCCCTTCACTTCCATCGTCAATTCTTCTTCAAGCGGGCTAGCAGATCCAATCTGAATCTTGATTTGTTCCGCAGTGCTTTCGCCAACCTGGAGGTTGTACATCGTGCGCAAGTAGCGAACAATGGCATCGTCCATTTCATCACCGCCAACGCGTACAGAGGCGTTACAAACCGTGCCATTCAAAGCGATAACGGCTATATCAGACGTACCACCGCCAATATCCACAATCATGTTACCCACCGGATCTTCAACCGGAATTCCCATACCAACGGCAGCGGCCATCGGTTCGTGAACCAAGTGAACTTCCTTGGCACCAGCCTGGCGGGCGGCATCAATCACGGCACGCTTTTCCACTTCGGTAATACCACTCGGCACACCGACCACCACGCGAGGTTTCACCATCCACAGCGGGTATTTCTGCACGCGCTTAATAAACGTCTGCAGCAAAGTTTCAACCAATTCAAAATCAGCAATCACGCCATCGCGCATCGGACGCACGGCGCGAACTTCACCAGGGGTACGGCCAAGCATTTTCTTTGCTTCAAAGCCGATGGCGGAAACACGGTTGTTCTTGCTGTCCACAGCAATCACCGTAGGTTCATTAATCACGATTCCCTGGCCGGCAACGTGGACCAAAGTGTTTGCCGTACCGAGATCAATACCAATATCGCAAGAGAAAAGACCGAACAAAATAGTGCCCTTTTTTTAGGTGGAACTTTTACACAAAAAAATATAGTATTTCTAAGAAAAAAGTATCGGCTACTGAATGGAATCCTTGCCAAATAAAAGCGTCTTCAAATAACGGTCCCAATGTCTGGATTGCGCATCGTAGCGGTACTTTCTCTTCTCGTGCATCGCAATGTCCTTGTAAATAAAGAAATCTACTTCTGCGTAGGCCGAATAAATCTCGGCAGCGGCGCCTTCGAACAAACGAAAGTCCTTTACGCGGTAGTAGGGTTCATCCAAAAGGCCATTCTTATTCCCCGATGCATGCATAGTCTCGGCCACCATGAATTTCAGGTCTTCCTGAAGGTAGCTTTCCAGTTTTTTTTCAATACGGTCAGGGCGTTCGGAACAGCCCATAACCAGGGCACACAAAGCAAGCAGCACAATTAAATTTTTCATGATAAAAATATAGATAACTAAAAGCGTAAAAAGAAAGGCCTTGGTCATTAAACCAAGGTCTTCTTTAAAACTAGCTTCGCTTAAGCGAAAGCATTCACTAGAAGCTGTAAGTAGCGGAGATTCTAGAGAAGAGGCGGCCTTCACCCTGGAATGGGTTACGGAACAGCATGTCTTCGGCAACAGTCACGTCAATTTTCAACTTTTCTTCGATGTTGATGCCAAAGCCAAAGCCCACATGGTCCTTGTTGGTGCCGTCAGCAACCGGATTCGTAGAGAAGAAGTTACCATCTTCCTTGCAAATGCCGTTCTTGCCGGTATTCTTTTCGTTCTGGTCGCATTGCGTATAGAGAATGGACTTCTGGCCACCCACGCGGATAACGAACCAGTCCCACCAAATGTTACGTTCAATACCAAAACTGATCATGCCGCCAATATCCTTGCGTTCATCCCAGTTCGGGTCATTGAGGTTGTTGTCATTGTAAGTGGACTTGCCTGTATCATAATCATAAGTCCAGTCATGAGCTCTGGTCTTGTTCCAAATAAAGTCACCGCCCAACCAGAAGAAGCCACGGTCCAAAGCCACATTGATGCCGAGGCCAACCATAGCACGGTTGTCTTCAATACCCGGAGCCTGAATCAACTTCATGGAGAAAGCCGGAACGAGTTCACCATCGAGAGCGTCGAGAGTGAAGAACGCACGGGACTTGGCGAGGAAGGAGAAGTCTCCATCGTCAAAGAAGTTTTCGTGTTCCTGACCATACTGGATACGGGCAATACCGAAGCTGAATTCAAAGTCGATGTTGCTACCGAACTGGAGGTTCAAACCACCATCAGCCTGTACAATGGAGGCGAATGCGTCGGAATCAACCTGATAGGTACCGCTACCAGTCTTGTAACCACCATCCTGGTGTGCAATGTAAACATGCAAGCCCCAAGCATCACCATTAGTGAGCGTTCCGCCCAAGAAACCATCAAAGTTCGTCACGGTTTCCGGGGTCACATTCAACTTGCCGCCTTCACCGATAACAACGTCCGGAAGGTACATAGCGAGTTCAGAGAAACGACCGAACATACCACCAATGGAAATGCGCGGATCCGGATTATTTTCGTCACCCATGGAAAGGCTAAAAATACCACCGAAATTCGGATGTTGCGGATCCATGTTTTCACCGGTGGCAACATGTTCGGTATAAGGGCCGAATTCACCAATCAAGTAGTTCGGGTAAAGGTTGATGTTAGCCGGGTTATCAAAAATACTCACATCGTCCATGATGTAAGTCGTATTCTTGCCCATAGATTCAATGCGAGCGAAAGTTGCAAACGCGGAACCTACACCGAGGATACCGAAGGCAACACCCACAGCAGCGGCAGATCTTAATTTCATTGATAGACTCCTATTGTAAATTCTATCTTAAAGTTAGATTATTTTTTACAAAAGGCAACAAAAAAATACAAAAAAGACCAGGCTTTTAGGCCTGGCCTTTTTTGCGTAAATCGCACGAGTTCTTGAGATTATTCGGAGAACGTGAACGGAATGGTCACCGTCGTGTTACCAGACTTAACCTTGCTGAACTTCCAGCGGCTCACAGCGGTCTTGATTTCGCCATCAAATTCGCCGTAACCGGTAGTGGAGGACGCAATGGAAATGCTGATAATTTCGCCACCCGGAGCAATCGTGAACTTCAAGGTAACCTTACCCTGGAATCCCGGTTTCTTCTTCAGGAACTTGTTATAGATGTGACGGAGACCCGGAGTACGCTGACGGACAACCTTCATGATGTCTGCAGCAGAACGGGAACCACCACCAGCGCCCATGTCGATATCACGTTCAGACGGGGTCTTGATGGAGCCCTTAGCCTTAGTAGCGATACCACCGCCACCACCGCCAAGGAGGCCAGCCAGACCGTCACCGATACCACCGGAACCGCCTTCAGCGTAACCTTCGTTAAAGCCACCATCAGCCTTACCGCGACGACCACCGAGAACGGTCTTACCCGTAGTCTGGAGGCCAGCCACATCCTTAAGAACCTTATCGATGTCCTTAGTGAACTTCTGGTTCTTCATGAGGTCGTAAGCAGCAGCACTGGCGTTCTTGGTCTGAGCAGTAAGGAGCTTGAGCACGCCACGAGTCTGCGGAGCGTTCGGCTGACCCTTACCACGCGGCTTACCACCGCCACCGGCCTTCTTACGAGGCTTCTTGGGTTCTTCTTTCTTCTTTTCTTCCTTTTTCTCTTCCTTCTTCTCTTCCATCATCATAGAAGCGGAGAGGTCTTCAGCTGCAGATTCTTCGAAGATAACTTCGTCAACCACAGCTTCGTACATGGAAGCCCACAGAGAAATAGCAAGAGCTATAACCAAGGAGATACCGACGATAGCGCCCATCTTCTTGTCGGATTCCGGCATCAGCGACGCTACTAACGGATCTATCTGTTCTTTTTTCTTAGCCATTATTATTCCTCCCCGCCGTTCTTTTCCATCACGGCGAATGCGATATTCGTGTAACCGGAGAAGCCACAAGTAGCCATCACCTTATACATCGCATCGTATGGGATATTCTTGTCGATCTGAACAATGATGTTGCCAGCTTCATCGGCAGGAAGGCCCATCTTAAGAGCATGTTCCTGTTCGATTGCACGACGGTCCTTCAGGATTTCGTCCAGCTTGGTCACAAGCAGGTCTTCCTGAGCGAGAACGTCAGCAGTCGGCACCACCTTTTCATTATCGGCGATAATGTAGTTCGCATCAACCACCACAGTCAGGGACACGGTCTTCGGCTGGATCTTCGATGTAGAAATCGGAAGAATCAAGTTTTCGGCCTGAGTCAAGAGCTGACCTTCTGCGTCCAAGTTCTTAATCATGAACACCAGAATGATGGTCATCATGTCCATCATGGACGTGAGGGAGAAAGGTACGTCTTCGCTATATTTACGAGTTCTTCTAGCCATGATTAACCTCCCAACTTAGCAAGATTGATCTTGGTGAAACCAGCTTCCTTGGAACGGTCCATAAGCTGGATGATCTTGTCAAATTGAGTATCATCGTTAGCAACGATGATAATGTTATCAACGTCTTCGAGGTCAATAAACTGCGTGTGGATAGCAATGAGGTCCTTCGCAATCAGATCGTAAGCAGAGAGCGGATAGATGATGTTCTTCGCAGCAACATCCGGTTTGAGCGTACGAGCAGAGTTCGGGGTAAGCGTAGCGAGAGCGACACCTGCGGCCGGCTTCTTGAGAGCTGGCGGAGGAGTGAGGCCCATAGCGCCTTCACCCGGCAAAGCGAGGAAGTTGTTGTTGCCATCTACGTAGGCACTATCGGCAATAGCTTCTTCAGCGCTACCACCGTTAGAGTACAAGGCCCAAATGACCTTACCCGGGTCTTCTTCAGATTCCTTCTGAATTGCCCAGAGTTCGATGCTCTCGATTTCATAGAGATACTTCTCTTTATCCATCTCAGAGCCGTCTTTGCACTTCGGTCCGTGTCCGCTTTCAACAGCTGCCTTGACATCCTCGGGAGCGTGAGTAACCAACTTAGCATCGGACTTGCAACGGAACGTCCACATTTCCTTGAAATAGACGTTCGGCTGGAAACCACCGCGAGCACCGATCACGAGATAATCGCTGGTGATTGCGAGGGACAAGTTCAATGCTTGCTGGTCCGGTTCCGGAGGAGTTTCGTTGTCCATCTGCATCATACTACGTTCTGGCAGATTGACTTCGACAATAGCAAGCTTAGAGAAAGCCGTCATGGACAAAAGCATAGGAATAAGAATAGTGAACAAGCCCATCGCCGGGAGCAAGTCCGGTTCATCTGGCTTCGCAGGTTTCTTAATTTCTTTTGCCATGTTTTATAACTCCAGTTAAAATTAACTCTCTAAAAAATTACGAGAGGGAGTTGATAATCTTGAGGCCCTTTTCTTCCATTTCCTGGATCAGGCGTTCAGAGTTCATGTTGAGGATACCAACGAGAACGAGAAGAGGCACTGCGGAGAGAAGTCCGAGGAGCGTAGTACCCATAGCGATAGCAATACCATCGGAAAGGGCCTTAGCACGTTCAGAAGCCGGTTTGTTAGCCACAGCGTCGAACGTAAAGATCAGACCGTAAATCGTACCCATAAGTCCGAGCAAGGTAGAGATGGAAGCCATAACGGAAATAATGGAAACGTAACGAGTAAGACGCGGAGCTTCGGTGAGGAACACTGCGTCGCAAGCAGCCTGCATCTGATCGCGGCCACCGGCACGATTGCTGACGATAGCAGCCATAATGCGAGCAACCGGGAGGTTGGTGGCATTGGCAAGGCTCAGAGCCTGATCAAAGTTCTGAGAGCTAATGAGCTTACCGAAGTCAGCGAGGAACTTGGCGCGACCCTTGGAGCTTTTAACCATGATGTAGACAATACGTTCAATGGTGAAACCAAGGCCAATGATGAACACGGCCAAGATGATCCACATGAACTGCCAACCATCGGATTCAGGGCTGAAAGATTCGAGCATTTTAGACATTAGAGTACTCCTTTAGAGTGTGTTGTTTTTTGGTTTGTTTTTGAAATTCTTGTTCATATTTATTTTTTTTAGAGCCATTTGGGACGATTCAAGCTGTAAAACTTTCTTTACCCCCATAAAATCGCCTTGAAGCCCAATAAATAAGGGGAACCCTATGAACTAGGTTCCCCGTAAAATTGTTTTTACCGCTATTTTTTCTTGCCTTTTTTCTTGGCCGGAGCCTTCTTTGCAGGGGCTGGAGCGGCGGCAGGAGCAGCGTTCATCGAAGCGGAGTCATCCATTCCACCCACAGAAGTAGAAGGCACAGAAGACATCTGCTTGTTCAGGTCAGCAAGTTCAGCCTTCAACTTTTCGTTATCGGCCTTAGCTTCCTTGATAATGTCGCGGTAAGTATTGATCTGTTCTTCCGGAGTCATGACTTCGGACTTGGAGATCTGTTCGATACGAGCCTTGGTCTTGAAGTAAGACGGGTCGCTGAACAAGGTGGACGGGTCAAACTTAGTGATCTTGGTGTTGTTCACTTCGTTAGTTTCATCCAAAGTCTTCATGGTTTCGAACAACTTAGCGGTCCACTGGTTATCGATACCGTAGTGAGCAGAGGCCTTGATACCCGTAGCGCACTGCGGGATAGCGAGCTGCTTAGCACCGTCGGACTTGCTAGCAAGTTCTGCACGGTAGGCTTCCAAGTCTTCGTGGGCCATTTCGATAGCGTCTTCCTTGACGGCACCTTCGTATTCCACGTATTCCTTGACGATAGCGGCGGAGTCCGGAAGCGGAGCGGCGGCGAATGCATCAGCAACTTCGACGAACACTGCGCAACCCTGGTAGTACATTTCGATATAACCTTCTTCAGCTTCGATCACATCCTGGTTGTAGAAACCCTGGTCACGAGCAAGGTCGATGTTCTTCTGGAAGATCGGACGAGCCTGTTCGTAGTAGTTCGGGAGCTGCTGGACAACAGTGATACGTTCAGCAAACTTTTCTTCTTCCTTCTTGCCGTTAAGTTCCTGTTCGCGGATCTTAGCAGCCATGGTCACGAAGAGCATACCCATCTTGTTGGTGGCACGGAAGGTCCACTTTTCAGATGCGTAAGTTGCAGACTTGGAGTACTGGCTCATAGCCTTCTGGAGAATATCAACCAGCTGCTTGATAACCTTAGCTTTTTCCTTGTCCTTACCCTTAATTTCAATCGGTTCCATCTTGTGATATTCATGTTCACCGAGGTAGAAGGCAGCTTCAGCCGGGACACCCGGGTCAGCATTCTTAATCTGAAGACCGTACTTATCGTAAGCCTTCAAGGTTGCATCGTAGTCAGCAACAGCCTTGTCTTCTTCCTTAAGTTCCATGTAAGCACGAGCGGCACCAATGTAGGCAGCAATCAGCTTTTCCTTGTCTTCAGTATACATCTTGATGAAGTTGTGGTATTCCTGAGCGGCAAGGTCCCACTTCTTGGCGTTGCCATAAGCAACCGGGATACTGAAGGCGGCGTCGAGAGCGTAAGTGCTCTTCGGGTAGTCGCGAACGAGATCCTTGGAGCAGCGGATGGCTTCATCGGTCATCTTAGCTTCATCGTAGCTCAAGCAGGCGCTATAGAGGAATGCCGGAGTCTTTTCGTGCTTCGGATAACGCTTGTAAGCGAGTTCGAAGGTAACAGCGGCGTTCTTCTTATCCGGGATAGAGTCATAAGTCTGGGCAGCGAAACCAATAGCCTGGAAGGCCATGGAATCCTGCGGGAAGTTGTTCGTAATGAACAAGAACGTGGTAGCGGCCTGTTGCGGCTTGCCGCCCTTCTTGTATGCGCTAGCGGCACGCAAGATACCCTTAATAGTAAGGGAAGAAGATGCATACTGCTTCGGCAAAATCATGAACGTTTCGGCAGCCTTATCGTACATCTTTGCATTTTCGTAGGCAACACCAGCTTCGAACACAGCCTTGTCGGAGAAGCTCACCAGCGGGTAACGCTTCACGAGGGCGAGGTAAGCCTGAGCACCTTGTTCATACTGTTGGTTCTTCACGGACTTTTCAGCCTTCTGGAAGAGCACAGCTGCAATAGCCTTTTCGATTTCCTTAGCCATGGAGTCATTCTTCGTGGCCTTCACATCGTGGTACTGCTTGTAGAGCCATTCGAATTCGGTCAAAGCTTCATCGAGCTGGTCAGATTCGAGGAGAGACTGAGCAAGCATACGGCTGATGAGCAAAATGTACTGGTGGTTCGGATACTTCTGACGAAGTTCACGAAGCACGGTCACAGCAGTCTTATACTGCTTGGCATCGTAATGAACGATGGCAGCGTTATAAGCAAGTTCTGCAGCTTCCTTATTCTGACCAAACTTGGCCATATACTTGTCAACCTGAGCAAAGTAAGCCTTGGTTTCCGGGAGGGTGTAAGCCTTAACAGCATCATCACCAGCCTTCTTCTTCTTGGCATCTTCGCGAGCCTGGTCCATCATGAGCACAGCGTTATAGCCAGCTTCTTCCTTCTTCAGGAGAGCTTCGGAGCCCATCGGGCGACGGCCGTAACGAGTGGTATCGGTATCAACGATCCAGTTAAACATCTTGGCAGCGTTTGCGTGCTGACCCATTTCCTGGTACACGAGGGCCAAGTTGATATGGACCTTGTATTCGTCCCAGGTCGGTTCCTTAGCATAACGCTTCAGGAATGCTTCGTAAGCCTTAATAGCTTCTGCATACTGCTTCTTACCGGCTTCCAAGTCACCTTCCTTGGTGAGCTTAGCAGCGCGAGCATGGTGATACTGCGGAATGTCGAGCATAGCACCGCGAATAGCCGTTTCTGCGTTCTTCACAGATTCCGGATACTTCTGGTTCTTCTTGAACCAAGAAGAGTTGCGGTCATAACGCTTCACAACCACATAACGGTGAGCCTGAGCGTCTTCGAACTTCTGCTGGACGATAAGGATTTCAATCATGGCAATATCGGCAAGCGGAGCGTCGATGTAATCGGGGTTGATGGACATCAAGCGCTTGAAGGACTGGACGGCTTCTTCGTTACGGTCATGGTCCTTGTTCTTCATACCAATGCGGTAGTAAACGGAATCCTTGAACGGAACCTTCTTGTCTTTCAAGAAAGCTTCAGCTTCCTGGACACCACCACCATCCAAGTCAGAGAAGGAGGCAGCCATGAAGTCCATAGCTTCTGCGCGCAAGTCGTTCGGATATTTACCCTTATCGGCACCAATAATGTAATCGTAGTACTTAACAGCAGCTGTTTCGTATTCAGCAATGTTGTAGTAAGATTCAGCCAAGTGGTACATGGCAAGAGCAGCTTCCTTACCCGTGAGGTTTTCGAAGCCAGTCACCCTCTTATAGGCGCCAATAGCATCGCGGAACTTACGGTTCATGAAGTGGTATTCAGCAATACGGAGCCATGCCTTTGGCACAAGACCGTTATCCGGGAAGTTCTTCACAAGGCGTTCACGGAGGCGGAAGGCCTTGTCGTCTTCGCCACTAGCTTCCTGCACAGCAGCAGCCTGGTAAAGCACCACCGGAGTCTTGTCTTCCTTCGGGTACTTGTCAATGTATTCAAGGAAGTAACCGAGAGACTTCTGGTGATCAGCCTTCGGGAACTGGTCAATGTTAGCGCACTTTTCCGGCTTGTTATCGCGGTCAGCGCACCATGCTACATCTTCTTCATACTGCGCCTGCTTATCGAGGAACAGCTTTTCTTCAAGTTGGAACTGGTAGTGACCCAGCTGCTGGAGGGCAGAAGCGCAACGCTTGTTCTGCTTACCCTTACAGTTGTTCACCTGCTTTTCCCACTGGGCGATTGCACCACGCATGCCCTCTTCATCGAGGCCACCGGAACGGCAAGCCTGTTCGGCCTGGTTCTTGATAACCTTATAGGAGTTGGCGCATTCCTTATACTTTGCGGAGCCCTTCTCCATGCTCTTGCACTTGGCAAGCATTTTCTTTGCTTCGGTTGTTTTGTCCTTACAAGGATCTGATCCAGCAAAAGATGTTCCAATGAGGGAGCAAACTATTGCCGTCACGAGGAAGATTTTTTTCATCGTTCTCTATCCACCTATATAGTCATAAAAAGGGGAGGCCCCGGATTACTCCAGGTCCTCCAATTCTTCGAGTTCTTGTGCGGCTTCGCTAGACGAAGCAGAGCCCTGGCTCATCTTGGTCTTCACAGTAGCCAAGGTAAAGCCGGCGTCTTCCTGAATACGCTTACGGTTAGATTCGAAGCGGTCACTCTGAATGGACTTCTGAGTAAAGGCAGCATAGTCTTCAATGGACTGGTTGGCCTTGTCAAATGTCGGACGGAGAGCTTCACGCTTGCTTTCCACACGCGGAGTCGGGAGCTGACGAGCAAGATCGAGGGCCTGAACCTGAACGGAGTCAAATTCGTCCTGCATTGCATCGAAAGCCTGGCGAGCACTATCACGAGCGGCAACAGAAACAACCGGTTGTTCAGTGCGCTTTTCAGCCTGTTCCAAAGCCTTAGCAGCGCCTTCGTAATCCTTCTTCATGAAGTGGCAGTAACCAATCACCAAGTAGGCTTCAGAAATCAAGAAGGATTCCGGAAGGTTGTTGATGATCCACTGGGCCGGCTTCATAGCTTCATCAGGCTTGTTAACCTTAAGGAAGGACCATGCAATACCAAGCATAGCTTCGTCGTACACCGGAGAACCGGCTTCGACTTGACCATACATCTGGGCTGCAGTAGCAATGTCCGGCTTTTCGCCAGAGAAGTAGATGTGGCCGAGTTTCACCTTAGCGGCATCCTGCAAGTCACGTTCGGACTGGTTGGAAACCGGCTGTTCCGTAATGTCACGGAAGCAGTTTTCAGCTTCTTCCCACTTGCCCATACGGCTGTAGGCGATACCCATGGTGTAACGGGCATAGAAGTAGTTGGCGTTACCCGGAAGGATGGCGGCCAAGAGGTCGACGGCTTCCTGATAGAGGCCCTGTTCGAATTTGATCTGGCCAGCGATGTAGTCAGCGTCAGCCTTCACGTCGCTTTCACCGAACTTCTGTGCGATGTTCTGGTACTTGGCCATAGCTTCAGTGTACTTGCCTTCCTTATAGTCGATGTTCATCAACTGGAAGTGAT
Source organism: Fibrobacter sp. (assembly GCA_024398845.1). Lineage (GTDB taxonomy): Bacteria > Fibrobacterota > Fibrobacteria > Fibrobacterales > Fibrobacteraceae > Fibrobacter. The sequence goes on along the minus strand of JAKSIM010000011.1, from coordinate 12,417 downwards.
ACTTAGCACGCTGGTCGCTCTGCGGATAGCGCTTGATAGCGTCTTCGTACACGGCCTTAGCAGCCTTGTGCATACGGAGGTTTTCGAAAGACTTTGCCTTATAGAAAGCAGCCTGGTCCACCAAGTGGAATGCCGGGTACTTGGTCTGAACCTTACCGAAGGCATAAGCAGCTTCGAGGAACTGACGGTTCAAGTACAGACGCATAGCAGCGCGGTAGTCGTTTTCAGGTTCAATCTTCAAGCGGCGATAACGTTCTTCACCGATCTTCTCTTCACGAGTGTCACCGAAGCGGGAGGTGAGTTTCACAGCCCAGATAAAGCCGCGGTTCTTCTTTTCCCAGAGGTCATCGTGAGACATTTCGAGGTCAAGGGCGAGGTAACGGAAGATGCTGACATCCTTAACGTTAACAGTAGCGCCGATAACCGGGTAGCATTCCTTGGTAAAGCGAACGCGAACACCAAGGTGCGGAGAGAGGAAGTAAGTCAAGGTGAAGCTTGTTTCCAAGTTCATACCATCACCACCTTCGGCGCTTTCGTGCATCACGTCAATGATGGAGACTTCAGCCTTAGCTTCCAAAGCACGGTTGAGGCCGCGATAGAACAAGCTGATGTTCAGGTTAGAAGGAATCTTGTAAGCTTCGTCTTCGGTGAAGAGAACGAACTTCATACCGCTTTCTTCGGCAGCAGTGCTGACGGCAGGCTGAAGGACGTTCTGCATGGCAACACCAACGAGGAGGTAGCCATACTTAGAAGAAGCAAGCGGATTCCAGCTGATACCGATGTCGGCACCCATGGTCAACTGCTTCACTTCATCGAACTGGTTGATGTAAAGGATGGAAAGGTCCACGCCCAGAGAAAGGAACTGCATAAGGTTATATGCATAACCAAACATGAAGGCGTATTCTCCGTAAGACGGACCATCATCGATAGAGGCACCGTTTTCGAAGAAAGAGAAACCTAACGTGTGCTTGTAATCCATCGGGAATGTCAAGCTCACGTATTCCTGGCTGGCTTCACCGCTAATGGAGCTAAAGAAGGCAGCGCTAAATTCCAACTGTTCCGTTTCAGAAATACCAGCCGGGTTCACATACATGGAAGTGTTTCCACCGAATTCTGCGAACCAGTCATTCTGCTGGTACTTGTGCGGAGAGTAGGTGGCTTCAGCGAACAAAGAAGTGCTGGCCAGAGCGAGTCCAAAGACTGCTGCTTTTTTGATGAAACTAGTATGCATCATCACCTACTCCTTTAATTAATGTCCGTGCGAGTGAATTCGATACGACGATTCTGCGCACGCCCTTCGGGGGTTTTGTTAGAAGCGACCGGCTGGGTATCACCCTTACCGCTCGTGACCATACGGCTTTCGTTAATGCCTTTTTCAACAAGGAAGTTCTTCACAGCAGCAGCGCGGTCAGCGGAGAGTTGCAAGTTCTTGTCCTTGTCACCAACGTTGTCTGTATGGCCGACAATTTCAAATGTAGCTTCGGTAAAGGTTTCCATAATGTCGACAACCTTCATCAAGGAGACGTAGGAGTCCGGCGTAATGGTGGCCTTACCAGATTCGAAGTTCACACCTTCAAGAATGAATACTTTCTTCGGCGGCTGCGGAACTTCATCCGGGCAACCATCGTCATCCTTGTATTCGTTCAAAGTTTCAGACTGTTCCGGGCAAAGGTCAACGCCCTTACAGATGTGAGCAAAGTTGGCGAACATAGCCTTAGCTTCGACCCACGGATCGCAAAGACCATCGCGGTCGTTGTCGGCATCCGGGCAGCCATCGTCATCCTGATAGCCATCGAAGTCTTCAGCTTCTTCCGGGCAGTTATCAATGCCGGTGCAAACAGAAGCGTACTTGTCAGAAACGTTTTCTTCGGAAACCCACGGATCGCAGAGGCCATCAGCATCGGTATCCGGATTACGAGTTTCTTCAACGGCTTCTTCTTCCTTAGCAACTTCGGCAGTTGTAAGACCAATGTCGAGCTTGCCCTTACCACGCTTCACCATCGGGGAGGTGGACTGCGGGTAGAAGTTCGGCTTGGAGAGCGAGTAGTTGATGAACTTCGGATCCAAAGAAACGTTCGTGCGGTTCACCTTGATGAACTGGTTGAACGGGTAGTAGTTCTTGTAGATGTTGTTGTACTCAACCTTCGTCTGACCTGCAGCAGGGTCAGCGAACACACCATAGTAGTGGTTGTCCATGAAGATGTTGTTACGAGCAATCAGGTTCGTCGGTCCCTTAAGAGCGAGGCCCGAGTAACCATTGCGGAGCACAACGTTGTGTTCAATGTAAGCATCGAGGGACTTAGCACCCCAAGCGAGGATGCCGGACCAGCGGTTGCCGTACACCACGTTATTGCGGAGCCACGGAAGAGAAATGAAAGCGCCGATGCCCGTGCAGTGGTTATCGATCACATAGCAGTGATGGATATAGGGAGCTGCGTTTTCGCAAAGGATACCTTCGAGACCGTTCCTCACAGTGAAGTGCGACATTTCGGCGCCCGAAGTACCCATGACGGTCGGACCTCTACGGCCACCATCGATGATAGTTGTGAGCGGATCTTCACCCTTCAGCACCACACCCATGATGAGGGTGATGTTTTCATTGTAAGTTCCGCGTTTGACGAGGATGGTATCCCCGGCATCTGCATTACCGAGAGCATCCGCAATCTTAGAGTAATCGCCCGGCACATTGATATTCTTGGCCATGGCGGTTCCAGAAAGAAGCATTGCCCCGGCCGTGATTAAGACCAGTTTCTTTAGGGTCATACTGCTACGTTTCTCCAATCATAGAACACATAAAATCGTTAAACTTATATTTTGCCAAAATCGACAAATATAAACTCAAGTGGGAATATACCTTCATTAGCGGCTTTAGTCAAACGTTTTTCGCGAAAAAGGGCGTTTTTCGCGTAAAAAAAATGTGTCATAAGCCATCCACTGGGTCTTTTGTGTCAATTTTCGGGGGAAGGGCTTGCCTTTTCCTCCTCCTTCTTGGCTCCTTGGATAGATACACGGATCTCCTGGCAGGTCTTTTTAATGTCCTGCAGGACCTTGCGAGCACGAGTTCCCGCGGACTTGTTGCCGCGTTCGAACTTTTCGTACTCACGTTTGAAGTTTTCAACTTCTTGATCGAGGTCGTTAACTAAGCTCATAAGCAAACTCCAAAAAAAGATGCTTTTTGGAAAATAAATAAAGTTTTTGGCAAAAAACAGCAGTTTTGTAAAAACACATTTACGTTTACAGATTATTACACATTTTGGGCCTTATCAACAGCTTATAAACGGTTTGAAAAGGTCCATAAATGGTCCAAAGACCTCTTGCCAGCCTCCCCTATATTTTCGGAGAAGTCGTTGACGAACATTTTGATGTGCGAAACGATGACATTTTCATCGTCAATTTGTGCTTTTTGAGCTATAAACGGTGAAACCATTTTTTCACGATTACGAGCAACGCATAAACTTTCTCGTATTTCCGCCTCAATTTGTTGTACTAAATCTGCGGAAAATTCACGTTTCGCGACGGCAATTCCAAGCGGAATTGGAGACGCCGTTTTGGTCTCCCAGTACGCGCCCAGGTCTTGCAAAATGTGAAGTCCATCACGTTTCCAAGTGAAGCGGTGTTCGTGAATAGTTACACCCTGTGTGATTTTTCTCACAAGCAGGCCGTTATAGACTTCGTTAAAAAGAGCATAGTTGAGTGCAGGTTTTCCACCAAATTCATGACCATACCAGAACTTAAAAAGGAGGGCGGCCGTCGTGTTTTGACCAGGAAGCGTCGTTGGAGCCGAGGAATCAAAAACGTCTCCCGTAGACGACAGCAAAAGCGGACCACATCCATAGCCAATGGCACCACCACAGCGCAGACAATGGTACCGGTCCTGGACCTGAGGATAAATCTGGGCGCTAACCTTCGCAACGTCCAATTCGCCGCGCAGGACCATTTCGTTCAAAGTCTGCACGTCAGCAAAATGAACATCCCATTCAAATGGAGAACGGGAAAGCCCCGCGATTAGAGCTTCGTAAATAAAAGTGTCATTTGGGCAGGTCGAAATTCCGAGAGAGAGACGCATAGACAAATTAATAGTTTGCAAGAGTAACGGAGAGTTTATTTTTCAAAATACTCGGGACGAAGGACTACATCCTTGAGCGTATTGAGAGCTTCTGCAATCTTCCAAGTAGACGGATCCCGGTTAGTCGCAATGTTACTCACCGCACGGAACTGATAGGCAGACACGCCGAACTTTTTGCAAACCGCAAAACAGGCGGCACCTTCCATGGTTTCCACATCGGCCTGGAACATGCCCGAACGACGCAAAGAAAGATACTGCGTCCCAGTACAGCAGTTCACCGTCAAACCTACTACCGACGGAAGCGTCGCAAGACCTATTGGCAAAAAGCGAGGAGACTCCCCTGCATATACGACTTGTTCGCCCGAGACCTCACGCCATGGAATAAAATGACCTTCGCTATTTTGTACACCCATATCGCCGAGAGTTTCCGTATCAACGCGAACCACATCGCCCACCTTGATATCGCGGCGGCAATAGGCTCCGCAAATGCCGAGCAAAAACACGCGCTCGTAATGGTAACGTGAAAGTTGGTAGGATAGGTTCACCGAAAAATCCACAACACCAACGCCGCAAACAGCAACATCGTACTGTGTTCCCACGGCAACAGGCATAGATGAAGCTACAACTGCGGAAATCTGTGGAAAAATGGTATTGAATTCCTGCCTAGAGGCAAATACAACAAGCGTTTTGTTCACTGGCAAAAATCCCCAAAAAAGTTATTCCAACTTTTCGATTTTAGACAAAAGTTCAGTTTCGAGCGACGCGACCCGCTTTAAATCCAGGTTCCACGGACGTTCTGCTTCGCAACGAGCCACGGCAACCGCGGTAGCCTTTACCAAGGATTCCTCAAAACCAAGTCCAATGCTATCGGCATAGAGCCAACCCGCAAAGAACGAATCCCCAGCGCCAATATCGTTTTGCACCGTAATGGTAGGCGGCTGGAGTTGCATGCCCTGGAACTTTTTCTCGACCAAACGGAAGGCTCGAACCGGAGAATCCTCGTCCGTTACTATCAAATTCTTAATCGGAAGACGTTCAAGAATTGTTGTCGCCGTCATTTTCCAGAACTGCGGACTCGAGGTCACCTGCGGAATTCCAAGGCGAGCGAGCAGTTTGCAATACTCCTTCAAATTGATTTTGAGGAGTTCCACACCCTTCGCAAGCCAGGCATCGATATCTTCGATGGCATCAACAAAGACGCGCTTTCCGGTAAAATCCAGTGCATTTATTTTGCTAACGTCAAAACCCTGTGGAAACGAGCCACAAAGGGCGACACACTGGGTTGAGTTCCAGTAGCCGTTTAACGTTTGTATAAAATCTTCATTCTCCGTTTCGGTAAGAATCGGAGAAGGCTCAATAAGCTCAGTAGAATCCCCTTCGCTTGCAATCGTCGTGCATATGCGGGTCGGTTCCTTAATCCACACTGGGGCCTGCGGCAGTTCACAAGCCGAGAGTTCATCAAAAATCTTGTTTCCATGATCCGTGCCAAGGAAATGCATTAAAAGCGGACTTCCACCCAAATGCTTTAGCACGCGACCACAGTTGATGCCTTTACCCGAAGCGTACTCTTCCACCTTCTTTATACGATGGACCTCTCCTGGCGTAAACTTGTCCAAGAAAAAGAGGCGCTGCCAGGCCGGATTAAGGCCGAGAATTAAGGTCTCCTGAGCCATGATTTAGAAGTTCACCTTGTAGAACTTGCGCTTGCCGACCTGAATGACCAGCTGGTCTGCGCCCTTGATTTCAATCTGGGACTGCGGGTCGGCGAGTTTTTCGCCACCGATCTTCACGCCGCCGTTCTGGACCATGCGGCGGGCTTCGCCCTTGGAGGCGAAGGCCTTGACCTCCACCAGGAGGTCGAGGGCACCGTAGGTGCCTGCCGCAACGGAGCATTCCGCAGCATCGCTCGGGATGGCGTTACCGCTATGGATTTCCTTTTCCTTCGCGGCAGCGGCTTCGGCAGCTTCGGCGCCGTAGTACTGCGTCACGATGTCCATGGCGAGAATATGCTTTGCTTCGTTCGGGTTCATCTTGCCTGCGGCAATGTCTTGAACCATCTGCTTCACTTCGGCAAGCGGCTTTTCGGTGAGAAGTTCGAACCAGTTCTCGATGAGGTTGTCGGCGAGGCTGTAAATCTTGTGGTACATTACGTCCGGAGCTTCATTGAGGCCCACGTAGTTGCCGATGGACTTACTCATCTTGACCTTGCCGTCGGTACCGAGGAGAATCGGCATGAACATGCCAATCTGCGGTTCCATGCCTTCGAAAATTTGCAAGTCGCGACCGCGGAGCACGTTGAACTTCTGGTCGGTGCCGCCCAGTTCCACGTCGCTCTGGATAGCGACAGAATCGTAGCCCTGCATCATGGGGTACATGAACTCGTGCAGGCTGATGGACTGGTTTGCGGTGTAGCGGTTGTGGAAGTCTTCGCGTTCGAGCATCTGGGCGACCGTAAACTGGCCCATGAGTTCCGTGACCTTGCTGAACGGAAGCTTGCTGAACCATTCGCCGTTGTAGTGGATTTCCACCTGGTCGCGGCGGACCACCTTGAAGAACTGCTCCTGGTATTCCTTCGCGTTTTCGAGAACCTTTTCGTGAGAGAGGCGCGGGCGAGCCTTGTTGCGACCGCTCGGGTCGCCAATCTGGGCGGTGTAGTCACCCACGATGAGAACGACCGTATGACCCAAATCCTGGAACTGGCGGAGCTTGCGCATCACGACGGTATGGCCAAAATGAACATCCGGGGCGGTCGGGTCAACACCCATCTTAATACGAAGCGGAACACCCGTATCGTAGGACTTTTGGAGTTTCTTTTCGAGTTCTTCCTGCGGGACGATATCGATGACGCCGCGCATCAAAATTTCAAGCTGTTCTTTAACAGGACGGAATTGCATAATTTTCTCAGTGGTTGGTGGTTAGTGGTTGGTGGTTAGGAAAGTGCTAACTAGGCCAATCAACTAAATCCCATGGAAAAAGAGTGAATTTTCATTTACGGAGGAAAAAGATAGTATTTAGACGAGAGACGACAACTGCGCCTGGCGAGTGCTGCGGCCATTTTTATGGACATAGCCGAGCCTAAGCAGTTGGTATGCGAGCGAAGCGAGCATACAAAGACGAGAGATTTGCGGGAAAAAGGTTGCAATTGGACGAGAGACGAGAGAATAGTGGCTAGGATTTAGGATCTAGTGGCTAGAGACGCTATTTCTTGTATTCTTCTTCGTTGATTCCCAGGTTTTTGATCTTGTAGGCAAGAATTCGCGGCGTAGTTGAAAGAGCGCGGGCGGCAACAGCCACTTTGCCTTTGGCACTCTTGAGAGCATCACAAATGATGTCGCGTTCGTAAGCATCGACCATGAGTTTCAAGTTTCCACTCACAGGCGTTCCACTCGTTTCATCGGTCTGGATGGTCGGCGGAAAGTGATGCGGGTAAATGACATCGCCGTCGGCCACAAGCACAGCACGCTCAATGGCGTTTTCGAGTTCGCGTACATTCCCGGGCCACGGGTAGCTCATGAGCATTTCGATAGTTCCGCGAGCAAGTCGACGTACGTTTTTGCCAACCATGCGGCAGTAATGCTCCACAAAATGATCCGCCAAAAGCACAATGTCAGTTTTACGCTTGCGAAGGGCCGGTACATAAATCGGCACGATATGAAGTTGATAATATAAATCTTCGCGGAAACTCCCCGCCTCTACGAGTTGCTGCAAATTCTTGGTCGTCGCAACAATTACGCGGACATCCACTTTTTTGGGGAAGCGAGCGCCCACGCGTTCCATTTCGCCATCTTGCAACAGACGAAGCAACTTTATCTGTAAATTTGGAGTGAGTTCGGCGACTTCATCCAAAAAGAGTGTACCGCCATCGGCTTGTTCTACACGGCCTGGAGCTTCGTTCGCAACACCAATCAAGGCGCCCTTTTCGCTTCCAAAGAGTTCCCGTTCAAGAACAGACTCCGGGAGGGCCGCGCAGTGGACACGCACAAACGGCTTGCCGCTACGATCACTGCGATAATGGATGGCCTCGGCCACGAGACCTTTGCCCGTACCAACCTCGCCCACGACGAGCGCTGGCATCGGACTTTTTGCCACCTGGTCAATTTGCGTATAAACCTGTTGCATGGCACCGGAACGCCCGATGATATTATCGGGTTGGAAACGTGCCTTGAGTTCCATGGCCATACGCTCGTTTTCGGCCTTGAGAATCTCGTTTTCTTCGCGAGCCTGACGACGAAGCTTTACAGCCGTCGCAAGCATTTGCGCAACGATTTCGAGTAAACGAATTTGGTCGTTAAGGTAAGCCTCATCCGGATTGCGTTCGTCGGCGCTCAAGGCGCCCACGACTTCCTGTTCCATAATAATAGGCACGCAAAGGAACGCCTTGTTTTCGTCCTTGCCACGACCCGTGCGATCCAAAAAATTCGGATCCTTGCCAACCGAGGGAATAATAATGGGTTTGCCGGTCTCCACGACACGGCCCGTAATGCCCTCACCCACTTTATAGCGTCCCTTGCTCGCCTGACGGCTCGAAAGACCCTCCGCAATTTCAATGGAAATTTCGCCGGTGTGACGATTATACAAAGTAAGGGTGGCGTGTTCCACCCCCATGACGGATTCGACCGTCTGCAAAACCGGATGAGCGACGTTCTCGAAATCCAGGCTCTGATTCAAAATGGAGCTGATCTTGTAGAGCAGCTCCAATTCCTGAATTCGACGTTCTTCACCGGAAGTCATGAGAACATGTTTAGTAGTTGCTAATTAGGCTTACTAACCACTACTTCAAAGCTTCTTGCACGAGGGCAGAAGCCTTCTTCGCATCGAAGCGACCCTTGACCTTGGGCTGAAGTTCCTTCATAATCTTGCCCATGTCCTTCGGACTGGAGGCTCCGGTCGCGGCCTTGATTTCTGCGATAAGGGCCTTGACTTCTTCCTCGGTCATTTCAGCCGGCATGTACTTGCGGTAAATGGCGATAACAGCTTCTTCAGCCGGAATCTTGTCCATGAAACCGCCCTTCTTGAGGATTTCAATGGATTCCTGCTTTTGCTTCACACTCTTCGCCAAAACGTCAATGCACATGGCATCGGTGATGGAATCGGCAATCTGTGCCGGCGTGGCACCAGCCTTCATAGCTTCGTTTTTGATGTCGGAATGGAGAGTACGGAGGGTGCTCAGCGTTTCAGAATCATGGGCCTTCATGGCTGTCTTGATATCATCAAGAATCTTGGTAAGCAATGCGCTACTCATATAGAACTCCTTTTATCCATATACGACTAACGAGCCATCGACTAGTTAGTCGACGACTCATAATCTTGAAAATGCAAAACCGATTAGTAGAGACGCTTGCGGTTCTGGTCAGCAATCTCTTTGAGACGCTTACGACGAGCAGCAGTTTCAATGCGCTTCTTTTCTTCAGAAGGCTTTTCGAAGCGCTGACGCTTCTTGACATCGGAAATGATGCCGTTCTTTTCGCAAGACTTGGTGAAACGCTTGAGAGCGCGTTCGAAAGGTTCGTTGGACTTAACAATTACGCCGATCACGATAATCCTTTGGTTAAAAATTTCAGTTTGAGAGCCCAAATATATTTAACTATGAGGATTTCGTCAAGGGAAATTCAACTTTCCTCACATTTTCCACCCTTTTTAACACTTATAACTTGCGGAATAACAAAGACTTATGTATATTTTTTGTAAACAGGGCCGTATTTTGTTAAGGCCCGCAAACAATAACCCGGAGAAAAATGATGAAATCGCTTTCGGTTTCTTCTATTAGCGCCCTTGTATTAGCATGCGCTTTGTTCACAGCCTGTAACGACGAAGAAGAAGTCGTCCCGCAAATGACACCGGCCAAGCCGGCAGCCACCGCAGAAAAGCCAGCCGCTCCGGCACCGGCTCCTGCCGCTGATGAACCCCAACTTGTACCCATCCAGTCTTTGACGAACAACCAAGGCGATTCCTCTTCTCCAGAAGCCAAGTCTGAAGAACCCGCCACAGTTAACCAGGCCGCTGCACCGGCAGGCATCGTCAAGCCAACGGAAGACGGTCAATACGTCATTCAAGTCAGCATCCAGCCCTCCAAAAAGAGCGCCGACGCCATCGTCAAGAAACTTGCCGAACAAAACGTCGAAGCCTATGTCGTCGAAGTCGAAAATCCGGGCGAACTCGAAGGCACCTACTATCGCGTTCGTATCGGCTACTTCACCACCATCAAATTGGCTCAAGACTATGGCAAACAAGTCTTATCTTCCATGAACTTTGCTTGGTGGGTGGACAATTGCAAGAACGACGATGTCGGAAATCCTGCTAGCGATAGCGAAGGATACGAATCCAGTTCCCAGAGTTACGAAGAGGAATCCAGCGAGCCCGCTGAACAAGCCGCAGAACCTGCTCCGCAACAAGAAGCCGCTCCGGCTGAACCGGCCCCGCAGCAAGAAGCCGCTCCAGTTGAATCCACTCCAGCCGCTGAACCTGCACAGGAACCTGCTCCCGCGGCAGAGCCAGCCCCCGCACAGGAAGCCGCTCCGGCACCAGCTGCCGAAGCTCCCGCCGCCCCGACAGCAGACGTCGTGGACGACTGGGAATAGTCTATTAACTTTTTACCGAAAAAGGCTTCCTTCGGGAAGCCTTTTTTTGTTCATTCTTTTGGATTTCCGCCAAATAATTCGCCCCAAAAAACTTTTTTAGAATCAAAATGAAATAAATTCTATCACTTATTTAGACTCGCGAATTCTCATCGTCAAGTAAATCCAATCCTGGCTGAAAGCAAAAAAAATCCCTAGAAAGTGAATTCTAGGGATGGCTGGATTTCTAACAAGCGATGAGACTTAACCGAGACATAAGATACCAAATTAAAGCCTTGCTGGAAGCCGGTCTCCTTCAAAAAGATATCGCAAACCAGCTGAAAATTACTCCGGGGGCGCTTACAAAGGAACTGCAGCGCAATGGCGGAAGGGACGAGTACGACCCGGACAAGGCGGACAAAAGAGCCGTAAGGCTCCAGCGCAAATCCCATGTCCACTGCAAATACGGCGAGGACATTTGGAATGGAGTTGAGGACGCCGTGATGGAGGATTGGTCCCCGGACGAGATTGTCGGCCGTAGAAAGAACGAGGGACTAGTAACCCCTAGTGTCCCTACAATCTACAGATGGCTCAAGAACAAGCCGGAACTTGAACCGCACCTGAGACATCTGGGCAAGTCGTATCGTAAGCGAGGTCAGGCGAAAGACACCCGAGGTTCCATCAGGGACCAGCAATGGATTGACGATAGGCCTGCAATCGTAGACAGGAAGGTGCGCTTTGGGGATTTCGAAATTGACCTAATCAACGGAGCGCACCACAAGGGCAATCTGTTTACGGCAAACGACAGAATGTCCGGCTTTTGCATACGGTGACTTCGGACAACGGAAAGGAGTTCACTGAACACATGAGGATAGCTGATGAACTTGACGTCGGCTATTACTTCGCCAAGCCATATCATTCATAGGAGCGCGGTGCGAACGAGAACATGAACGGCATGATACGGCAGTATCTGCCAAAGGGGACTTCGTTCGAGGACTTGACCAGGGAGGAAGTGAAATGGATTGAATGGAAATTGAACAACCGACCGAGAAAACGACTTGGATATTTGACACCGTTAGAGTATATTTCTAGTCAAGTTAAACAAATTTACTTGGCGACTTAAATCCGCCCCTGATAAAAAATTATATTTGCGCGAAAAATTTTTTTGTCCAAAAGGAGCAAAAATGAGTGGGATATTTTCCAACCATAATTTTATCCGTAGTACCGTCATGATTACAATTGGCGGTGCAGCGTTAGGTTTTCTAGCCTGCAGCAATGAGACAACAGCAGCAACCGAAGACAATGAGAAAATTGCTTACGAAGTCGTCGAGTCCGATGCGGATCTGTCCGAAATTCCCTGCGATACAGAGAACGGAGGCAAATTGTTATTCGTGGAAAATTCTTCCATAATACACGTCTGTGACGGGAAAAATTGGATTTCCATAAACAATGAAGACATATCAAAAATTGATTCAGTATTTATCTTTGACACCTTGGTAAAAAAGGACACGATTATTCTCAACCACATAGATTCATTGGTGATTCGAGATACTCTTGTTGGTTTGAACGGAGAAAAAGGCGATAAAGGAGAAAACGGAGAAAATTGCTCGGCGAAGGCTTTAGAAGACGGCTCCGGGTACGAACTAGTCTGTGGAGGGAAGTCCGTCGGCACCATTAAAAACGGAGACAAGGGCGATAAAGGAGAAAGCTGCACGGCGGAAGAATTAGAAGACGGTTCCGGATACGAACTAGTCTGTGGAGGGAAGTCCGTCGGCACCATTAAAAACGGAGACAAGG
>JAKSIM010000010.1 GCA_024398845.1 Fibrobacter sp. | reverse complement strand
GACTTGGTTCAGAAGATTCAGGAAGGCTGGCTGGACTTTGACGCCGTCGTTGCTACTCCCGACATGATGCCGGTGATTAGTAAGGTGGCTCGCGTTCTCGGTCCTCGTGGTATGATGCCGAGCCCCAAGGCTGGTACGGTGACCGTTAACGTCGCCCAGACCGTCAAGGAACTCAAGGCTGGTAAGATCCAGTACCGCGTTGACAAGGGTGCAAACGTCCACGCTCCTGTAGGCAAGCTCTCCTTCACCGTCGACCAGATTGCTGAAAATGCTCAGGCTGTGATTGACTCTGTTGTGAAGAACAAGCCTCAATCTTCTAAGGGCACTTACATCAAGAGCCTCACATTGACGGCTACGATGGCCCCGGGCATCAAGCTTGATATGAGCTTAACGAGATAAGGAGAAACCATGAAAGCTGTAGTTAAAAAACAACAGACCGTGGACGCCCTCGTTGAATCCTTCAAGGATGCATCCGCTGTCTACCTGCTCAATTACCAGGGCATCACTGTCGAAAAGGACAATGCCCTCCGTAAGGCTCTGGCCTCCAAGGGTGTTAAGTATCATGCTGTGAAGAATACTCTTCTCAAGCGCGTGCTTGCCGCTCTTAAGGTTGAAGGTCTCGACAATATGCTGACCGGCGCAACATCTATGATGGTCGGCTTTGCTGATGACCCGCTTCTGCCTGCTCGTGAAATTGAAGCATTCCACAAAGCTAACCCTGATTTCTTGGTCGCCAAGAGCATTTTCCTTGATGGCAAGGCAATGCCGGGCTCCGAAGTCGTGAACCTTGCTAAGATTCCGGATCGTAAGGGTATGATCGCTCAGATCGTCTCTATCGCTCTCGGACCGGGCTCTACGATTGCCGGTCAAATCAAGACCCTCCAGGAAAAGCTGGAAAAAGAATCGGGTTCCGATGCAGCAGCTGAAGCTGCTCCTGCAACGGAAGCTTAACAACAAACCACAAACCAAAAATTTTAAACGGAATAATCGGAGAAACACATCATGGCAACTGATATCAAGGCATTGGGCGATCAAATCGTTGGTCTTACCCTTCTCGAAGCCAAGGCTTTGGCTGACTACCTTAAAGAAACCCACGGCATCGAAGCCGCTGCTGGTGGCGCTGTAGTTATGGCTGCAGCTGCTGCAGCTCCTGCTGAAGAAAAGACCGAATTCGACGTTATCCTCGCCGAATGCGGTGCTCAGAAGATGCAGGTCCTCAAGAAGGTTCGTGAAGTCACGGGTCTCGGCCTCAAGGAAGCTAAGGATCTCGTCGAAAAGGCAAATAGCGTCGTTAAGGAAGCTATGCCGAAGGACGATGCTGAAAAGCTGAAGAAGGAATTGGAAGATCTCGGAGCAAAGGTCGCTCTGAAGTAATGCTTTCACTTCACTAATTCTTTATACCAATCGCCTGCACTGAGGTGCGGGCTTTTGGTGTTTTTTCGTCTTTTGATCCTTTTTTAACCCCAAGCTCTTCACACGGATGAGGTATTTCAAATGACTACGGAGCGAAAAAGCTATTCCTCCAACAAGTTCCAGCTGGAACTCCCGTACCTGATCGAAGTCCAGAAGGCTTCGTACGAGCAATTCCTTCAGAAGGACATTCCGCAAGAAAAGCGTCTCAAGGTAGGCTTGGAACGCGTGTTCCAGGACATTTTCCCGATTACAGACGTAAAGGGTCTCTATTCCCTCAACTATGAAGGATACTACTTTGGTATCCCGAAATACAGCATCCCCGAGTGCCGCGAACGTGGACTTACGTACTCCATGGAAATGTTCGCCACTCTGTCTTTGCAGATTTTTGAAGAAGACGGCGAAGATCGCAAGCTCAAGGAAGAAGTCAAGAATGACGTTCTCGTTTGCGAACTCCCGATCATGACTGAAAATGGTACGTTCATCGTCAATGGCGCTGAACGCGTTGTCGTTTCCCAGTTGCATCGTTCCTATGGTGTGAGCTTTGACGAAGAACTCCAGCCCAATGGCCGCTCTGACTACAAGAGCCGCATTATTCCGCACCGCGGTGCCTGGGTGGAATTCAACACCGAAGGCGATGTCCTTTACCTCATCATTGACCGTAAGAAGAAGATTGCCGCTACCGCAATGCTTCGTAGCATCGGTTTCGAAACTACCCAAGATATTTTGAACCTCTTCTACAAGAAGACTGAAGAAGTCAACGTTGCAGAAGAAGCTGAAAAGTTTAACGATGACGGTGTATGTGTTCTTATCGATCGCATCATCTTCAACGATGTTGTTGACGAATCTACCGGTGAAATTATCGTCGAAGCCAACACTGTTATCGATGACAAGAAGCTTGAACGCCTCCGTGAAAGCAGCGTCGAAAAGATTACGCTCCTTTCTAAGGAAGAAGAAAACCTTCTTATCCACTACACCCTCGCTGCCGATAAGACCCGTTCCCGCGAAGAAGCCCTCCGCTCTATCTACTCGGTCACGCATCAGCAGCAGGACGAAGCTCCGAACCTCCAGGCTGCCGAAAACTACTTTGACGGTTTGTTCCTTAGCGATCCGCGCAAGTACGATCTCGGAGAAGTCGGTCGTTACCGCTTGAATGCCAAGGTTTATAGCTCCGCTATTCTCGCAACCCTTAAGGACGTTGCCGAACGCTTCAACTTGTCCGACCTCAAGATGCCGTCCGTCACCAAGATGACGATGAGCAAGACGGACTTCCTCGCTATCATCGAATACATGGTCGGCCTCTACAATGGCGACGATGGCTACGCTCTCGACGATATCGACCACTTGGGCAACCGTCGTACCCGTTCCGTTGGCGAACTTCTCGCTAACCAGATTTCTGTTGGCCTCAGCCGCATGAGCCGCGTTATCCGCGAAAATCTGTCTCTCCACAACGAAGATGAACAGACCACTCCGCGCGACCTCGTGAACACCCGCATGGTGTCCTCTGTTGTGCAGGCCTTCTTTGGCTCCAGCCAGCTCTCCCAGTTCATGGACCAGATGAACCCGCTTTCTGAACTTACTCACAAGCGTCGTCTCTCTGCTCTTGGTCCTGGTGGTCTTTCCCGCGAACGCGCAGGCTTCGAAGTCCGTGACGTGCACTATACGCACTATGGTCGTCTCTGCCCGATCGAAACTCCGGAAGGACCGAACATCGGTCTTATCAACTCCCTTGCATCTTATGCCGTGGTGAACCACTTCGGCTTCATCGAAACTCCGTACCGTATTGTTGGCCTCGTGGACTTCAAGGACGCTCAGGGCAATGTGGTGAAGTTCCCGGAAGAAAAGTGGCACTTTGGTATCTTCAAGGGCTTTGTGCATGATCCGCACCTGTTTGTGCAGCTCGAACTTTCCAACAAGGAAATGGACAGCGTCCGCATGAATCTCGACAATCGTCAGCGTGACTTGTTCGACAGCTTTGTGAACAAGGTATTCGAAGTGAAGAATGCTGATGGTGAAACCTTGTTTGTTAAGAATGGTTCCATTCTCGATGATTTCAAGGGTAAAGCTGATTACGTACAAGTTGGCAACTCTGTGGAACAGGTTGTTTCTGACTTTATCACTTACCTCACTGCTGACGAAGAAGATTCCTTCAAGGTGGCTCCGGCTTCTACCGAACTTACGGATGATAACCGCTTCAAGGAAGAATACGTCATTGTCCGTGACAAGAGTGAATACCCGCACGTGCTCCGTCAGGACAGCATCGAAATTGGCGACAACGATGTCGAACATATCGACCTCATGGACGTCGCTCCGATGCAGATTGTGTCCGTCGCCGCAGGCCTCATCCCGTTCCTTGAACACGATGACGCTAACCGTGCTTTGATGGGTTCTAACATGCAGCGCCAGGCTGTGCCTCTGCTCCGTGCCGAAGCTCCTGTCGTGGGTACCGGCCTCGAACGCCGTGCCGCCCTTGACTCGGGTACCGTGGTCCGCGCAAAGCACGACGGTTTGGTGACCTTCGTTGACGCCCGTAACGTGACTGTTACCCGCGGCAAGATGGTCAATGGCAACTTTGAAAAGCTTACCGGTCTCGGCGAAAACTACGAGTTCCTGGGCAAGGATCCGGTTGACGAATACGTTCTCCGCAAGTTTGAACGTAGTAACCAGGATTCCTGCATTAACCAGAAGCCGATCGTGAACGTGGGTGACTTTGTCAAGGCTGGCGATGTGCTGGCTGACGGCGTGTCCACCGACCATGGCGAACTCGCTCTCGGTAAGAACATTTTGATCGGCTTCCTCCCGTGGAATGGTTACAACTACGAAGACGCCGTTATTATTTCCGAAGAACTCTCTATCAAGGATACCTTCACTTCCATCCATATCGAAGAATACGAAATGGAAGTCCGCGACACCAAGCGCGGTCCGGAAGAACTCACTCGCGAAATCCCGAACGTCGGTGAAGATGCTCTCAAGAATCTCGACGAAAACGGCGTGATCCGCGTGGGTGCCGAAGTTGGTCCGGATGACATTCTCGTGGGTAAGGTGACCCCGAAGGGCGAAACCGAACTTTCTCCGGAAGAACGTTTGCTCCGTGCAATCTTCGGCGAAAAGGCCGGCGATGTGCGTGATTCCTCTCTCAAGGCTCCTCCGGGAATGAAGGGCGTCGTGCTCGAAACCCGTATCTTCAGCAAGAAGGACAAGGCCGACAAGAAGAGCAAGGAAAAGGACCAGGAAACGATCAACAGCATCCGCTCCAATTTCCAGGCTCAGATCGACCGCATCAAGGAATCCTGCCGCGAACACTTGTTCGACCTCCTCGGTGGCAAGGCTGCCGGCAAGGTCATGGACAACGAAACGCACGAACCGCTGATCCGCGAAGGCCAGACCTACACGGAACAGAACCTCGGCCTCATCGACGTGACCAAGGTTTCCCCGATGTCCACGTTCGTCGTGGATGACGACGACCTCCAGGAAAAGGTCCTGAGCCTCGTTCTCGTGGCTCGCGACAACCTCGATACCCTTACCCGCACCATGGAAAAGGAAATCGACAAGGTGACGAAGGGCGACGAACTCAAGCCGGGCGTTCTCAAGAGCGTTAAGGTCTACATCGCCAAGAAGCGTTGCCTCTCCATCGGTGACAAGATGGCTGGTCGCCACGGTAACAAGGGTTGCGTTGCCAAGATTGTTCCGGTCGAAGATATGCCGTTCACCGAAGACGGTCGTCCGCTCCAGATTCTTCTGAACCCGCTGGGCGTGCCTTCTCGTATGAACATCGGTCAGGTGCTCGAAGTTCACCTTGGCTGGGCTGCAAAGACCCTCGGCTTCAAGGTTTCTACTCCGGTGTTCGACGGTGCCAAGTTCGAAGATATCTGCAAGGAACTCGAAAAGGCTTACCAGAAGAACCCGATCGTCAGCTACGAAATGGATGCCGAACACGACAAGATCATCGGTAAGGCCAAGCTTTACGACGGCAAGACCGGCGAAGCCCTCCTCAACCCGGTGACTATCGGTTACATGTACTACCTCAAGCTCGGTCACTTGGTGGACGACAAGATCCATGCTCGTTCCATCGGTAGCTACGCCCTCGTGACGCAGCAGCCGCTCGGCGGTAAGAGCCAGTTCGGTGGCCAGCGCTTCGGTGAAATGGAAGTGTGGGCTATGGAAGCTTACGGTGCCGCTTACACGCTGCAGGAACTCCTCACCGTCAAGTCTGACGATGTGCAGGGCCGTTCTCAGGTGTACGACGCCATTGTCCATGGCAAGAACACCCCGAAGCCGGGTATCCCCGAATCCTTCAACGTTATGATTCGCGAAGTTCATTCTTTGGGTCTTGATATCGAGACCACTGGAGATAAGTAATATGTCCGAAGAAATGATGGAAATTCAAGAGAATTCCGGCGATATTTCGATTCATCTCGCCGCTCCGGACCTCATCCGTTACTGGTCCTATGGTGAAGTCACCAAGCCGGAAACGATCAACTACCGTTCCTTCAAGCCCGAAAAGGATGGTCTTTTCTGCGAAAAGATCTTTGGACCGGTCAAGAACTGGGAATGCAACTGCGGTAAGTTCAAGCGCGTGCGCTACAAGGGCGTTATTTGCGACCGTTGCGGCGTTGAAGTTACCCACTCCAAGGTTCGTCGTGAACGTATGGGTCACATCGAACTCGCCATTCCTCTGGCTCACATTTGGTTCGTCCGTAACCAGCCGTGCGTCATTGGCGCTCTTCTCGGTCTTAACACCAAGGACTTGGAACAGGTCATTTACTACGAACGCTATGTGGTGATTGATAAGGGCGATACCGATCTCGAAGAGAATACCCTCATCGACGAAGCTACCTACCAGGACCTCGTTGCCGAAGATCGTAAGTTCGATGCCAAGATGGGTGCTTCCGCTATTAAGCAGCTCCTCGACCGCTTGGACCTCGCCAAGCTTTCTGCCGACCTTCGTTTGCAGGCTACTTCTAAGTCCCGTACCAAGGTGGACGAAGCCATTAAGCGCTTGAAGATTGTGGACGCTTTCCGCAAGTCCCAGATGGACAGCTTCAAAAACTACTACAACAATCCGGATGGTTCCCGCGATTCCGGCAAGGCTTGGCTCAAGGGTCTCGCCGAAGCCGTTGCTGAATTCAAGGCCGATTACGAATCCAAGCACAGCGACTTTGTGCTTGCCGATGCCTATGAAGAATTCCGCCGCATGTATCCGAACGAAGTTCGCCTGCTTGCAAACCAACCGTCCTGGATGATTCTCGACGTGCTTCCGGTGATTCCGCCGGACCTGCGCCCGCTCGTTCCGCTGGAAGGTGGCCGCTTTGCAACGTCTGACTTGAACGAACTTTATCGTCGCGTTATTAACCGTAATAACCGCTTGAAAAAGCTCATTGATATCCGTGCCCCTAACGTGATTCTCTGCAACGAAAAGCGTATGTTGCAGGAAGCCGTCGACCAATTGTTCGATGGTGGCCGTCGCGTGGCCCGTGCTGGCACGTCCCGTCCGCAGAAGAGCCTCGCCGAACTCCTGAAGGGTAAGCAGGGCCGCTTCCGTATGAACCTCCTCGGTAAGCGTGTTGACTACTCCGGCCGTTCCGTCATTGTGGTGGGCCCGGAACTCAAGATGCACCAGTGCGGTCTCCCGAAGCGCATGGCCTTGGAACTTTACAAGCCGTTCATTATCCGCCGCTTGGAAGATGACGGTTTCGTGTTCACGCTTAAGTCCGCAAAGAAGTTTGTGGACGCAGAACGCCCCGAAGTTTGGGACATTCTCGAACAGATCATCGAAGACCACCCGGTTATGCTGAACCGTGCCCCGACGCTTCACCGTTTGGGTATCCAGGCATTCTATCCGAAGCTCATCGAAGGTAATGCTATCCGCCTCCACCCGCTCGTCTGTACGGCTTTCAACGCTGACTTCGACGGTGACCAGATGGCTGTGCATCTTCCGCTCAGCTTCGAAACTCAGCTCGAATGCCGCGTCTTGATGCTGTCTTCGAACAACATTCTTCACCCCGCCTCCGGTCAGCCGATTGCTGTGCCGGGCCAGGACATCGTGCTCGGTCTGTACTACCTCACCAAGCCGCGTCCGAACCAGAAGGGCGAGGGCATGCATTTCTACGACCCGGCCGAAGCCTTGCGCGCTTACGAAAACGGTGCGGTCGCATTGAATGCCAACGTTTACCTGAAGCTCCCTGCCGGTCGCAAGATCTACATGGGCGCCCTCGAAAAGGATTGCGTGTGCGTCCGCGAACTCGCCGACGACAATGGCAATATCGAACAGTCCGTGAAGGCTGGTGAAAAGATCAAGTTCCTTACCCTTAAGGAACCGAACGTCATCAAGACGACTATCGGTCGTATCATCTTCAACGAATTCGTTCCGAACGCCCTTGGTTACGCAAACGAAACCTTCGGCAAGAAGGTTATCGCAAAGTCCATTGACGATCTTTACCGCCGTACCGGCAACCGCGTGACCGTCGAATACCTCGACGACCTCAAGGCCAACGGTTACAAGTGGGCAACTCGCGCCGGTTCTTCTGTGGCTATCGCCGAAATGGTGATTCCGGAAGAAAAGCAGGCCATGCTCGAAGAAGCCAACGAAAAGGTTGCAAAGGTTCGCGACCTTTACGAAGAAGGCGTGATTACCGACGGTGAACGTTATAACCAGATCATCGATATCTGGTCTCGTACTACTACCGACGTCGCTGCAAAGCAGTGGGATTTGCTCAGCCGCGACCGCGATGGCTTCAACCCGGTTTACATGATGGCCGATTCCGGCGCTCGTGGTAGCCGTGAACAGATTAAGCAGCTGTCCGGTATGCGTGGTTTGATGCAGAAGCCGATCAAGCAGCTCGGTGGTCAGGAAGTTATTGAAAACCCGATTAAGTCTTGCTTCCGCGAAGGCTTGAACGTGATGGAATACTTCATTTCTTCCCATGGTGCTCGTAAGGGTCTTGCCGATACCGCTCTTAAGACGGCTGACGCTGGTTACCTTACCCGTCGTCTTGTGGACGTGGGCCAGGACCTCGTGATTACCGAGCCCGACTGCGGCACCACGAACGGCATTGAAGTTTCCGCTTTCAAGGACGGTGACGATACCGTGATTCCTTTGGAAGAACGTCTCCTCGGCCGCGCTCCGGTCGAAGACATCAAGCACCCGGTTACGGGCGAAGTGATTGTGAAGGCTGGCGAGCTCGTTACCGAACGCGACCTTCCGAAGATCAGCGCCACCGGTTTGGAACACATCAAGATGCGTTCTGTGCTGACTTGCGATTCTCGCAATGGCGTTTGCTCCAAGTGCTACGGTCGTATGCTGGCTTCCGGTCGCCCTGTTGACCTGGGCGAAGCCGTGGGTGTGCTCGCTGCACAGTCCATCGGTGAACCGGGTACTCAGCTGACTCTGCGTACGTTCCACATTGGTGGTGCTTCCTCTCGTTTGACTGTCGAAAACGACAAGAAGGCTTTGGTGGATGGTCACGTGGAACTCGAACAGGTCGAAACCGTGCTCCATGAAGGTCAGAAGATTGTGACTAGCCGTATGGGCGAACTCGTTATCTTCGACAATACAGGCATTAACAAGGGTCGTTACCAGATTCCGTATGGTGCAATCTTGCACGTCGAAAACAACGCTACCGTCAAGACCGGTGACGTGATGTTCGAATGGGATCCGTATAACAGCCCGATTATCACTAACGTGGCCGGTAAGGTTAAGCTTGTCGACCTCGTTGAAAACAAGACTTTCCGCATCGAAAAGGACGAAAATACCGAAGTCGAAACGTGGATTGTGATTAGCGAAAAGCACGGCAGCAGCGGCAAGCAGCTCCGTCCGGCTATCACGGTTCTCGATGCCTCTGGCAACAAGGTCGGTAACTCTATGCTCCCGGACGGTGCAATCCTTACCGTTAAGGATGGTGATGTCGTTTCCGTCGGTTCCACGGTTGCTAAGCTTCCGCGTGCCGCCGGTAAGACCCGCGATATTACCGGTGGTCTTCCGCGTGTGGCAGAACTCTTCGAAGCCCGTAGGCCGAAGAACACTGCCGTGCTCGCCCCGATGGACGGCCTCGTCGTCATGGGTAACGAAGTGCGCGGTAACCAAGAAGTTATCATTAAGATGGACGACCAAGAAGCGAAGGTGCTGGTTCCGCGTGGCGTTCATCTGGCGGTCAATGAAGGTGACCGTGTCCGCGCTGGTCAAAAGATCAGCGAAGGTAGTGCAGATCCGCACGACATCCTCGCAATCCTCGGACCTGAAGAGGTCCAGCGTCACTTGGTGAACGAAATCCAGGCGGTTTACCGTCTGCAAGGTGTGGCTATCGCTGATAAGCACATCGAATGTATCGTTCGTCAGATGATGCGTAAGGTTCGCGTTAAGGATTCTGGCGATTCCGAACTGCTTCCGGGCGAAGAAATCTCCAAGGCACGTCTCCGTTCTGAGAACGACAAGTTGGTCGCTCAGGGCAAGACGCCGGCGACCTTTACGCCGATGCTCCTTGGTATCACGAAGGCTTCCTTGGCGACAGACAGCTTCATCTCTGCCTGCTCGTTCCAGGAAACGACCAAGATCCTTACCCGCGCTTCTATTGAAGGGCAGGTTGACCCGCTCATGGGCCTTAAGGAAAACGTGATTATGGGTCGACTGATTCCGTGCGGTACCGGTGCCCGCCACCTGAGGAACGTTCAGGTGCTCGATGCCGATGCCGAGGCAGAGGAACGCGCTCGTTTGCAAAATGTACACGCAGATCATTTCGAAGCCGATAGCGGCATCCAGATGTTGGATAACGAAATCGGTGTTTCCGATGAGGAAGACGCGGAATAATTTACGTAAGTACTTGAAAAATTTGGAAAAAGAACTATATTTGCACTCCAAAATCTAGGAGATTAAATAGTGCCTACTATTCAACAGCTCGTCCGCAACGGACGTGAACAAATCAGCAACAAGACCGCTTCCGTGGCCTTGAAGTCCTGCCCGCAAAAGCGCGGCGTTTGCACCCGTGTGTACACCAGCACCCCGAAGAAGCCGAACTCTGCTCTTCGTAAGATCGCTCGTGTCCGCCTTTCCAACAAGATGGAAGTCACCGCTTACATCCCTGGCGAAGGCCACAACCTTCAGGAACACTCCATCGTGCTCATTCGCGGTGGTCGTGTGAAGGATGTTCCGGGTGTTCGTTACCACATCATCCGTGGCGCCTTGGATACCCAGGCCGTCAATGGCCGTCAGAACGGTCGTTCCAAGTATGGTGTTAAGAAGAAAGGTGCCGCTCCGGCAAAGAAGTAAGGAAAGGAAGGTAAAGTATGTCTAGAAGAAGAAAGGCTCTCCATCGCTCCATCCTCCCGGATCCGCGTTACAAGTCCACTCTCGTTACCGAACTGGTCGGTGTCGTGCTGAAGCAGGGCAAGAAGACCATCGCTGAACAGATCGTTTACACCACCCTCGAAACTCTCGACAAGAAGATCGAAGGTTCTGAAACCGCTCTCGAAAAGTTCGAAATGTGCCTCGACAACATCAAGCCGCGTCTCGAAGTCAAGTCCCGTCGTATCGGTGGTGCAAACTACCAGGTCCCGATGGAAGTTGCTCCGGATCGCGCCAAGGCTCTCGCCCTCCGCTGGCTCCTCGATGCAGCTCGTAACCGCAACGAAGCCAACATGGCAACCCGCCTCGCCGCAGAACTCGTTGCTGCCAAGGCTGGTGAAGGCAACGCTGTCCGCAAGAAGAACGATACGCACAAGATGGCCGAAGCCAACAAGGCTTTCGCCCACTTCCGTTTCTAATTCCTGCGCGCAAGCACAGAATTATCCTAGAGAAAGGGCTCCGCAGTTTCTGCGGGCCCTTTTTTGTTTTTTTAGATGAAACGGATTACATTTTGTTCAAATGAAGGATAGATTTAATCTACCTTTGTATAGGCCGTTGCTTACGCGGAGGTTTGAATATGAGAAAATTTTTCCTGCTCGCTGTTGTGGCTTTGCTGTTTGCGGGTTGTGCGAACCATAATTCGGTGACTTTTTCGCAGATGAAGTCCTTTTGGACCGGAGAACCGATTCTTAGGCTGAACCTGCCCTTCCCGGAGCCGTTGTCCTTTGAACTGCCGAACGCAGACTGGACTGTCCTCAAGGTGAATCAGGCGGAAGGCCGTGGAAGTGTTGTCGCTCTTGCTGAGGGATCTGCGGATTCCTATGTGAAGGTGATGATTGAAGGGCAGGATCGCGCCTTGTTCGAAAGTCTAGAAAAGGATAGTGGCATTGATTTTTCACAGCCGGATTCCACGATTCTTTTGGGCTTGTTTGACCACTACAAGACAATGACCCGGAAAGAAAATGGCGAAAAGGAAATAACTTATGGCGAAACGGTCCTTGAGCAGGATGAAGATGCCTTGTATGCCTGGATGATGACGACCAACGGTTCCTACAGTGTCGCTTATTGTGTAATCAAGACGAAAGCCTCGAATTACTTTACCGTTGAGGTTGACCAAAAGCAAAGGAGTACCGACATTGAAACAATCCTGCTTGGTATAGTCAAAAGCCGTAAAAACTATTGATGAAATTGTACGGATACTGGGTTTTTAATTTGTTTGTATTCTAGCTTGGTGTGTTCTGCATTTTCCTAACCACCAAAAGCGTGCAAAACGAGCGTCGCAGCGGCAAGCTTGCTTGCCGATACCTGTTCTCGCTTGACGGGGATGACCGAGTGAAGCCGCGGCCGCCGCAGGCGTCAACCACTAACCACTTTTCCTATATGGCGTTCTTCGAACGCATATAGTGCGGCTCGGATATGTCAAAAGTGCAAAACACTTTTGCCGCATCTCTCGCCTTTTCCCAACATTTTCCTAACCACCAACCACCAACCACTAACCACTTTTCCTATATTTTTCGCATCAAATTTTATTTCACTCTAACAAAAGGTTAATACAATGGCTAAAATCGCTAAAGTTTGGGCTCGTCAGATCCTTGACTCCCGTGGCAATCCGTCCCTCGAAGTGGACGTTACTCTTGACAACGGTATCGTTGGTCACGCTGCTGTTCCGAGCGGCGCTTCCACCGGTGAACGCGAAGCTTGCGAACTCCGCGACGGTGACAAGAAGACTTACCTCGGCAAGGGCACCCTTACCGCTGTTAAGAACGTCAACACCAAGATCGCTAAGAAGATCGTCGGCATGGATCCTTCCAAGCAGGTTGAAGTTGATGACGCTATGATCGCTCTCGACGGCGACCGCATGCTCAAGAACAAGCTCGGTGCAAACGCTATCCTCGGCGTTTCCATGGCTGTTTGCGTTGCTGCTGCTAACGACGCTAAGATGCCTCTGTACCAGTACATCGCCAAGATGCACGGCACCAAGAAGCTCACCCTCCCGTGCCCGATGTGCAACGTCATCAACGGCGGTGCCCACTCTTCCGCTCCGATCGACTTCCAGGAATTCATGATCGCTCCGGTTGGCGCAAAGACTTTCTCCAAGGGTCTCCAGATGGTGACCGAAATCTTCCACGCTCTTAAGGCTGTCCTCAAGAAGGGCGGCTTCGACACCACCGTTGGTGACGAAGGCGGCTTCGCTCCGGGCGTTAGCATCAAGAAGGCTAAGAACAAGTTCGGTTACGAAATCACTGGCGTGATGACTCTCGAAAAGGCTCTTGACGCTTTGAAGACTGCAACCACCAATGCCGGTTACAAGTTCGGTACCGACATCAAGATCGCTCTCGACGTTGCTTCCTCTGAATTCTGCGACAAGAACACCAAGGCTGGCAAGCCGGAAACCTACACGTTCTTCAAGTCCACCGGCAAGACCCTCAAGTCTGCTGACATGGTGAAGTACTACGAAAAGATCATCGACAAGTATTCCATCTTCTCCATCGAAGACGGTCTCGATGAAGCTGACTGGGCTGGCTGGAAGGTCATGACCGACAAGCTCGGTGGCAAGATCAACCTCGTCGGTGACGACCTGTTCGTTACCAACCCGACCATCTTCGACGAAGGCATCAAGGCTGGCATCGCCAACGCTATCCTCATCAAGGTGAACCAGGTGGGTTCTGTGTCCGAAACTCTCGCCGCCATCAAGCGCGCTCAGAACGAAGGCTACGCTCCGATCGTTTCTCACCGCTCTGGCGAAACCGAAGACACCTTCATTGCTGACCTCGCTGTCGGTACTGCCGCTGGCCAGATCAAGACCGGTTCTCTCTCTCGTACCGACCGCGTCTGCAAGTACAACCGTCTTCTCCGCATCGAAGAAGAACTTGGCAAGGCTGCCGTTTATGCCGGCGACCCGCGCAAGGCTGCAAAGCCGGCTGCCAAGAAGGCCGCTTGCAAAAAGGCTTGCAAAAAGTAATTTGACCTAATCGAGGTTGAAAAAACTTTAAAAAAGGACTGCGTGAAAACGCGGTCTTTTTTTTATGGCTTGGTTAATACAGATAAATTAATCTTTGTGAACGGGACTTTTAGCGGAATGCGAAAAAAAGGAATAATGGGAAAAAGAAAAACCAACGGGATGGTAAATTTAGATGATAGGGGCGAACGGTGTATGTTTGTGCAAGATGGAAATTTGTAAATGAAGTTTGTGTGAAAGTTTAGAACAAAGTGATGCGTTTATAGAAAATTACAAAATAAGAGTTTGTCTTCACAAATGGAGTAAAACTTGGTGTAAAGGGAAAATGGCTGTAAAATCCCCTAAAAAATTGGAATTTGGAATTGCGCGAAAAGCGGGGCGTTTTGACCCGTATGTCCTGTTTTGAAGAAAATTTGCTGAAATTTTTATAAAATTTAACGAAAGAAACCATTGTTTTTTGGGGGCTTGAAACCTGAAAATCTTGAAATTTAAGTGGATTTGTTGTTGAAAAGATTGTTTATTGGAATGATTTAAATTTCGACTTCTTGAATAAAATGCAGTTTATGCGTAAAAAACGGCACTTTGTAAATATATATAAACGAATTGTGTAAACAAAGCGTTACGTTACGGCCCGAAAAACGGTTTTTTTTATTTAACAATAATCTTTTAACTATTGTAAAGTTCTTAAGATGGAATAATCTATATTACAGCATGAATTTTCATCAAATGGCCTTGTTTGGGCTTATAATAAGAGGATACCAATGATTGGATTGAAATCGATTGCCAAAACCGCAATAGCGCTTTCGGCAAGTGGTGCAGTTTTTTCAGGGTGCAGCAGTGATCAAACAGAGGGGGCCCTGCCACGTCAGGAAACTCTTTACATGTCTGGTATGCAATGGGGCACTCCTGCAACATTTAACCCGCTTGCAGAAAGCTGGATGGCTGGTTGGCCGGTCAGCGGACGCTTCAACCTGGTTTATGAACCGCTTGTTACATTTAATACCTTGAATGGAAAGACCGATCCGCTTCTTGGTACTATTGTAGAAGAGCTTTCTAATAACGATAGTATCGTTGTTGATATTCAGCCCGCAGCTAAGTGGAGCGATGGTGTTCCTGTGAACTCTGAAGATGTTAAGTTCATGTTCACCAAGGGCGCCGTTAGCACTTCCGAACAAATTTCTGCAATTCATGTGGATACTCTTTATGCCGAACCGGCAGCCGAGGATAGCGCCGGAAATGCATCTCACAAGGGCAAGATGATTGGCGAACGTTTGTCTTTCATCGTGAACAAGGCTCAGCGTAACAATCCGCTTTCTGTGCGTGACTTGCTCCAGGCAATTCGTATTGCCCCGGCTCACGTGTTCAACAAGCTCATTGAAGAAAAGGGCTTCGACGAAACCAAGAAACTCATGATGGACAAGAATCCGGTGGTTTCCGGTCCGTACACTATCAAGGATTATTCTTCTAATAAGATTATTCTTGAACGTCGCGACGACTACTGGGGCAATGCTGTTTACCACGAAGGCAAACTCCCTGCTCCGAAGTATATCGTTCACCCGATCTACAAGAGTAACGACCATATCACTATCGCTCTCCGCGAAGGCGCTCTTGATGCTTCCATGAGCTTTATTCCGCGTATCTGGCACAAGAAGGGCGCCGGTGTTCATACCTGGTATAACGATCCTCCGTACTTTGTTCCGGGGGCAATGACCATGTTGATGATCAACACGACGAAGGAACCGCTCAATGACAAGCGCTTCCGCCGTGCTATGGCTGTTGCTATCGACTATACGGCTATCCGTATGTTCGCTCTTTCCAACTACACGACTCCGCTTCAGCCGGGTCTCATTATGCCGACCGATCTTGAAGGCAAGTATATCAATGTCGAAGATCAGAAAAACTTTGGTGTGAACGTTGGCATCCAGGATGAAGAACAGCGTATCAATACCGTGAAGGCTATGCTTGCTGAAGCTGGTTACTCTTCCAAGTTCAGCGATGATGGTGAACTTCTTGGTACCTACAATGCCAAGGGCGAAAAGCTCCCGACATTGTTCATTACATCTCCTGCCGGTTGGACTGACTGGGAATCCCAGGTCGTTATCGCTGTTGAAGGTATGCGCAAGGCTGGTATCGATATTCGTGAAGGCTTCGTGGATGGCGGTCAATACTGGCCGGCTATGGGTACCGGGAACTTCGACCTCATCATGCACAAGCCGCAGGCCGACGTTTCTCCGTCCCTCCCGTGGGGCCGCTTCAATGAAGTTATGTCTTCTCGTGATTGGCAGCCGCTTGGCTCTTGGGCTGGCTATAATATTGGCCGCTATAATCAGCCGGGTTCTCCGGAATATCGTCCGGAAGTGGATAGCCTCCTCAACATTATCCCGCTTGCTACAAGCGAAGAACAGAAGGTTTCCGCTTATCGCGAACTGAACAAGATTTTCATGGAAGATCAGCCTTCCATTCCGCTCGTGAACCAGCCGGAACAGTTCGCTCAGTTCAGCGAACGCGTTTGGACCAACTGGCCTACAGCCGAAAATCCGTATGCACCAGCCACGCTTCCCTGGGTCGGCTCCGCTACCAAGGTTCTGTGGCAATTAAAGCTTGCTAAATAAAAGGACGACAAATGCTTAAACAATATCCTATGTTGCGCTATGTCCTGCAGAAGGCGTTTTGGTATCTCCTGACGTTTGTTATCGCTGTTGCGATTAACTTTACTCTGCCGCGTATGGGCGAAAATAACCCCGTGGACATCATTATGGGTAAGGCCGCCCAGGGTCTCTCTCCTGAAGAAGCCAAGTTGAAAAAGGAAACCTTGCTCAAGGCTTTCGGTATGGCCGAACTTGATGATCAGGGTAACGTTGTCTATGAACCTGAAGTTGACGAAAATGGTCAGCTGAAGACTGTCAAGGTTCCGAAGCTCGACGAAAATCAGGCTCCGGTTCTCAAGACGGTTAAGGTTACCGACGCCAATGGCAATCCGGTCATTGAAAAACGCCAGAAGGTTGGTGAAGACGGCCAGCTGGTGTTCGAAGAAAAGCCTGTTCTTGATGACAATGGCAAGCCCATTATGATCAAGGACCCGAAGACCAAGAAGAAGGTCGAAAAGGTCGAAAAGGTTGCCGTTATGGAAGAAGTCCAGGTGGAACGCCAGGATACCGTGATGGTGGACGAAGTGGTGAAGAAGGCTGACCCGAAGCTCGCTTCCGGTTTCTCCCAGTTCATTGTTTATATCAAGAACGTGTTCGAGGGCGACCTTGGTCTCTCTTACAGCCAGTATCCGAAGCCGGTTACCGAAATCATCAAGGAATCCATTCCTTGGACGCTCGCCATCCAGGCCCCGACGATTATTCTTGGCTGGATTGTGGGTAACCTCCTTGGTGCATTCGCTGCTTACAAGCGCGGCATCTTCGATAAGGTGTTCTTCCCGTGCGCCATGTTCCTTAACGGTGTGCCGTTCTTCGTGTTCGGTATGCTTCTCGTGGCTCTCTTCTCTATTACTCTCGGCTGGTTCCCGGCCATGGGTGCCTATAGCCCCGATATCCCGGAACTCACCTTCAGTTGGAACTGCATCAAGAGTGTCGGTTTCTACTACATTCTTCCGTTCTTCTCTGTGTTCCCGATCCTGCTTTCTGGTCAGGCGACGGGTATGCGTTCTATGTCCATTTATGAACTTGGCACCGACTACATGAAGTACGCCAAGTGGCTTGGCCTTCGCGAAGGCAAGATTATCGGTTACGTGTTCCGCAACGCAATGCTCCCGCAGCTCACTGGTCTTGCCCAGTCTCTCGGTACCATGGTGGGCGGCGCTCTCATTACCGAAATGATCTTCTCTTACCCGGGCCTCGGTATGGCTATGCTTACTGCTATTCAGCAGAACGACTACGCTACTATTCAGGGTTGTACCTTGATGATTTCTACCTGCGTGCTCGTTGCAAACTTTGCAGTTGACGTTTTGATCGCTGCCTTTGACCCGCGTGTCAAGGCCGGTCTTCAGATGGGAGGTAAGTAATCATGGGTAAGCTTCTTAGGAATCTTCTCAAATCTCCGATGTTCGTTATCGGTATTTCAATTTTCGTTCTCACGTTGTTGATTGCTTTGCTTGGCCCTCTGGTCTACCATGTCGATATCAACGCTCGTGATATTATTGCCGGTCCGTATGCAGGCTCCAGCTCCGCTCACTTGCTGGGAACCGACCACCTTGGCCGTGACTACGTGTCGCTGCTTATCGCTGGTCTCCGTTCTTCCCTCTATGTAGGCTTTGTTGCTGGTATCATTGCAACGACAATCGGTGTGCTTATCGGTTTGTTCGGCGGCTTCCGCGGCGGCTGGATTGATGAAGTGTTGAACATGCTCACCAACATCTTTATCGTTATCCCGCAGTTCGTGATTCTCGTTCTTATCAGCTCCGCTGTCAAGGACGGCCGTTCCCTCACCCTGATTGGTCTCATCATCGGTCTCACCGCTTGGAGCTGGTCCGCCCGTGCCGTTCGTGCCCAGGCTTCCTCTCTCCGTAGCCGCGACCACATCGCTCTTGCCCGTATCAATGGTGCTAGCACGTTCGCGATTGTCATCAAGCATGTGCTTCCGTATTTGCTTTCCTACGTGTTCATGGTGTTCATCATGCAGGTGTCCTCCGGTATTCTTTCCGAAGCCTCCATCTCCATGATCGGCCTGGGGCCTCTGGATTCCACGTCCCTCGGCATCATCCTGAACCAGGCTAAGGACCAGGGCGCCCTTTCGGACGGCATTTGGATTGCCTTCCTCCCGGCGACCATCATCATCACCCTTACGGTGTTTGCCCTTTACCTGATCAATACTTCCATGGAAGGCGTCTTTAACCCGCGTCTCCGCAAGTAAGAGGTAAAAAAATGTCTGATAATGTTTTTGAAGTAGAAAACCTCAGCCTCTATTACCTTGGCCGTTTTGGCGACAAGACCCACGCTGTTACCGATGTGTCCTTCTCCATGAAGCAAGGCGAAATCCTCGGTATCGCTGGTGAATCCGGTTGCGGTAAGTCCACTCTCGTTTCTGGCCTTATGGGCATGTGCATTCCGCCGCTTTATCCTGAAGCTGGCGACGTGCGCGTCAAGAACGGCAACAAGATGGAATCCCTCATGCACCGTTCCGTGGAAGACATCCGCGCGAACGTCCTTGCTCAGAAGGTTTCCATGATTCCGCAGGGCGCATTCAACGCTCTCAACCCGGTCCGTAAAATCAAGGATATCGCAGCCGACGTGATTGCCGCTCATCAGCAGCCTGGCAAGAAACTCGACCACAAGGAAATCTACGACCGCCTCTGCGAACGTTTCGATCTTTTCGGAATGGACACGAAGCGCGTGCTCGATTCCTTCCCGATCCAGCTTACCGCCGGTGAACGTCAGCGTTCCGTTATCGGTATTTCCACCTTGCTTAACCCGCAGATGGTGATCGCCGACGAACCGACCTCCGCTTTGGACGTGTCCACCCAGAAGGAAGTGATCAAGATGATCTTCGACCTTTTGGACAAGGGCATCTTCAGCACGATGATCTTCATTACCCACGAACTTCCGCTCCTGTACCATGTGGCCGACAATATCGCCATCATGTACGCCGGCGAAATCGTTGAAAAGGGTACCGCAGAACAGGTCGTCAAGGACCCGCGTCACCCGTACACCCAGGCTCTTATGGGCGCTATGCTCAGTACGGAAGCCAGCCAGCGTACCCGCCATCCGGTGGCTATCGAAGGCGCACCTCCAAGCCTCAAGAACAAGATTGTGGGCTGCCGCTTCGCTCCGCGTTGCAAGAAGGCATGCCCTGACTGTAAGAAGAATACCCAGAATCTCCGCATTGTCGGCGATCGTGACGTGAGGTGCGATTATGCTAAGTGATAAGCCCGTTGTATTTTCTGCCAAGCGCATCAGTAAGGACTTTGGTGCCGGCAAGAGTTTGAAGACTGCTGTTAAAGACGTCTCCTTTGACATCTATGATGAAGAATTCATCTCCATTGTGGGTGGCTCGGGTTGCGGCAAGTCAGTGCTCGCCAAGATTATGCTCGGTTTGTATCAACCGACTCGTGGCCAGTTCCTTTATCGTGACCATAAGATCACGAACTTGAAGGCTCACTGGAACGAAGTTCAGTCTGTGTTCCAGGACCCGTTTGGTTGCTTCAACCAGTTCTTCACCATCAGAAGCCAGCTCGAGGACGCCCTCAACATTTTGAAGGAAAAGCCCTCCAAGGAAGAAGTCCGCCGTCGTGTGGACGAAGGCCTCATGGCTGTGAACGTGACACCTGCCGATATCGAAGGCAAGTACCCGTTTGAACTCTCTGGTGGCCAGATGCAGCGTATGCTTCTCGCCCGTATTTTTGCCCTTCGTCCGAAGGTCCTGATTGCTGACGAAGCTACCTCCATGGTGGACGCCTGCGTGCGCGCCAACATCCTCGATTACCTTCGCAAGTTGAAAGACGAACTGAAGATGACCGTGGTGTTCGTGACTCACGACATCGGCCTTGCAAACTATGTTTCCGACCGTATCTTCATTATGCATGACGGTAAGATCGTGAACCAGGGTACGCCTGCCGAAGTGTTGGACAACACCACTGAGCCGCATACCTTGCGCTTGCTCGACGACATTCCCGAAGTCCACAAGACCGAATGGATCAAGAACAGCCGTCGTTCTAAGAAGTAATTGTAAGGCGAGTCTCGCGTTATCGCGTGAATCGAAATGCAAATTTAAAATCCCGGTTCCGAATGGAATCGGGTTTTTTGTTTCCTTGTGAAAACGCAAATTCGTGGGTGTGGGCTTTATTTGTTACCGATATTAAGTATATTCAAGATATGATTAAGTTTAATTCTGTAATTTGGAGTGTTCTTGGTGCGGGCGCCTTTGTTTCCGCATTTGCTGTGCCTCTTTTGAATCAGCTGGGCTTTGCTCCCGAAGCCGAAAAGCAGGTTGTTATCCCGGGGAATGATGCGACTCCGGTTGAAATCCGCGATATGGCCGGAAAGACGGTGTTGAAGCTCCCCGCAGCCCTTGTGGAAGAGTGGGAATATAGCGGCGAAGAACTGCAGGTTTACGATTTTAGCGCGGTGAAGAAGCCTGGAACTTACCGCATTTACCGCAACGGCTATCTGGGAAACCCGATTGTTGTGGGAGCGAACGTTTACGAGGAAGTCGCGAAGGCGAGCCTCAAATGGTTTTATTATCAACGTGCCGGTATGGCGCTGGAACCGCAGTATGCGGGCAAGTGGGCTCGTGCCGCAGGCCACATGGACGACAAGGTCGTTGTTTACGGGACCGACAAGGCGACCGCCGCAACGGTTGCCGCTGCCGCAGGTAAGCCTGCTCCCAAGAACGCAAAACCTCAGTACATCAAGAGCCCTCGCGGCTGGTATGATGCCGGCGACTATGGCAAGTACATTGTGAACTCCGGCATCACGGTCTGGACGCTTTTGAATTTGTACGAAAATTTCCCGGCATACATGGATACGCTTTCTTGGAACATCCCGCGGGAATTCCCCAAGATGCCCGCCCTGCTCGAAGAGGTGCGCTACAACCTGGATTGGATGCTTACCATGCAAGACAAGGACGGTGGTGTTTACCATAAGGTGTCTTCGCTCCGTTTTTGCGGAAGCGTGCTCCCCGAAGTGGACAAGGATACTCGTTATGCGATTATCAAGAATTTGACCGCGACACTTGATTTTGCTGGTGTGATGGCGCAGGCGAGTCTTGTGTATCGCAAGTTTGACGCTGCCTACGCCGACAAGATGCTTGCTGCAGCCGAAAAGGCATACGCCTGGGCGAAGAAAAACCCGACGGCGTTTTACAAGCAGCCGAGTGACGTGCAGACGGGAAGCTATGCTCCCGGCGACGAAAACGGTCAGGATGAATGGCGCTTTGCCTCGACGGAACTGTTCCGCGCAAAGACTCTCACTCCGGCAAAAGATGCCGCCAAACAGTCAAAAGACGCTGCGGCCTATCTTGCCGACCTCAAGGCGAATCCGTTCACGGGGAATGGCGCCTGGTGGGGCGATTTGAATATGCTTGCGGTGTTCCGCGTGGCGACCTCTGCGGAACTTTTTGGCGATTCCCTGAACGCAGCCGCTAAGAAGATTTTGCTGGACGAGGCGAATTCTCTCCGCGCCATTGGTGATACGAGCGGCTACAGAATGCCTGCCCATCCATGGAGCTGGAACTGGGGGAGCAACAGCGCCATGGCCAATAACGGTATCGCCTTGCTTTACGCTTATCAGGTGACAGGGGATAAGAGCTACCTGGATGGTGCGCAGCAGTGCCTTGACTACCTCCTCGGCAAGAATCCGATGGAAATCACCTACGTGACAGGTTTTGGTTACAGGAGCCCGCGCCATCCGCATCACCGCCCGAGTGAAGGCGATGAAGTGAACGACCCTGTGCCCGGAATGCTCGTCGGTGGCCCGCACCTCGGCAAGCAGGACATTAACCTGGACGGCAAGGAATCTTGGAAGTGCCCGAATTACGCAAGTTCCGGAATGGTTGCCCTCGCTTATCTCGATGACCGCTGCAGCTATGCGACAAACGAAGTGGCCATCAACTGGAACGCTCCGTTTGCGTACCTAGCAAGCGCCCTGCAGGCGATTTACAATTCCATGCCTGCAAAGAAGTAGACGAAAAGAAATTGGCGAAACTCGCAATTTGAAACTTGGGGGCGCATAAATCCAAAGCGCCGCCTTTTAGTACAGATTGGATGCCCGTAGGGCTTGACGACTTGTGATGGCGCATTATATTTATAGAATATGCGTATGAATTACAAGTCGTTTTTTAAACACGGCATGATTGCCGCGGTTTTTGGTGTTTTTACCGGTCTTGTGCTGTTTCCCGGACAAGCTTTGGCGGAATCGTTGTCGGAAACGTTGCCTGGCGCTTCGAATCTTGTGTTGCAAAACTTGGACTACACGGACCACTTGCAGACGCTCCCGAATTACGACCGCGGGTTTTACTATTCGCAGGCGCTCCACATCAAGGTGAGCGGCACGAAGCCGATTGAAAAGCCTTATGGTAAGTTGCTGCACCTGCGCGCGGATATCGCGGAATTCAGTAGCCAGGCGTGGCTGACCGTCGATACGACGGGCGGCAAGCGCGATACTGTTCGGGGCAAGTCGCAGGACTTGACGGAAGATGCGCTGAATGTTTTGCAGACAACGCTTGACAATGTTCGCAATTTTGGCGGGAAGGTGATTGTTCGCATCTGTTACGACCCGTGGTTTGACGGGCATTCGAACACTACGCCGGAACACAAGTGGGTGATGCGGCATATCGAGCAGTTGGCGCCAGTGCTTTCGAAGAACGTGGATATCATCGTGGCGCTCGAAATGGGTATGCACGGAGCCTTTGGCGAGATGCACAGCGATACGGCGATTACGTACCCGCGTGTGGCCGAGGCCGTGAACAAAATGCTGCAATTGACTCCGCCGGAACTTAAGATTTTGACGCGCACCGGGAATTATTCCGCGGCGGTATTAGGCTTTGAAAACTGGGGAGTGGATTTCCATATCGATGGCGACGTGTTCAAGCAGATTGCCGAAGCGAAGGGCGACACCATGTACCGCGTGGGAATGTTCAACGACGGCTACCTTGGAACGCAGTACGATTACGGCACCTGGGGCGCCGATTGCAAGACTTCCATCTGCCGCGAGGAGGGCGTCGCCTGGCTCGAGAAGTACAGCATCAACACGCCATACGGCGGCGAGGCGGTCGAAACGGCAAATGGTTATGAGGTCATCAACACGCCGGAATTCTTGGCGCACGAAGGCTTCCGCACGCATACGAGCTATTTGAATTTGCACTGGAACAACAACGTGATTGACCGCTGGAAGGCCGCCCACTTTAGCGGCAAGGACTACGAATACGACGGCACGAAAATCGATACCCTGACGGGCTTCAAGTTCATTGACGACCATCTTGGGTACCGCTTTGTACTGCGTGAATCGTGGCTGCCCGATACGGTGTTTGCGGGCGAAAAATTGAAGGGCAAGTTGAAAATCCAGAACGAGGGATTTGGGAACTTGACCCAGAAAAGAAACGCGAAGCTTTATTTCGTTACAGATGAATGCAAGTCGGAAACGTTGTCTGAAGAAGGTGAAATTGCTTGCTTCGCTCTGGATACAATTTCTGCTCCTATTCTGTATGCGGATACTTTAAAAGACGTTGATTTTAGAAATGTCCATAGCCGCACAATCAAGGTGGAAGATGGCGATACCACAATGACTTTTGATGGTACAAACGAAATTGACTTTGAAGTTGAGGTGCCTCAAAAGCCGGGTTCGTTCTCCTTGTACTTGCTTGTGGACGATGTTTATTTTGCCAATGAAATGGGCTCCCTTGTCCATCCTGTTTCGCCGAATGCGGTTCCTCTGGGCTCGTTCTTCTTGACGTCGAAGAAAAATAGCGACGCGATTCCTAGCGGTCGTGCCTTGAAGCAGAATAAACCCGCAATTCGCGTGGAACGTGCCGACCAGAAAATCCAGATTCGCGATTCTCGGGCCCTTCGTGATGGAACCCGCGACGGGCGTGGCGACAGGATCTTCCGCGTGAACGGCAGCTTGCTAAAATCGAAGTAATGTTATAGCTGATGAACTTTAACTACCAGGAAGAAGTGGCGTAGTTTCGGTGGGTGGTCGCATTGTCACTGCTCGGCTGTTCTTTCTCGCATTGTCACTGCGAGGCCGAAGGCCGTGGCAGTCCATTGCTACACCCAAACCCATGGAATCTATTGAAAATTACAATGTTCTTATGGTCCATGGTGCATATGGCACGGATAAGGGCGTGTCCGAAAATGGGGAATATCTTTCTTCTTATGAAGATTCGATATTTTGGGGCGATGCGACTGGATTAAAGCGAAGCAGCGCCGTGTTCTGCCAATGAAAATACCTTGAATAAGGTAAAGTGAAAACAAAAAAGTTAGACACGTCTAACTTTTTACAGACGTAAAGTTAGCCTAGGCTAACTTTTGCGTTTATGGCAATTTTTCGAGAATCGCGTCGGTGGTCAAAAGTTCCGGCAATACGAATTGCTTGCCTGCGTCGCCGTGCGGGTAGATGGCGTAGGCGGGCACGCCCGACTTGCCGAGGCTCTTGAGGAGCGCGTTCACTTCGGGTGTTTCGCGGGTCCAGTCGGCCTTGACTCGGGCGACTCCCGCGCTGTCCATTTTGCGGAGGAATTCGGAACCGGAGAGTACGGCGGCTTCGTTCGCCTTGCAGGTGAGGCACCAGTCGGCGGTGACGTCGATGAACACGGTGCGTCCGGACTTGGCGAAGTCCGCGACGAGTTTTTCGCTGTAGCGGTACCAGCCGCCTTCGAGCATCTGCTCGCTCGCGCGGGCTTCAAAACGTTCCGTGACGACGGCTTCGTACTTCGGGCCAAGCAGGGCGAACCAGAGTGCCGCAAGAACGACTGCAGAAACGGCGAATGCGCCGATTTCGCGGGCAAAGGCCGCTCCCGGCGGGGCGATTTTCCCGATGGCGAAACTGCAGGCGATGGCGATGGCGGCGACGGCCGCGAACAGCAATACGCCCGTCGTGCCGGCTTGCTCGTTTACGACCCACAGGAGCCATGCAACAGTTGCCAAAAGCAGGACGCCCATGACTTTTTGGAGCGTGACCATCCAGGCGCCCGGTTTCGGGAGGATGTTCAAAATGGCAGGGAAGGCGCTTACGAGCAGGTAGGGGGCGGCAAGGCCGACGCCCGCCGCGGTAAAGAACAGGAACAATACGGGCGTCGTCGCGGTGAACGCGAAGCCCATGGCGGTGCCGAGCAATGGCGCTGAACACGGCGTACTCAGGAGCACGAGCAGCGCCCCCGTGAAGAATGCACCGCCAAGGCCCGCCTTGCGCCCCGCCTCGTCCATGCGCGTAGTGGCGCTTCCGGGGAGCCAGACTTCGAATACGCCGAAGAAACTCATGGCGAACGCCGCAAGAATCACCACCATGAATGCGATAAAACCTGCACTCTGGAACTGCATTCCCCAGCCCGCGGCGCCACCGCCAGCCTTGATGACGCTGATGATGGTGGCGAGAATCCAGAAACTCACGAGGATGCCTGCCGTAGTCGAGAGTCCGAGCGCCAAAAGCCTTGCGCGCGATTCGCCCGCCTGCTTGATGAGGCTGAACAGCTTCAAGGAAAGCACCGGCAGAACGCACGGCATCAAGTTCAGGATGATGCCCCCGAGGAACGCGAAAAATAATAGCGAGAGAGTGACTGCGACGCCTTCCGTACTTGAAGCGCCCGCGACGCTTTCACTTACTTCACCATCTTTTTTTTTTAGTTCGGCGTCTTTCCCTGCACCATTGTTTACTGTGCTCCCTAAGCTCTCGGAACGGCTTTTGGCACGAAGCCCTGCGCCTTCTTCAATGCCCACGCTCACTTCGGCGGGCGCGAGGCAAATGGAGTTATCGCAAGCTTGGTAATGGAATACGGCCTTTGTCGTCAAACTGTCGTAATCCTTGGCAACGGACTTCACCGGAATCCTGATTTGGAATTCACCTTTAAAAACAAAGATTTCCAAATCCAGGGCTTCGTTGTATTCCTTGATGTAGGCGGGCCACACGGGCGCGCCAAACTCAATGCCCTTGGCCTTGATGTCTACTGAAGAGGGCTTCAAGAATTCATCGGTGACTTCGTTCGCGTTCACGTGCCAATTATCGGGAATGGTCACGTCTACAATGACATGCGAGGATTCCGAAAGGGAACCCGCGCTATACTCCATCCAAATCTTTGGCGGTTGCATCCCGTTCATGTTGAATTCTTCGGCTTGCGTATTGCAAACAAAAGAAAGCAAAATGACTATGAGCGATGCGGAAAGACAACTATTGTTTGCAAAATGACTACGTTTGTTTGCAAAATAAATGGATTTTAGAGTTTTATTGAAAAAAATCATAAATTTAGTCGCGTTTGGGAGAAATAGTTAGGGAATGGATGAACAAAAATGATAAAAGACGCCTCGTCAAACTGGATTGAATCTGTTTGGTTGTTGAACTCGTCAAAAATTTACAAATTATGCGAAAAAAAGTGTAGCTCTGTAGAGGATGCAAAGGATCTTTTTCAGACGGTTGCTTTAAAATTTTGCCAGAACGCGCGATTTTTGCGCGAAAGGAACTCGGTTTATCCCTGGCTTCTTCGTGTGGTTCACAATACGCACTGCGATATGATAGAAAAAGATTCGCAAGTTTTTATGGAATCGAGGCTGAAATGTTTACCCGAATCATTGGATTGCCTAGCTGAGGAACGCTCCGTTTTTTACAATCCCCGGGAATCGAATTTGAATGATTACGATAAGTTGCTTTCTATTTTGACTCCCCTAGAGAGGATGATTGTGGAAATGACTTACGTTGGTGGCTTTTCTTCGGAGGAATTAAGCTCCGTAATAGGGCTTTCCGCATTGTCTATTCGCAAACGAAGGTGTTTTGCCGTGTCAAAGCTTCGTGAAAAATTGTCCAAGTACAAATAATTTCGTAATTTTATTCTGTGCATATATTAAAAATATTTGTTTTGATTCTACTGTTGAATATCCCGAGTTTAGCTAGGGATGTTTGGAATACTTATTCCTCGCCGTTTCCAATTCGCTCGGCAACAACCTATAAGAATGGTGTTATCCTAGCGACGGATGGTGGAATTCGTTTTAAGGGTCTTGTTTTTGATGATGTGTTTACGGCTAAAGATGGGCTAGAAACGTCCAGCTTTTATTCCATTATGTCTACGGATTCCGATGTGGTGGCTATTTCGGAATATGGTTTGATAGCCAAGATGAAGCTTGATTTTAGCGGATGGAAGATTTTGAATCGCTCCTATGTTGAGAATGGCGACAAGGCTGTTCCTGATGGTTGGGCCCGCAAAGGTGATATTCTGGTAATTGCTTTTGAAAAAAGACTAGCCTTCTTTAACATGCGTGATAGCTTGTCTGTTTTGACCATTGACCGTATTAGCAATATTTCCCTTTCTGTATTTCCTCCCGAGAAAATTGAAATTCACGGGGATTCGTTGTACGTGGCGCTAAATGGAAAGGCTTATGTACGTGTTTTGAATTGGAGTGAATTGACGAAAGATAAGCATTTGATTGATCCTGAAGCCTGGACAGAGGCTCCCGCTTCGAATATGGTGCTGGATCCAACGATTCCTCCGGTAGTTAATGGTACGGAGTTGAAAAATTCGGATTTGTACCATGATGGCAAGAGTATTGTTAAGTGGATATTGCCTGTGTCCGGCGATGAAGTTTATTTGGCCTCCTCCGAGAATCTTTGGCTTTATACCAAGGGTAAACTCAAAGAAGTTTCCGAAATGAAGGATTACAAACTAGGTGAAGTGTACGAAATAACCAAGGTGCCAGATGGAGGTGTTTTAGCGGCTTCTGTAGATGGTCCGTTCGCCTTTAGTGCTGGCGTAGACTGGTCTGCGAATTTTACGGTGTGGGATTTGCCTATTTCGAATAAAGATGAAGCTTATGGAAACCGTTTAAAGACTTTGTCCGTTCTGCCAAACCACTACGTGTTCTACCATCTTTGGGGCCAGGGATTTTTTATTACGCGCGAACTTGGAACGTGGAGGCATTACTACCATTCTCCGGGTATGGGCTCTTGTATGGATACAATTGTGAATAATTACATTACGACAGCTGCTACAACGGTTGCCCCGGACTCTTCGGGATTCCTTTCGACGACGGCTTCAAAAAAAGGGTATAGCCTAGTTTATTTTTCGCCAGAGGGTGATATTAGTTGTGCTAAGCAAATGGGTGAGTACTCGTCGGGTGGACCAATGCAAGCTAGAATTGATGAAGACGGAAATTGGATTGTCTATGTAGGGTCTCGTGTTAATGGTAATGCTTACGCCAGTGGTGGTGTTGATATGTACAAGTGTACTCCTCCTTCTCGAAACGGAGGACGCCTTGCTTGTGAACTTATAAAGAGGATGAAAACGAGCGATAATAAAACACCTGTTGATATGGTTTTGGACGAAAAACATGAAATGCTTTGGTTTGTGACAACGGCAAAAATTGGATATTTGGATTACGACCAGGATTCTCTTGAGTCTCCGCATTCTATAAAGGGTTTGCAAAGCCCGGAAATCACTTCATTGGATTTGGATGTTCGTGGAAATCTGTGGATTGGTACCACGAGCCAGGGCGCTTATCGTTTATCAAGAACAGGAAATTCTTTTGATTCATTGACGGCAGCTCGCTATACAACGAAAAATGGTATGCTTGAAGATGATGTCGCTGATCTTGCCATTGACCCCGTTTATGGTATTGCTTGGTTTGCCCACGCCAATGGCATTACGTCATACAAGCGCAATGACCTGCGCGGCAATTCCTCCTTTATGACGGATTCTGCGAAGGCGGATGTCAAGGCATATCCAAATCCGTTCCGCGTTTTTCAGCATGTATATGTGACCATTGATAATATTGATGAGAATGCGACCGTGAGTATTTTTAACAGGGGTGGGTCACTGGTGAGATTCTTCCGCAATGAACAGCTCCTTGGGGGTAAAGCGGAATGGGATGGCAAAGGTGCCGATGGCAAGTACGTTGCTCCCGGTGTGTACCAGTATGTTGTGAAATCTTCTAAGAAAAAGAAAAAAGGCAAAATCATTGTCATTCATTAACCGAGGTGCTTGATTTATATGAAAAAGTGTACGTGGTGTGCGTTAACGATTTTTTTTGTGAGTGTTCTTTCTATTGTTCTTTTGTCTTGTGCGGGAGAACGTCAGGGCGTTGTTTGCGATGAAATTGAATACCGCTTGAATACCATGACGTATTCTCCGGACCAGCGTGCTTTTGCCGAAGATGAACTTCGAGCTTGCCGAGAAGAAGAAGCTCAAAAGAAGAGTGAAGGCGCCGCTCAACGCCAAAGCATATACGATCGCTTTGCAGCAAGTGATAGTACAAAAAAATCCTCAACAGACAAGAAATCAGATAGTTCAACACCTGGTAAAGATGACCTCTCGGTATCTGAACTGATGAAGGATTCTTCTGGCGAAAAGACGACCAGTATTTACGACCGTTATGGCGCCATGGGTGGCGATACCTCTAAGACTGTCGCCCCGGTTAAGGATTCTGCGGTTGCTGTGGATTCTACTGCAAAGTCTGTGGTTGATACTGTTTCTACTGCAAAGTCTGCAGATACATCGTCTGTGGCTCCTGCGGATTCGTCTGCGGCGATTGTCAAATAGTTTAAGTGCAAGGTAAGTATGCCGACCGTCAAAACTTTAGCTGGCGCAGATTTTTCGCCTGACTTGCCGGACCGCTTGCTGCAAATTGCGGGTGAAATTCGCAATGCCGGCGGTCGCGCGTTTCTCGTTGGCGGCTGGGTGCGCGATGCGCTTTTGGGCAAGAGCTGCCGAGATTACGATGTTGAAGTTTATGACCTTACGCAAGACGAACTGGTGCCCATTCTTAAACGTTACGGCAAAACGAATTTGGTAGGCAAGGCGTTCGGCGTTATTCATGTGGCAATGAAAGGCTTGTCGCTTGACTTTTCGTTCCCGCGTACCGAGAGTAAGGTCGGTTATGGCCATCGCGGTTTTGTGGTGCATACCGACGAGAAGTTGAGCTTTAAGGAGGCCGCCCTCCGCCGCGATTTCACAATCAACGCGATGGGCATGGAACTGCCGGAACTCGCGCTGTGCGACCCGTATGGTGGCATTGAAGATTTGAAGGCTAGCGTGCTTCGCCATGTAGGGCCTGCCTTTGTCGAGGATTCCCTGCGCATTTTGCGCGGAGTGCAGTTTGCTAGTCGTTTCGCACTCACGCTTGCGCCAGAGACTGTTGAACTTTGCCGCACGCTTTCGCTTTCGGACTTGAGCATAGAACGCCTATTCGAGGAATTCAAGAAGTGGCTCTTGAAGCCCGGCAAGCCTTCGCTTGGTCTTCGCGCGTTCTTGGATATTAAACTCAACGAGTTTTTCCCGGAGGTGGTCCCCTTTATGGGTTCCTGGGAATCGCTTGGTGTGGTTTTGGATTCCGTTTCTGCGAAACTTCCTTTGTTGAGCGACGATCAAAAAATGATTTTGGGTTTTGCAACTCTATTGTGTGGCGAACCAGATAATGTGGAAAATCGTTGTCTGCGTTTTTTGGAGCGCATTACGAATGAGTCCAAAATTCTAAAAGGGGCTCCAGAATTATTGCGTTGCCTTTGGTCGCTTAATTTTGAAACGGTCCCGACGGATAGCGAAATGCGCAGGCTCGGCGTGTGCTCCCAAAAGTTCTTGGGCGGCCTCAACTTGCTTTGCATCCTTGTCGATGCAGTTTCCGCGGAACATGCCAAGAACAAAAACTTCGCTGGTGAATTCCGTGAAGCGGCCGTGCGCTTAAGCCTTATGGACAAGGCGCCTGAGCCGTTTCTTACCGGAAAGATGCTCCTTGCGATGGGGGCGACTCCCGGCAAGCAAATGGGTGAAATCATCAAGCAAAGTTTTGAATTGCAGCTTGATGGTGAAATCAGGAATGAGGATGAAGCCCTCGTATGGGCGCGCGCACGTTTGGCGTAGCGCCGTAAAATTTATTTCCAGCGGAACAAGCCTGTAATGCCCGCGGGTACGGCAAATACAATCATCGGGATTTGAATCAACTCCGTGGGGAGGAACGCGAACATCTTGCGCTTTGCGTGAAGCTTCCATGCAGCGATGGAGAGGAATACAAAGTCGACGACGATTTTGGGAAGGATGCTGAAAACGCACCACTGCCATGGGCAATCCAAGAAGGCAACGCACCACGGACTGATGAACATCCAAATGTAATAGGTGTAAATGAGCGTGAGAAGCAAAATGTAGGCTTTGCTTTCGTAGCTCGTGCCGTTGCTTGACCAGCGGGCACGCTGGTTAAAGAGCTGCTTCCATGTGTGGACTGGGGCCGTTTCAATGACGGCATCCTTGTCGAGGTTGTAGCAGACCTTTGTGCCTGGAATTTTCATCATCTTGTGGATGAGCATGTCGTCATCACCGCTCGAGAGATTCACGAGGTCGCCGAAACCGCCGACTTCAAAGAACAGGTCTTTTTTGTAGGCGAGGCATGCGGCGCTTGCAACTAGAGGGTGGCCCCAGCTAAAGCCCGCTGCTTCCATGGCTGTGTAGCCGAGGGTCTCGAGTTTCTGGTAGAGGTGCGGCATGGTGCGGTTGCCATTGTTTTGTTTTGGGCCTTGCACAATGCAAATACCATCAATAAAGCGGCCG
This sequence comes from Fibrobacter sp., assembly GCA_024398845.1. GTDB lineage: Bacteria > Fibrobacterota > Fibrobacteria > Fibrobacterales > Fibrobacteraceae > Fibrobacter. The sequence continues at coordinate 38,716 of JAKSIM010000010.1, read as the reverse complement.
GCCATGGCGGTAATCCAGCTCTTGCGCGGAATGCAGTCGGCGTCCATCGTCAGGAGCACTTCGTTCTTTGCAATCTTGAAGGCGCTTTCGAGAGCGCGTTTTTTGGGGCTTGCAATGGTTGGCAAATCTTGCGGGAGCGAGAGCACGCGGAAACGTGGGTGGGTTGCCGCAAAGCGTTCCAGAATTTCGCGGGTCGAGTCGGTAGAGCGGTCGTCAACGCAAATGACTTCCCATTCGCCAATGTAATCCTGTTCGGCGAGGGCTTCCAAAGTACGTTGGGCGAATTCTTCTTCGTTACGCATGGGCACGACGACCGATACGCTGGGGGTCGCCTTTGGCCCTCGGTAACGGTGCGTCTTGATAACACCCAAGATAAAGAACAGGAACAGCAGTGCGTATAGCCCCGTGAGTCCCGCAATAATGAAAGCGCTCATAGGGGGAAATGTAGAAAAATGTTGGTGTGTAGTTTAGACGAGAGGTTAGTGGGGGAAAGGGGAAAGCGTTCTATTACCAGATATTCCACTATTTTATATATTTGCCATGCGCAAGCGCGTTTGACATAAACCTTAGACCACGAACCCCAACCTCTCTCGTCTCTCGTCTAAAGCGAGCCGTGCGAGCGTTCTATTACCTAATATGCATCCATCCGCTTTTGTCCATCCTTCCGCCCAAGTTCACGAAACTGCCATAATCGGCCCGTGGTGCGTTGTCGATGAGGGGGCAACGATTGGTGAAAACGTTGTGCTTGAAACTCGAGTGCATGTTTATGGAGGCGTTTCCATCGGGGCGAATACGCATGTGTACGATGGCGCCGTTTTGGGGGCTCCTCCGCAGGACTTGAAGTACGCCGGGGAACCGACGCGCCTGGAAGTGGGAGCCGATTGCATTATTCGTGAATATTGTACGTTGAATCGCGGTACTGTTCAGGGTGGTGGAATTACAAAAATTGCAGATAAAGTTTTGGTGATGGCCTACAGCCACGTCGCCCACGATTGCGAGATCGGTGAGGGCGCCGTTCTCGCCAATGGCTGCCAACTTGGCGGCCATGTGCGCATAGGCGCCTACGCGACCATCGGTGGAACTACCGCCATCCAGCAGCGGAATCAAGTGGGCGCCTACGCGTTCGTGGGCGGTACCCTCAAGGTAGATAGAGACGTCCCTCCGGCGAGCAAAGCCTTCGGGAACCCGCTCAAGTGGGGCGCCTTGAATCTGCACGCGCTGCGCCTGCACGAAGCCGATTTTCCGCAGGAACGCATTGACGCCCTTTCGCGCGCCTACCGTGCCCTGTACCGCAGCGGTCGCCCTACTTCCGAAGTCATCGAAGAATTAAAAAAAGGCCCAGAACCTTTGTTCCAAGCCTTCTTTGATGAGCATTGGGGCGGAACCCTTATCCGCCCGTAATTTTACAGGCCAAACGCCGTCGGGAATCCCGGGAGCCATTTGTTTTCGTATTTGTCGTAAGCTTCAAAACCGCCCACGCCGACAAATCCCCAATAATGCCAAGAGATGTCGTATGTTTCGGCAGCTTCTATAGTGAGCTTAGTCCACATGGATTTGTACTTGTCGCTAGGACCGTCTTTGTCGCACTGCCAGTTGCTTTGCCCCGAAATGCCAAATTCTCCCATGTTCATGGGGATGTGTCCACCGTTCACGTCGGGGTAGAGTTTTGTGGCGAGGGCGGCGTAGTTCTTTATGTCCGCTTTTGCTGTGTTCGAGTATGCTTCGTCACCTTTGCATGCGTAGCCGTTGCCTTGGTGCGAGAAGGTGTAGGGTTCGTAGTAGTGACCGCTATAAATAATGTTTCCGTCTTCTGGAAGCTTGAGAACCTCCAGGTCAGCGAATTTTGCCGCATGGTAAGCCTCAAACATGATGGTTTTGCCTGGAGCCGCGGCGCGAATGACTTCGTAGGCGCTCATGGTCAAGTCGTTCACAATATCGGCGTTTGCAATTGTAGGTTCATTCATTACGTCGTAAACGAGGAGCGAGTCCGGGAATACGTCAAGTTCTGTGGCCACTTGTTTCCACATGGCGAGGAAATGTTCTTTTTCTTTAGCAAATAATGCTACGCTATCGGCGTTGCCTCGGTTGGCTGCATTGCCGAGATCGAATAGCTCTACATAGTGGTGAAAATCCACAATGACGGCGAGGCCGTTATCAATGGCAAGTTGAATATCTTCCTTGACACCTGCGAGACGGTCCGGACTTACGGTATGGCTCCCGTAATCGGAATCAAATTGCCACCGTACGGGGAGTCTTATAGAGTTGAAGCCTGCGTTACTGATAATTTTAAAGAAATTATCTTCAATGGGGTTGCTCCACCCGCCATCATCATAACCCTGGGAATCCCAAGAGTTTCCCAAATTTATTCCCTTGCCAAGGCGCTTGTTCATGGCTCGACCTTTGGAATAATCTACGGGCTTTACGGAAACTTCTTCGTTAGAATTGCTAGATGTTTCTGGGGCGGCAGGGGGCTTGCTATCGCTTGTACAGGCGATAAGACTAAATCCTAGAGCGATAGATAAAAAAAACTTGATACCCATATAAACCTCAAAAGGGAAATTTCTCTGTAAACAAAAGTAATTATTTTTTTGAATGAACATACTTCGTAAAAAAAATAAAGTGTTTACAAGCGAAAACTCAAAAAACAAGTAAAAAAAGTGAAAAATTGGTGTTTTTTTTCGTAAAATGTTTGGTTTGTGTACTTTTTTTGTCAAAACTTAAAATCGGGTTTCCAAAAAACAAACTATATTATAGGCTATTCGAATTTGGAGACTTTTACCAATTATGAATGGAAACTTTAAAAAAGCCCTTTGGAAGTGTGCTTTAGCGGGCCTACTTCTTGCTTCATCGTCTTTTGCTGGCTATGGTTTTAGCGATTATCGCGACCGTGACCAAGCTCGTTTTATCACTAAGGAAGGAAAGCCGTTCCGCCCTGATAAGGATGTTGTCAGCGTTGTTATGCGTGAGGCTATTCCGCGTGGAGGTGGCTATACCTACCAATACCCTCGTGAAAACCCGGAACCGGTTCTTACAGAAAAGGCTGGCGCTATGGAAGGTGCCTTGGCCATGGAAATTGAACTTATTGCTAGTGACTATTCCGGTGTCGCCATTTGTATCGCAGGTTCTGTGGATTTAACTCCGTACTTGGAAGAGGGTGTTCTGGAATTTTGGATCAAGGGTGCCAAGGGCGGTGAAAACGCCTTGTTCGTGCTTGTTGATGACGGCGTGAAGAGCGGTGGCGAATCCCTCCAGGTGAAGCTCCGTTCCAAGAGCCTTGGCGAAATTACCACAGAATGGACACATTTTAGTATTCCTCTGAAGTTGTTCGGCATGACCGGTGTGTACTGGGATGCAAAGAACACTCGTGAAGTGATGCTCCCGTTCTCCTGGTCAAACTTCAAGGGTTTCCGTCTTGAAGTCCGCAAGGATGAAAATGAATCCTTCAAGGTTTGGATAGATGATATTGTCATCAAGAAACATGGCAAGCCTTATGAAGGCCCGGCCAACTATCCGTTCCGCAACGAGATTTAAGAGGGTTTAAGAGGTTTTTATGCAAAAAACGATTACATCGATTCTTCTTGCTTCTTGCCTTGGTGCTGCTTGGGCAATGCCTCCTCAGGTGCAGCTTGATTCTATTAACGCATCTTTGGACACGCTTTCTGGAAACATGGAATCTACCCTCATGGGTAAGGACGATCTGCCGTTGGCGGTCTCCGGTTACATGGCGTTCCGTGTCAAGAATTTCCATTATTCCGAAGAAAGCCCGTGGGTCCAGAACGATAGGGCTCGTACGCCGGTTGACGCCGTGTTGAATGTCAACGTGGTCGCCATGCCGAACTCCTATATGACCCTTTGGTCATCTATGTCTTTCCCGTTCGACCTGAGTGGTCTGTATTCCAACTACCTTGGTTCTCAGCCGACGGGTGCTGAAACGTACGACGACCGTGTTCTTTATGACCACTCGACCGACTACTTCAGTTCGACCATCAACGAAGAAATGAACTTCGGTGTGGATATCCGCGCTGGCGTGTTCGGTGCATACGTTACCGCTGGTGGCGTGATTTGGGCAAACGCTTCTCCTTTGACCATGTGGGAACGTGAAACCATGCCGCGCTTCGCTTGGCAGTACGAATTGTTCGAAGACGAAAAGACGGTCAGTACCTATTATAAAGAGAAGGTCTTTAAGCCGGTGAAGGAAGGTGGTCGTGCTTTCTGGACCAACCGTTCCTTTGGTGGCGTGTTCATGAACGTGTACCAGTTGCCGTTTAACTTGAAGGCTCAGTTCATGGTTTCCCAGCCGGCTGATGCCGACGTGGCTACTCGTGATGGTCTCCGTATGTATGGTGGTCAGCCGGGTGAACTCGAAATGTCTGGTACCTATGATTTGCGAGGTTCCGTTTATCATGGACGCATTGCTAAAGAAAAGATTCTGGATAATTTGACCCTCGGTTTGAACTACATGGGCGTTATGTATGATGAAGCTTCCATTTATGAACGTGAATATCGTTTACAGTGGATTAACTTCTCTGATGTGGGACCGACCCTTTTAAATACGCATGTAGCTTCAATTGACGTTAAGGGTAACGTTACTCCGAAGTTGTATTTGATGGCTGACCTCGCCTTGAATATTACCGATTCTCTGAGATACTATCGTTCTCCGCTGGCTGCTGATTATGCCGAATCTAATATCGCATCGGGCTATATGGCCGACGCTTACGAATCTAAAACCAATACGCCGCAGGTGGGCTTCTACTTGAAGGCCCAGAGCAAGTATGTAGAGGGGTGGCCAATGACTGTTGAAGCCATCTACCTTCCGAAAGATTTCTACTCTCCTTATTCCTTGGGGAACCCGTCCCGTTTCCCGAGCTGGCGTAAGAACGAAGCCTACCTGAATGGTGGTTCTCTCCGTTATACCCCGAATATGGCAGGCCTCAACTTCAAGTTGGAACCGACTTTCAATCGCGGTTACTTTGATTTCCAGTATGGTCAGCATCGTCAAATCGAAGATGGTCAGGACATGATTTTCTTCAACTATCGTTTGAACGGTCGTAACATGTGGGAAGGTACCAACTCCTGGACCAAGCACAAACCGTTGTTTATTGCGGACTCGGGTAACGCCAGCAATACCGCCTATGTTGCCCGTGCCGGTGTTCAGCAGTCTTCTGGTGATGGTATCAAACAGTATCGTCAACAGGGTGGTCTCTATGGTGGAACCTGGGAACTTTGGGAAGGCTTTGTTGCTTACGAAAATGCGGAGCAAATCAAGGAAGGCGAAGTTCCTGAACATACCAAGTGGTCTAGCTATATGTCCTTTATGGGTGGCTATGACATTGGTGGCTGGTTCGGTACAGATCGCACTATCATGATGACTTTGTATGCTGCTCTTTCTGGTATTTCAACTTCTTTTGCTCCGATTGCCTATAGCGAATCCCAAAAGGATATGCTGCTTTGGAGTTTCTACACGCAGTTTGAACCGTCTGTGGCGGTGACTCCGAAGTTCCACATGGTAGGTATCTTTGGTATGGAAACCTTCCGCTCTGAAAATGCCTATACTGCGGTTTCTGCTGCATCTACTGTGTCAAAGCAGTCTGATTTGCTGGGAACATATATGGGAGCTTACTACAAGAAAGCTCCAATCAATTATTTGGAAACGGCTTTTGGCCTTGGCTTCGATTGGGACTTTGCTGACCGAGCCGGTTTGCATTTCCGCTATAAGTTTATGACCCATTCTGACGAGTTGATTTCTGATAACAATTGGCATTCTCATTACATTGCTGCAGAAACCAAGGTCTGGTTCTAAGAGGGGTAGCTGAAAATGAATATGAACATGAAAAAATCTTTGATTGCCCTCCTTGCAACAACTGTGGCGGCCTCCGCATCACAGGTTTATGAAAACCAGAATTCGCTGGAAAGCAAGGTTGACTCCATTAACGCGAAGCGTGGCGTGGAATTCGGAGGTTCCATTCGTGGCGTTGCCGAAGCCTCCTATTTTAATACAGACCAAGATCCGACTGGCTTGAATAAAATGCCGGATGTTGAAAAAGATGAATTTGTCACAGCCGATCTCGATTTCCATTTCCGTCCGTACGAAAATGTTCGAGCGAACTTGATGATGCGCTTGGAAGGCGGTATGCAAGAATACTTCGCTTCCGCTGCTAAGAGCATTTCTGTGGAATGGATTAATGTCGAAGGCAATGTGGGCAAGAACTTTTACTGGGTTGCGGGTGACTTCCGCCAGCAATATTCTCCGCTGACCCTTTTCTTGCCGGGCTTTGACATTATGTACGAACCGACGATTTTTGCACGCCAGCGCCACATGGCCGAAAAGTCCCAGCTGATTGAAGGCAACCAGCGCAATTTGCAGGGTGTCAACCTTCAGTTCCGTGCAATGCTTGACCCGATGCTTGGTGAAGTCCGTGCCGAAGGTTTGATGGCTCGCTTGAATCGCAATGCTGTTTTGGACTTTTCCGGTGCCGAAGGCAATATTTTGCCGAACGAGAACATTGCCGGCGCTTCACTTGCTACTAATATGGACAAGTGGCTTGCCGCTGGTAACTTTGAATTGTTCCCGATGAATAGGAACCTTTACGTCGGTGCTACAGGCATGTACATCTTTGATGTTGAAGGGTCTTACTCTTATACGCAACGTCATGACTTCAATGAAGAAGGTGAGCGCTTAATTTCAAATCCTTATGTTTATGAGGATATTAATCCGCTTGAAAAGGATGCCCAAAAGACAATGGTCTTTAGTGGCCGTATAGGTGGTGATGTTGCCGGATTTATGGGGAACAAGAACTTGACTTTGGACGCTACTGCTGAAGTTGCCGTTTCCATGGATAAGGTTTATGCTCATTCCCTTGCTCCGGTTGTTGACGAGGCTCAGGTTCCTGTTCTTGATGCCGATGGTAATCCGGTGCTTAAGGATGTTGCGACTTCTGAAACTGAAAATGGCATTGCTGTTTTGGCAACCATTGATGCTGGTTACAAAACTGACGCCTGGGGTATCCAGATGGATGTGAATGTCGTTTACAACGACAGTAACTGGTTCAATAACGCCGCCCAGTCTTCGAACTTCTTTGCCCAGCGCATTCTCAATTCCGACATTGATGGCGAAACGGTAAAGTTTGCTGTGACTTCTCCGCTTTACAGCACCTTTGACGCTCTTTATAACTTTGCACCGAAGTTCTCTCCGGTGTCTAAGACTATGGGCACAGATGATGCTGCTTTTGATGGTGGTCAAACCAATAGCTATAACATTGCAAACTACAATAAGAACTCTTACACCACGAACGTCTACAATCGCAACCAGTTGGCTCTTCTTGCTGCTCTTGCTGATCCGGCTATTCAGATGGCCCTCCCGAATGGTTTCGCTACGTCAAACCGCGTGGGCGCCCAGACGAATATTAAGGCGTCCTTCAATGACTTTGCCGAAGTTCAGGGCTTGTTCACGTTTATGAACATGGTTTCTCCGATGGTGGGCTTCTCTGGTGTGAACTTCATGGAATACGGTGGTGGTGCCAAGGTCGATATCTTCAAGGCTTTGGGCTTCTCCAAACCGCTTGAAATTTCTGGTTCTTACAAGCATTCCGAACGCAAGGCCGATTTGGAATCGGGCGCTTCTGGCGAGCTCAAGAGCGACTTCATTAACGTTGGTTTCTATGCTCAATACCTCCCGCGTCTTGGCTTTACGGCGGGTCTCCAGATGATCAACACCGAATATAACGATGTTGAAGCTGGAATGTCTGGACTTGTAGCTCCGTTGATGAAGGGTAAGCAAATGCAATGGATGGTGGGACTTGATTACTCCATCGAAAAGAATGCTTGGCTTTCTTTGAATCTTGGCCAAATCTCGGTTAGCAACGAGTACAATACTTCTGAAGTTAAGACTCTTGCTGCTTCTGGCTCTACGATTAAACCGGGTGTTGTAACGGTAGAAAAAGCAAATGAAGTGCCAGTCTACAATCTTCCGGTCTATTACGATGTGAATCAGGATAACGGTGCATACAAGCATGAGTTTAGCCAGTTTATCATTGAAGCTTCCCTTAATGTGGAATTTTAAAGGGAGGATGTTAGCATGAATTTCAATATGAAAAATCGTACAATCGCTCTCACTTCTGCAATTTTGCTTTCTGCAGCCGCGGCTTTCGCTGCTGGCGATCAGGAAGTTGTCAAAGAGCAGAAATCTCTCTTAGAAAAGTTGGATTCTCTTCAGGAATCCGTACTTGGCCTTAAGTTAAACGGTACCGCAAAAGCCGGCGCTCTTGCTTCTATGGCTTCTTCGGATCAGTTTAGTGAAAATTCTCCGACGAGCGAAACTCAAGCGTATTCCGATGTGAATCTCGTGTTGACGGCTCGTCCCAGTAGCGAGACTATGGTCAATGTTCAACTTCGCCTCCATAAGGATTGGCAGAGTGGCTTTGATGAAAACAACAACCCTGTAATTGGCCATTGGTTCAGTTATGATGGTTCTATTTTGAACAAGCATTTGGACTTTAATTTGGGTTATATGCGTGTTGGTTATACTCCGCTTACCCTTAATGTCCCGCAGACGTTCCTTGTGCAAGAACCGCTAATCTTTACCGAAAAGCGCATCGATGCCTTGGCTCAGCGTAATTTGGATACGACCTCCCGTCGTTTGCTGCAAGGTTTGAATGTCGATTACCACAGCAGAGCTCTTGGCCCTGTCGATGACATTCATGCCCAGTTGACTGGAGCCCGTCTTCGTAACGTTGCTAAGAAAAATGACCAGGTGTTTTTCGATTTCGATTGGTCTGATCGTTATTTCTACGGCGCTCGTCTTGGCGCAAGTGCTTTTGGTGCCAACCTTGGCGTCAACTACACAGATGTGTTTGATCGTAAAAAGACCCGCCGTTCCGAAAAACTCGAATCCGATGACTCCGTCTACTACGAAAACAATGCCATTTTCTCTATTGAGGCTGGCTTTGATTCCAAGAAGATGCTTTCGTCTTTGCCGGTTTCTTTTGGTTTGAACGGTGAATTCGCCATGTCCAAGTGGGACGCCGACATGGACTATTTTACTAACGCTTCTAAATCCGAATACAGAGTTTCTGAAGCATCCGTAGTTATAGATGATAGTAGAATGTCGATTATTTACGTAAGTACTGTTCCCACAAATTATGATACTTACATAAATGAGGATGTTGCTAGCAACGATGGCAAGAGTTTTTACGTGACTCCGTATGTGAAGGCTGATATAGCTGGTATTGAAGGCGAGTTGAAGGCAACCTACTTGCAGACCGATGAAAAATTCTGGTCTGAAATGGCTTCTGCTCCTAACTATCGCGGTAACAGCGTTGTGCTGAATGCAAACGCCATTTACTCAAATGATATTTATAGGAGCGCCATTGCGAGCTATGGTATGTCCAGCCTCGAAAATATGTATATGGCTGTGTACAATACTAACCCGCTCAACTTGACGAATCTCATGACTTCGGCTTCTTTGACTAATGCCATGTCGAATACCGATGAATCTCAGTATCTGTTCTCCAAAGTGTACAACAACTACAAGAGTGCTCATTTTTACCGCAACGGATACGATGCCGGAACTATCAAGGCTCTTGAAATGGACCAGGCTCTGTTCGTTCTTGATCCGACCGTGAATATGGCTATGCCGTTTGGTTTGGCCACTCCGGATCGCAAGGGTTTCAATGTTGAGTTGAATGCAACCTGGAATGATGCCATCACGCTCAATGGTTACTTTGCTCAGGTTAAGCAGGATGCCGCAAGCAACACCTATACGGAATATGCAGCAGGCATTTCTGCAAATATCGGTAAGCTTTTGCTCGGTGATAACGATATCATTATTCAGGGGTCCTATGACCATGCTAAGGAAGATGCTGGTTATATGCGCTCTAGTGACCGTATTATGGCTGGTCTCGCCGCTGACATTTACGGTCCGGTCAGCTTCCTCGCCGGTTTGCAGATGTTCAATAAGAAGTTTGATGTGGCACTTCCGATTAACGAACTCGTGAGCCTCAGCAAGGCCGAAGAACTCATGCTCTTGGTTGGACCGCGCGTTAAGATTGCTCCGAATTCTTACCTGTCTGTACAGTACGGCTTGCTTAAGGACAAACTTTTGCTTAATGCCATGTTGCCTACGGTTGATGCCGAGGGTAACGCAATGTTGACTCCTTCGACAAATGAGCTCGCCATTGATAAGAACGTAATCATTGCCGATATCACGGTGAATTTCTAAGAGGTATGCAAATGAAACTTCTTAATAAATATTTGATTTCTGTTGCGGCAATATCTATGGTTGCATGCTCGTCTATGGATGTTTCCGATTCCGAGGCTGTGTCGGAGAATTTTCCGAGCGATTTTAATAACGCCGAGTATGCGCAACTGCACCCCGAGTTGGTTAGTTTGCAAATTCGTGACTATGTGAAAAGTCACAATGCTGCTGTTAAGAATGCCCAGACTAACGAACAAATTGCTGCGGACCAGGCTGCTTTTGAGGCCAACATGGATTTGCTGCACGAAATCATGGTGAATCCGATTTATGCGGGCTATTCGGAAACGTATTGGGAAAATCTTTGGCTGCCGGTTGTTTCTGAAAAAACAACTTGCGGGAAAAAGTTTGTCACGCTTAACGTGCAAAAGCTTGTAGCTTCTGCCGAAGCGGAATCTGGAGTTGATACGATTGATATCAAACTGCAAGAGCCTATTACTGTTGAACCGGCTGGTGTTATGGAATCAGATAAAATGGTTCATGTTTCTGGCATGGTCGATAGCGTTCTTCAAGAATTTGATATTGGAGATTCCGTTTGGGTAATGAAGGGCTCAAAAATGGGCTCTTCTGTAGTTGATTCTTCTGCGTGTGTGACTGTTCCGGATTCTGTGCCGGGAACCGGTCCTCAAAAAAATGACATCACATTCCTGAAGAATTTCAATTTTACGGATACCGAAGATGATTTGGCTGCTTTGCGTGAAATCAAAATAGACACTCTGGCCATCAGCCTGCAATATTCGATGTTTGGTCGTGATAATGGATGGGCTTATCGCAAGTGCACCGAAGCGGAAGCGGGTAATCCTGCTATTACAGAAGTTTATCCTGTTACGAAACTATATTGCGTTGATGATAGCGGCGTGGTTCGCGAAATCAAGTAAGGCGAGGTTGTTATGAATATTAAAGTACTTGCTCTAGCTTTGACTTTAGGCTTTGCTGTAACGGCTCAGGCTGCTGCAGACAAGATTGTTGGCTTCTATCCTTATTGGAGCCAATATTCCCAGTTCTACCCTAAGGATATTCGCTACAATCTGGTGACCAACATTCACTATGCCAACTTGGTTCCCAGTGAAGATGGTTCCGTGGCTTTTGCCGATGAAAATGATGCCGAAAATTTCAAGGAACTTGTTAGACTTTCCAAGGAAAACGGCGTAAAGCTCGTGGTTTCTGTGGGTGGTGCCGAAGCCGAGGGCGCCCTGAAGACCATCGCTACTTCCGAAGAAGTTCTCCCGACGTTCGTTTCCAACGTGAAGGAATGGATTTCTACAAACGGTGGTGACGGTGTTGAACTTGACTGGCAGAACTTGACCGGTGAAGACGCCGAAGCTTATGCCGCAATGCTCAATGCTTTTGTCGATGGCATGTCTGGCTCCATTGTAACCAGTACTGTTTATCCGGATGCTGGCATGGACGGTTACTCTGCCGAAGCTTTGAATCGCCTAGCCTATGTGGATGTATTCATGGCCGATAAGATGACCGAAGAAACGTCTGCTCTTGAGCCGAACCAGGGTGCTGAATCCATTCAACAGGGCTTGAACGCCGTTGCCGAAAAGGGCGTAGAAAAAAGCCTCTTGGTGCCGGTTGTTTACCTCTATGGCAAATCTTTCCTCGGAGCTACTGGTTATGGTTCTGCTCACCAAGGTACGGGTAGCGGTAACGAAGGTTACCTCTCCTATGCCGAATTGATGGGCAAGTTCAATACTCCCGATTACAAGGTTACTTTTGATGAATCCAGCAAGTCGGAACTTGCCGTTAGCTCATCTGAAGCTATCGTGTTCATGGGCATCCCGTCTGTGAAAGCTGTTGCTGAACAGGTGAAGGCCGATGGCATGGGTGGCGTTGCCGTTTATGACCTCTCTCAGGATCATCACGAACCGATTATCTCCTTGTTGGTGACGATTGGCTTGCAGATTCGCCCTGATATGGATTACAAGCCGAAGAAGAAAAAGTAATTTTGCCTTAGCAAGGAATTTTTGAAACCTTCCTCAAAAATGGGGAAGGTTTTTTTGAAAATCGAGGAATTATATGACGAAACTACATGCGATTATGCATCCGAGCGACATGGCGCAGTCCGATTGGGTGAGGTGCATTTTACCTTTGATGCAACTTATGCGTGCTAATGAATACCAGGTATATCCGTCTATTACGCATTTGACATGTACTAGCAAGGAGACTCTAAAAAAAGTTCGTTCAATCATTATTCCACGTCCTACGGCATCGGGCAAAATGGAAGTGGTAATGATGTACGCCAAGCTAAAAAAGGAATGCGGCTTTAAGCTGGTGACTGATATCGACGACCTTCAGTGGGACCTTTCTCCAATTATTAAAGCCCGCGCCCAGGGACTCGGCGATGTTGAAGCTATTGTCGCTAATCGCTATAAGCAGATTTTGCCGCTTTTCGATGTGGTTGCTTGCTCTACCAGGTATTTGGCGAACCGCATCAAGAGTGATCTTGGAGCCAATGCCGTGGTTGTGCCCAATGGAGTGTCGGGTTCCCTGTTTGGTAGCCATAAGACTACCGCTCCGTTTACGGGGGTTCCCAAGGTTATGTATGCAGGGGCGTTAGGACACTGTACTCCGGATGATTTGGGTGATTTTGAGGGCCCGTGGGTGCCTTGGCTGCGTAAGCGCATCGAAGAGGGTTCTATTGATTTTTACGTGTTTGGCAATCCCACTTTTTTGAATGGCCTCGAAGGAAAGTATACAACGATTCCGTATACGAGTATGATGCAATTCCCATCAACAGCGGCGAGCTATCGACCGGACTTTTACTTGGCTCCCTTGTGCAATATTGATTTCAACAAGGCAAAGAGTGATTTGAAGGTAAAAGAAGCTGCCGCATTGGGCGCCGTATTCTTAGGTAGTGATTTTGCCGGTAGCCCATATAGCTATATCCCCAAGGAACAGCTTGTGAACCAGGCCGGCAGTCCCGAAGAACTAGATGCTAAATTCAATGCTCTGTGTGACCCTGATAATTATATGAGGGCCATTTCCTGGCAATATCAGTCTATGGAAGAAAAACACTGGCTGTGTGAAGATTCTGAGTTTATAAAACGCTTCGTGAATACCTACTTGTAATAGAAAAAGCCCCGTGCCTAAAGGCTCGGGGCTTTTTTGAACGATAGAAAGACTACTGCTTAGACCAATTGAACACGCTCAAGGTCCCGTCTTGCTTGACGTTTGCAATGTAGTTGCCTGCCTTAAGTTCGCCCAGTGAAATAAAGCGCGTGCCAAGGCTTAAGTTCACGGTCTTGTGGAACACCCTTTCTCCATTTACGCTAAAGATCGATACTTCGAGCGGACTCCTGGAATTGGAGGTGAGTAACATTCCCTTGTTGTTGAACTGGGCCTGTACACCGGATTTTGCGGTAGAAAGGGCTGGAATAGAGGTTTTGTAGTATTCGTCCTTGTTTACGGCGCTTGCGGAGTCGCCGACAATGATGGTTACAGTCATGGAACCTTCTTCGTGGGTGTCGGTTTCTGCGATACGTGCGTCAAGTTGAATTATCGCGTTTTGGTTCCCTGCAACAAGGTCGCTACCTGAGATGGACAAGTAAGGGGAGGTTTCTTTGCCGTTGAATGAGTAGGTTATCGGATTTCCCGAGGTATTCTTATTTGGAGCTGCTTCGGAAGCGGTCGCTCCCAAAGCTATGGTCCTGCCTTTGAAAGTTCGAGGGAACTTATTTTCGGCTTTACGGTAGGTGACGGTAATTGTGTCATTCATAGCCGTATAGCCGGTAACAGCCGGTGCCGTTGCAACAATCTTTGCCTCTCCGAATTGTTTGAATACGTACATAATAACGGAATTTGCTTCTTTTTGAGTCGTTGAGCAATAGGTCTTGTTTGTGCATTTGGCTGTTTTTATGTCAACAATATCTGGATTTAAAGACTTGATGGTGTACGTGGCTCCTTCAAGGGTCTTTTTCTCCATGCCTAGAATCCATTCGAAGGTCGCACTCGAAGAATTCGAGCCGGAGAAGTTTGCGCCTCGGTTAATAGAGCAAGTATGAGGATCTACTTCGCCATAACGGCAGTACATGTCGGCAAAGTTAGAAATGCTCTGCTTAGCGACTTCACTAATGATTACGGCGCTTTCGGATCCGTCGTTGCCGGTCAATATGGCGTAGCCAGCGCTATGAATGGCGAGGTCTGTTCCAGAAATAGTTACGACATTTTCGTTGCTGGAGGTGTAGGTGCATCCTGATTTCAGGACGCCAGAAAGAGTTCCATCTGTTTCTTTAGCCTTGGCTGCCTTGAATGCGCAGCTGCCAGAGTTTTTACCCTTGAGGAGGGAATCTGCCCAGGATTGGCCGTGTTCGGTCAAGTATTTTTTGACAATGTTGCCAGAGGCACTGTAGGTTGCACTTGAAAGTAGTCCTTGAGAAGTGAGTTCTGTGCTACCGTCGAACATGCCGGAAGTTTCCTTGCCGTTGGTTTGACGAAGGCTCCAGTTACAGTTGCTAATCTTGTTGGATTCCATGAACTGAATCCAATCGTTTGTGTTGCCTGCGTTCGCGGAGCCTGCGCCATCGGCATTGACGGTACCCCATTCGGTAATGAACACCGGGTTACCACTGTTCTTGGCGGCAGTAATGCGGCTGCCAAAGGTACCGACAGTGTGAGTGCCTGCATAGAAGTGGAATACGTAGCCGACATTTGTTCCGTTAACTCCACCGTATTGGGTCAACTGAGACCAGCTGGGCGTGCCTACGAGAACCAAATTTTCGGTGTTGGCGCGAATGGCGGAAGTTATGGAATTTGCATAACTAGTGATAGTTCCCCAGTCGGTATTGACGGGTTCGTTATAGATTTCGTAAATGACGTTAGGAATATTGGCGTACTTTGCAGAAATTTCTTTAAAGAAGCTGTTTGCCTGCGTTTTTTCGTGTTCCGCACGATGGCTGTGCCAGTCAATAATAATATACACGTCGTTTTCGACAGCGGCTTCGACCATTCGGTCAACAACGCCTTTATAGCCACTGGGATCCGAGACGTAAGAGTATCCGTTAAAGAGTGAATCTGCGCTGTCTACGCAACCATTGGACTGCTGCTTAGTACTAGAGTAGCAGGTAATACCCATGGCAAAACGGAAAACGTCCATTTTCAGGTTGTCGACGGCCCAACTGATAACGTCTTTTTTGTAATACGGCAGACCTGTTGCGTCGGACCAGAATAAACTCATGCCGCGAAGCATTACCTCTTGGTTGTTTTTGGCACCAATAATTTTCCCGCCACTGGTGTGGAGGGCTCCGTAGTAGCTGACCGGGCCTATTTTTTTAGGAACCGCGGTAGTTCCGCTGGCAAATGCAGAAATCACTGCAAAGGCAAGAAGGCAGGGGAGTAGCTTTTTAAAATTCATATAAACTCCTAAATTTTTTAACAAGATAGTTTATTCTTTCAAAAGGGGCTTGGGTTGGTTTGCTTTTTGTGTTTACCGTTGAATACGCGGCTTGCTTTTGTATGAATACACTATACACGCAACTTAAAAATAATTTTTAAGATGTTGAAATTATCTTGTAAAAGGTAAATAAAAAGTTGCGTACCAAGGACTTGTGACTCTACGCACAAGAATTGTGATGGCAGAATTTTGTAATAAAAAACAAGGTTGTAAAAAAAAAGGAACTTTGTTGCGAAAATGAGGGAAAAAAAGCGCTCTTGATAAAAGAATGAGATGAAAATTACGTTTTTTTGACATTTTTGAAAAAAATATTGCAAAAACGTGAAAAAAAAAGATATATTAGCTGTTGAACAGCCAAAAAGGGCTAAAAACAATTAAAAAAGAGAGAGACTTATGACTAAGAAAATTCTTACTGCTTCGGCGATTCTTGCTGCTGCCGGCCTTGCTTCTGCAATGTGCTGGACTGGCGCTATGTCTACCGAATCCGGTGATTACTTCGTAAACACCGAACTCGATAATGGCACCAATACTTCTGGTTACTGGTATAACTATGGGGATGATGCTGATGGTGGTCAGTCTACGGTGACATGGCCGACAGATTTGGGTAACGAGTACTCCGAAGACGCTCTCGACCCGGTTATCGACCAGTGCGGTGGCGTTTGTGGTGATTTTTCCTTGAATGCTGGCACGATTACCTATGATCCGTTCATTGGTATTGGCTTTAACGTTGCTGGTACAGAAACCGAAACTGGCGGCGAAGCTCAGCCGGCTGATGTCACTAGCTGGGGTGGTATTTGCATTACCTATACGTCAAGCTCTAAGGCAACTTTGGAACTTGGCCTCGGCGATACCAGAGATGGCGAAATCGGTTACGACAACCCGTTCGTAAGCCTTCCTGCACAAGATTCTCCCGCTCAGGTTTGTAAGGATTGGGCTATGTTTAAGCAGGCTGGCTGGGGCAAGGGCAAGGTTACCGGTCCCGAAGCCGCTGCTGCTCTTGCTAGCGTGAAGTTCAAGATTCAGGCCAAGGATGGTACCAGTGGTTCATTCAACATCGTCGGTGTGTCTAGCAACGATGGTGCTCCTTGCGATGGTGGATCGGCTATCCCGCAGGTTCGCGCCGCTTCCGCTGTGAAGGCTGTGCTTGCTGGCCGTATGCTCTCCTTCTCTGGAATCAAGTCTGTCGCTTCTGCTGAAGTGATGAACCTCCAGGGTCAGGTTGTTGCTAAGGGTGACGTGAGCTCTACCGCTGCTCTCGACCTCACTTACATCGACGCCGGTGTCTACATGGTCCGCGTTGCTGGTAAGTCTGTTGACTTCAGCCAGAAGATCATTGTCAAGTAATAAAAGCAATGCTTTTTAACAAAGAGGTCGCGATTGCGGCCTCTTTGTTTTTTTGTGTGATTTAGTGCAAAATATGGATGAGCGGATGGTTATTTTTTATCGTCATTTTAGCATGAACAGAAATATGAATATATATTAGAGCAAGATAATTTTATTGAGGTTTTTATGGATAATAAAAAGTTTTTGCTTCCTCTTTTCTGTGGCTTAGCATTTGGCCTTTCCGCTTGTGGAGGCGACTCGGCTGCTGACCCGGTGACCCCTCCAACACCAGATCCTGTGTTGTCTTCGGCATCTACCGAACCAGTGGTGACTCCTGACCCTGCGACATCGGCGTCCACTCCTGTGGTTCCCGCAGCGGATGTTCCTCTTGCCTCTGTAGCGAATCCTAATGCTCCTGTTGCGCTGTACCCGGCTTGGAAGCAGTTCCATTATGTGACAATTGAAGATGAAAGCGTTTATTATGCGGATATGGCAAGTGATTTTACTTATGTGTTTTCTGCTTTCCCCTTAGCAGGCCGAGTCATTTGGTCTGCACAGTCCTCAAATAACCAGTGCAAAACAGATGTCTCCGGCGTTATGAAGGCCCGTGCTTGCACTGTTTCTGAGGGCATTGGTTATGGCATGTTGATTGCGTGTTTCCAAAATGATGTGGAAACATTTAACCGCTTGTGGAATTATTCTCGTGGATTCAGAGTCAATAATAAGCAGAACTTGATGCCGTGGATTACTAAGTCGTTCTCGTTCGATGTTCTTGATAATTCCAGTGCGACGGATGCTGACCTTGACATTGCCGCGTCTCTCATTATTATGTCTTTGAAAACGGGTAATCAGGAGTATCTCGCCGATGCATTGGTGATAGCCAAGGCCATTTGGGACGAAGAAATCGACCCCACGACGCTTACCATTATGTCGGGTAATACATCCATGTGGAATGGCAGGAATGGAGCCATTACCTATAACTTGAGTTATTTCTCTCCTGTGGCAATACGTTTGTTTGCTGCATATGATACGGACGCATCTCATAATTGGACTGGCGTGCTGAATAACATGTATTCTTACATGCAACAAATGCAAGCCGCCGGTACAGGTGTGTTCCCGGACTGGAGCCTTGCCAATTTGACTTCTGTGAACCCGCCTAATGGAGCTGCTGGCACAGAGAAATCTGGTTTTACGTATCACTCCTTTAACAAGGAATCTGTGCGTATTCCATGGCGTATTGCTTGGGATTACTACTGGTATAAGGATGAACGTGCGTTAAGCGTCCTCACCATTTTGAACAACTTCATTGTGGGTAAGTCTGGCGGGGATCCGTCTAGCAAGGCTTTGGCTGTCAACTATTCCTGGAATTTGGCCGAAGGTGCCGATGTGACCAGGAATACGGCTGTTCCTACGCAGTGGCTTGCCGCATGGTGCGCGACGGGCGTTGGAACCAATTCTGCTTGGCTTGAAGCTTGCACGAGCCTTGTCAATCAGAAAACTCTGTCGAATAGTACTACTAGCTATTTTAGTGACATTTTGTTGATGCTCTACAGTGAGCTCCTCAACGGCCTGTTTGTAAGACCGTTCTAGTATAGCGTTTAGGCATGTTTTGAATCCGTGGTCTTTGGGCCGCGGATTTTTTTGTATGAACCGAAAACTACCGGCTTGGCGGGTTACTTTTTTTTAAAGATTTGACAAAAGCGTTACAATTCTGGTAGGGCTGATTTTATATATTCAAGCCGTATGGAAAACGATACTTTGATTGCTCAAGGGAATGTCGTGCCCGATAGCGCAGGCATCGGTAGTGCGGCTGTTGATAGTTTAGGCGCTGGAATGGCGGGCGTTGATGGTGCTGCCGTTGACGGGACTGCCGCAAATTCCGTGCCGGCGATGCCGACTGCCGAGCAGTTGGGAATTTCCGTGACGACTGGGTTTGCGAGTGAAAACGGTGCCGCGCAGCCGATGGCCGTGACGGTCGGCGATACGTTCGACTTCCCGGTGACGGTGAGCTGGAGCGTGAACGGAAGTGCTCTTTTGGTTGTGCCGACGAGTTCTGCGAACGCCAAGGGCATTACGCAGGTCGGTCTTTCGCAGGAATCGGCCCGCTCGGTGAAGGACGGCAAGGAAGTCGCGAGCATTACGTTTACTTACAAGCTTGTGGCGCAGGATACGGGAAATTTGAACATCCCGGCGATGCGTTTTGAAATGCCGACCCCGATGGGACAACCGCTGGAGATGCGTAGCGATATAGTTCCCGTGCGCGTGGATGCACCGTTCAATCCGCTGCCGATGATCGTGGGCGCCGTTGTTGCCCTTTGCGTTGTGGGCGCTGGAATCTGGAGGGCGCATCGCCGCGCTGCCGCCCGCGCCAGTGTCGCCGCAAGGAATGCGGCCCAGGATGCTCTCCGCGAAAAGATGCTCGTGCTGAAGCAGCGCGTGAATACGGCGGACAGCCGCGAATGGCTTTTGGAACTGGAAGGCGTGTGCAAGGAGTATGCCTTGGACCGCTTTGGCGCCGCGGGATGCGGCCTCGCCGATGCTGCCGACGTGTCGAGCGCCTCTGTCAATTTGGAAGAACTGCAGAAATCCGGCAAGCTCGAAGGCTGGGAATCGCTGCTCGAGGAATTCGCTCATGCCCGCTATGGCGGCGGCAAGCGCGACGCCTTCGAGAACAAGGAAACCTGGAAGGGCGCCATGAAGCTCATGGGCGTGGAAGAGGAATGATTTTTTTAGTGGTTGGTGGGCGACGCAGCCGCCCACTAATCACTATTAAATTGGTTTTTAGAAAATAAATTTGTTAAATTCAATCACGGATTTAAAAAAGAGGTAACCCACAAATGGATATTCAGGAACTTTCGGAAAAGGTGAAGCAGCAGAGCGCTTTCTGCATGAACGTGCTGCGTGAAGTTGAAGATACCGTCATTGGCCAGAAGGCCATGGTGGAAAGCATTTTGACGGGTATTCTGGCCGACGGCCACGTTCTTTTGGAAGGCCTTCCGGGCCTTGCCAAGACGACTGCCGTGAAAGCATTCGCCGACGCCGTTTCGCTCGACTTCAAGCGCATCCAGTTCACTCCGGACCTTTTGCCGGCGGACCTTCTGGGTACCACGATTTACAACGCCCGCGAGGCGAAGTTCGAAACCCGCAAGGGCCCTCTCTTCACGAATCTTGTGCTGGCCGACGAAATCAACCGTGCACCTTCCAAGGTGCAGAGCGCACTTCTCGAAGCCATGCAGGAACGCCACATCACGATCGGCGACGAAACCTTCAAGCTTGACGAACCGTTCCTCGTGCTCGCGACGCAGAACCCGATTGAACAGGAAGGTACGTACCCGCTCCCTGAAGCCCAGGTGGACCGCTTCCTCTTGAAGGTGAAGGTGAGCTACCCGAACAAGGCCGACGAAATGAAGATTCTCGATGCCGTCGCCGGTGCAGGTCTCCGTCAGCCGAACGCTGTGGCCACAAAGCAGGATATTCTGAACGCACGCCAGCTCGTGAAGCAGGTGTACGTGGACGAACGCGTCCGCGAATACATCGTGAACTTAGTGCTTGCGACCCGCGACCCGGGTAGCATCAAGCGTAGCGATTTGGTCGGCTTCGTGGAAGTCGGTGCTTCTCCGCGTGCATCCATCGGCCTTGCCCAGGCGGCAAAGGCTCACGCATTCATCCAGGGACGCGCCTACGTGACACCGGAAGACGTGAAGGCTGTCGCCATGGAAGTCCTCCGCCACCGCGTCATCTTGAGTTACGAAGCGGAAGCGGAAGAAATCTCCGCCGAAACCGTAGTCCAGAAAATCCTCGATTCTGTGGAAGTGCCGTAATTTTATGGCGGCTATGAATGTAGTATTACATCCGAGTGATATGGCGCAGTCCGGTTGGGTGCGCTGTATTTCTCCGTTAATGCAATTCATGGGCCCAAACGAATATCGAGTTGTACCGTCCATCATGAATATGCCGAACTTCAACAAGGAATGGTTGAAGACGGTTCGCACGGTAATTATTCAGCGCCCTGCAAATAAAGTAATGGGCGATATTGCTGCTATGTATGCCAAATTGAAGCAGGAATGCGGCTTCAAATTGGTGACTGATATTGACGACCTTTTGTGGGAAGTTTCCCCAGTTTTAAAGAGTTTCACGAATGGTGTGGATTACGACGAAATGATTAAGAATTGTTTGCGTCATGTGTTGCCGCTGTTCGACAAGGTCGTTTGCTCGACTCGCTACCTGTCTAGACGTTTAAAGCAGGATATTGGCGTAAATGCCGAAGTTATGCCCAATGCCGTTTCAAAGATTTTGTTTGGTTTCTCTCAAAAACAGAATGCTTTTAGCGGAGTGCCTCGCGTAATGTATGCGGGTGGCCTTGGGCATTGTTCCGAAACGGTTCTTGGCGATTTTGAGGGGCCCTGGGTGCCTTGGCTTCGCAAGCGTATTGAAGAGGGGTCAATTGACTTTTATGTCTTTGGTGCGCCCGCCTTTTTAAAGGGGTTGGAAGGCAAGTATACCAGTATTCCCTTTACGACTTTTTTGCAGTTCCCGTCGGTAGCGGCGAGCTATAAGCCGGATTTTTATTTGGCCCCGTTGAGTAACATTAGTTTTAACAAGGCCAAAAGTGATTTGAAGCTCAAAGAAGCAGCCGTACTTGGCGCTGTTTTTTTAGGAAGTGATTTTTCGGATTCCCCTTACGGTTATGCTCCTCCCGAACAGTTGGTGCAATGGAATGCGTCTGCAGAAGAATTGGACGCCAAGTTCAACAACCTCTGCGATTCCGCAAATTATATGAAAGCCCTTAGTTGGCAGTACCGTTCTATTGAAGAAAAACATTGGCTGTACGAAGATCCCCTATACATAAAAAAATACGCCTCTGTTTACCTGTAATTTTTTGGGGGCTGCCTTTTTGGGGGTGAAAAAAGCGTCAATCTCTAGTCTCTCGCCTCTCGTCTTTGCTCTCTCTTACTATCTTTATGGCGAAAAAGGGGTCCTCGGAAGTGCCTTGGACAGCCCGTTTCGAATGTTTTTGAAAAAATAACGAAGGATATAATGGCAAATCGTGTAGTTATCGGCTCCCAATGGGGTGACGAAGGAAAGGCCAAAGTTGTTGATTTCTTGACGCTCGATGCAGATATTATCGTGCGTTTTCAGGGCGGTGCTAATGCCGGCCACACCGTGGAAGTAGGTGACCAGAAGTTTGTTTTCCACCTGATTCCGTCGGGCATTATGCATTCCGACAAGGTTTGCATCATTGGTAACGGTGTCGTTCTCGACCCGATCCAGACTCTTGCTGAAATTGCTGACCTCCATACCAAGGGAATTAACCCAGAAGGTCGCTTGTTCATTGCTAACAACGCTCACGTAGTGCTTCCGTACCATTCCACTTTGGACAAGGCCAAAGAAAAGAAGGCGGGCAAGGCAGCCATTGGTACCACGGGTCGTGGTATTGGACCTTGCTACAGCGACAAGGTGAACCGCATTGGCGTGCGCGTGGGCGACTTGATGGACGAACGCGAACTCCGTCCGCGTGTCGAGGCCATGGCCAAGGTCCACAACGAAGAATTTACGGTGATGTACGATGTCCCGGCGATTGACCCGGAAGTGGTCATCAAGGATTACCTTGAACTCGGCCAGAAGATCAAGCCGTTTGTGATTGACGTTAGCGAATACCTCTACAAGGCTGTAAAAGCCGGTAAGCGCTTGGTGTTCGAAGGTGCCCAGGGCACGATTCTTGACGTGGACCAGGGGACTTACCCGTTCGTGACCTCCAGTAACACTGTGGCCGGCTATGCAAGCTGCGGTGCAGGCATCGGTCCTACGTCCTTGGACGAAGTTTGGGGCGTGGTCAAGGCTTACACGACCCGCGTCGGTAACGGTCCGTTCCCGACTGAACTTTTGGACGAAACTGGCGATACTCTTCGCAAGATTGGTAACGAATATGGTGCTACCACGGGCCGCAACCGTCGTTGCGGTTGGTTCGACGCTCCGGTTGTTCGTAAGGCAACCGTGGTTAATGGTCTGACCCACCTTGCCATTACAAAGCTCGACGTGCTTGATACGTTCGACACCGTCAAAATTTGTACGCATTACGAATGCGATGGTGAAAAGCTTGAGTTTATCCCGAACCAGCTCTCCAAGGTCGGACGTTGCACGCCGGTCTACGAAGAAATGCCTGGCTGGAAGCAAGATACGACCAAGTGCCGTAGCTATGATGAGCTTCCTGAAAATGCAAAGAAATATTTGCAGAGAATGGCGGAACTGGTAGACGTAAAAATTGGTATGATATCTATTGGAGCTAAGCGTGACCAGAGCATTGTGATTGATGCGGGTCTCGCCAAGGGCCTGAAACTCTAAATAAGAAGGAATGAGATATGGACGCTTCTATCGTTGGGTTACTTAAAGGAGTTGAACTCTTCTCGGAGTTGAACGAAGAACAGCTGGGCATGCTTGCCAACTTGGTCGTTTCCCAGAGTTTCAACCGTGATGAAACGGTGGTGCTGGAAGGAGATGATTCCGTCCAGGCGTTGTATCTCATAGCCTCTGGATCGGTGCAGGTTTATATGACTGGCGTCGATGGTCGAGAAACGATTCTCTCGTTCCTTGAAAGAGGCGACTTCTTTGGCGAAATGTCTTTGATTGACGGTGAACCGAGGTCGGCTTCTGTGCGAACTGTTACGGACGCTCAGTTGCTGATCATTCACCGCGAATCCTTCTTGCAGCTTATCCGCCAGTCTCCGGAAATCGCCATGGGACTTTTGAGCGAAATGAGCAAGCGTTTGCGCAAGGCTAACAAGCAGATTGGTTCTTTGTCGACGATGTCCGTGAGTGGCCGTGTCGCTGGCACTTTGTTGAATTTGATGGAAGAACGCGGTGTTCGCATCCATACGGAAAATGGCAAGATGGTGACGGTGATTCACAACCGCCCCACGCAGCAGCAGTTGGCCGATATGTCGGGTACCACTCGCGAAACCGTGAGCCGTATTTGCTCGCTCTTGGTTCGTACGGGCGCAATTGCCATGACGGGCAAAGATATCGTCATCTTTGACGAAGGCGCTCTGCAAGAAAGAGCCTCCAAGGGCTAATTCTTGCCGTTTAAGGATTTGCTATGAATAAATTAAAGTCTGTCTTGGCTTGGCTTAAAAAAAGTGCTGTTGTCAAGGCTGTAGTTATTTGGGTTGTAGCACTGATTGTGCTCGCCTTTTTTGTGGACAAATTACTGTTGCCGCTTTTTGCAGGTAAATTTGCTGCGACGGGTTCGGTTCCCAATTTGGAAGGAATGACCGCTGAGGCGGCTGAAGCTGCTTTGGATGAAGCAGGCTTTAAATGGGAATGGGTTTCTGAAGGCCGCTATAGCGCCCAGATTCCGGCGGGTATGGTGCTTGTGCAAATGCCTGCTGCCGGCCGCACTGCAAAACTTGGCCGTACCGTTAAGCTCACCAAGAGCCTTGGACTTCGTGAAGTGAAAATTCCTGACTTGCGCGGTAAAAGCCAAAAGCAAGCGGAAATATCGCTTACCCGCGCGGGTCTTGTGCGTGGCGAAATTGTGAAGGGCGCTCACCAGAGCATTCCACGTGGCGTTGTAATTCGTACGATTCCTATGTCTGGAAAAATGGCTCGTGTTGGCGATACTGTGAAGGTGGTTATTTCTGCAGGCGTTACCACGGGTAAGGTTCTTCTTCCGGACTTTTCGGGTGAAGTTATCGATAATGTTTATACCAAACTCGAAAAGCTTGGATTTAAAGTTGGCGATATCAAACGCGTGAAGGGTGAAAACGGTGAAGTTCCGGGAACGATTCTTGAAACTGCTCCCAAGTATGGTGATTATTTGCCGCCCGATACCAAGATTGACTTTGTGATTGTCGATTAGGTTTTTTATGTTCCGTAGTTTGGGATGTTCTATTGCAGTGCTTAGTTTGGCGCTCTGCTTGTGTGCCTGTAGCTCGGCTCCTCACAAGCAAGAACCTGCAAATAATACGCAGTTTACTGCGACCGATTCTGCGGCTATTAAAGCGGTTGTAGAATCCAAAAAGGTGACTCGCGATATTGATGTTGCCCATGAATCGTTTATTCGCGCACAAGAGATGGAGCTGCGAGGCGAAAAACAACTCGCCGAAGTCTTTTGGCAGCGTGCGTATGAAGCTGACCCCAGGAACCGTTACCTCGCTTTTAACGTCGCCGAGCGTTTGTTTGTGCATGGCAATGATTCGGCGGCCCTGGCTTTGGCGAATGAAGCTGCCAAATTCAAGGGTAAGGTGACCTCTAAACAGTACGAACTTTTGGCCAAGCTTTACGTGCGTAAAAGTGTTGCCGATTCTGCCCGCAAGTATTTTAAGCTGGCTTTGGATTCCGCACATGGTCAAGACATGACCTTGCTATATGATTATAGCCTGTTCTTGGAAGCTGTCCAGGATACAAAGGAACTTGTTCGCGTCTACGATATTTTGCTTCCGCAGGTGAATTACATCCAGTCGCTGTTTGCTCGCCAAGTGAACTTGCTTTTGGAACAAAATAAGGATTCTGCGGTGGTGGAACTTTTTGGCAAGGCTCACTATGCGACTGGCGATAAGTCCTTGCTTGCCAAAATGGTGCAGGGACTCTCGATGCAAAAGCGCGTTGCGGAAGTACGTGCCATTGCCGATACTATTACGGGAACCACCGAAGATGATGAAGCGATTATCAATGTCGCTTTGCTTACGTACGGTGAGCAAGAACAGCAGGCGGCTTTGAAGTTCTTGAAGAAAAAAGTCTATGATGACGGAATGTCGGTGTCGCCGGTCATTATGTACTACTTGGGTAGCTACGAGTATTCGTCGGGCGAAAAGGATAGTGCCTGGGTCCATCTCGAAAAGGTGTATACCAAACTCGGCAAAAATCCTGCGTATGCGGCCCAGGCTTGCCGGGCACTGTCGGGAATCGCCTTCTCGAATGATAAAAAGAAGGAAGCCGTTCGCTACGCGGTGTTGACGGATTCCTTGCAGCCGGGTGGAGACAAGGAATTTTTGGCAATGGCCTATGGTTATGCAGAAAATTATCAAAAGGCCTATGTTTTGCTCGATTCTATGCTTGGCGTTTGGAGCCATTGGAGGCCAATGGACGGGATTGCCGATTCTACGACTTTGGAGTTGATTAAACTCAAGGCAGACCGGGCGCACAGAAGACTTCAAAATACGTATGCGCGAGTGCTTGTGACCGAAGCTCGCGGCATTGAAGATGATGGTAAGGCCGATACCTTGAAGCTCTCTTATGCTGTGGAATTGCGCACCAAGGCTGAACTCTTTTGGGAAAGCATGTTGATGGCCGATTCTACGGATATGTTTGTGCGCTTTACCATGGCCATGAACCTTGAGCGCCTGGGACGTTACGACGACTCCTTTAGAATGTTCGAAAAGTTGCTCGCCCGCTATGGACAGTTGCAATTGGATTGGCCGGAGGTCATGAATTACTACGGCTATTCATTGATTGACTTGAACCGCACTCCCGAAGAAGTGGAAAAAGGGTATAAGCTTGTTTTAAAAGCTCTGGAATTGGACAAAGACGTAGTCTCGGATGCTTTTTTGGATTCTAAGGCTTGGGGGCTCTACCGCAAAGGGCAATATGAAGAAGCCTTGGCGACGATGCTTTTGATTAAGAGTAAGAACGTAACCAAGGATTACGTGTATTGGGAACATTTAGGTGCGATTCAAGCCGCCTTGGGTAAAAAGGCCGAGGCCACAAAGTCCTACAAGAATCTGCTCAAACTTCGCCCGCGTCATAAGGCGGCTCGTGAGTTCTTGGGAAAAAATAAAAAGTAGGTTCCCATGAAGCTTCTCCAGATTGTTGGTGTTGCCTGCTTGCTGCTCCTCTTTTACGGGTGCGCCGGTACTCCGTCTGGGGCGAATCGTTTACCGGCCGATGGCGCCTCTGCGGCGACCGTTCGCGATAGTTTGCGAGCCAAGTTTATTTTGACTATGATTGACAGTACCGGCAAACCGCAGGAATTGGATGCGGTAATGTTCTCGGTTCCCGGGGCGCGTTACCGTATGGAACTTACGGGCCCTATGGGCATTGGCGTTGCTTCGCTATTGTGGACCAAGGACGGCTGGAACATGGTGTTCCCGACCGAAAAAATGTATTTGCATGGAAACGGGTATATGGTGGGGATGATGAATGATAAAACATTCCCGTTAGTGCCGATTCACCAGGTGGCGGATTTTTTTGATGGTATCTTGGTTCCTGAAGGTTCGCAAACTCTTTCGGAGCAGGATTCCGCGGGATTCCATGTGGTTAAGGCTAAGGCCCCGAATGGGTTGAATTTTTCGTACGGAAAAAAGGATGGGCAAATATCTTGGCTCTCGAGTAAGGGCCGCAATGGCGGTACGGAAGTCTTGAAGTTCGAGAGTTTCCGCACGTTCGAGGGAGTGCTTACTCCCGAAACAATTATCTTTGAACAAGATGGAAAAATGTTTTTGAAGATAAAAATTCGCAAAGTTGCCCGTAAAAAGCCTTTTAGCCCTGGAACTTGGCGCTTGAATATCCCAAAATCCTATAAATCTATTGAAGGGTAGCCATTCGTGGTTCCTCCCGATTTTGTACATTGGTATTGTATGAAACGTATAAATGCTCGCTTTTTGTGCTTGGTTTTTGCGATGTTCTTTGCATCGCAAGTTTTTGCGCTCGATACGCTTGAAGTTTTTATTTTGCGCGTACAGTTTGCCGAAGAAAAACCGGATAATTCACTTACGTCTGGTACGGGTGTTTTTGGCTCTGTTCCCGAAAAAAATTATAGTCTGGATCCGACCAAGTCAAGCGGCAAGGCTCCCTTTTGGCAAAAGCATTTGGAATTTGCGAACGCCTATTATAATGCGGCGAGTGGTGGCAAGCTTTCTATAAAGACTAAGGTGTTCTCGATTAGCAAACTCAAAAAGCATATTATTGATTATAACAGAACTACCAAAATGGAAGGCGAAAAGACTGCGGAGTTTGATGAAGCCCGTAGTAGAGATTACTTGACGTTTATTTATGATGCCATTGCCGAGTCTGCCAAGGATACATCGGCCGAGTCTCCGTTCCGTATTCCGCTTTCTAAGGATACGAGCCGTGTAAAGCGCGCTTATATGATTGTTCATGCTGGTGCAAACCGTTTGGTTGACGGCGGTAGCATGGGTACCGATGGTGCCGATACGCCGGGTGACTTTATGGATGTTTATATCTCTCGTGGGGATTGGATGTATTTGATGCCCGATTCCGCCAAGAGCGAATTGGTGAGACCCGCTTTTGGTGTGGATGACAAGGGCGATACGGTGGTGAACGGCCTTTTATTGCCGGGTTCTTCAATTGATACTTTGCGTTCGGTGATGGTGGTTAGCGAAACCGCTTCGCAAGATGGCTTGAATTGGGGTGTTAATGGAATTATTGTAAATCAGATTGGTTGCGAACTTGGCCTCCCCAATACCTACGACGTGGTGAAAGGTATTTCGCGCTTGGGTTATTTTGATGTGATGGACTTTGCGGGCTACAGTGCGGGCAACGGCTTTTTGCCGGCGTTGCCTGCGGCATGGGAACGTGCCTACATGGGCTGGTCTAAGGTTCAGGAAGTTCGCCCGACTGCCGGTAAACCCGTGCAGGTGAAAGTTGCGGCCGCTGGCAGTGGACTTGGAACGGAAATTGTAAAAGTGCCTTTGAATGCTAATGAATATTTGCTGATTGAAAATAGGCAACGTTCATGGAACAAGGATGGTACCGTAAGTTTTGTTCTTGGTTCGACAGATGAAGATTCCGATACGACAATGCGTACGGTATCGGTTGATAGTTTGGGAACCGTCTTTGAAGATAGCACGTGCGTAAATGGTAAGTGCAAAGTGAATAACCGCAAGGCGAAAGGCCTGATTGTTGGAATGAGCAGCTACGATGCTGGCATCCCGGCGAGCGGCATTGCCGTGTGGAAGGTTAATGACTGGCATTTGCGCGAAACTTTGCAGTATGGTGCTGCGAATTTTTGGGGCGGAGACACTTTGCGGGATCACCAGTTCGGTATTAGCTTGGTTGAATCCGATGGCGTTTTGAGCATTGGTAAAACTTTTAAGAATGCTCTGGGTCAAGATACTTATGACTATGGCAGCGGAACAGATTTGCTGCCGCACTTGCGTGTTCCCAATGAATCGTCCAAGAAAAAGTTCGAGACGGTAACGACTATTGCTCCTACGGGTTATGCGAATACCGCAACGACGCAGGGGGGCTATACCGGAATTAAGATTAAGGTTGATGTACCGGACAAAGCTCGCAAAGAAAAAACTGCAAATGCCTTTATGGGTGATAGCGTAATAAACTACGGGGCGCTCGAAATCACGGTAACCATCAGCATTGATGACGGCAGTATTGAAGGTAGCAAGTTCCCAAAGAATGTTGGCTTGGCGAATGCTGTACGCGGCGCCGTATTTATTGATAATCCCGATGAAGCCGATGCCGAAAAGGCTATTGTATTTGCCGCTGAAGATGGTTCTTTACAGGTGATGAATGCTTTTGGCGATTCCCTGTTTGCTTCTGATACCTCGGTACGCGTTTCAAATGTGTCAAAGGCCAAGGATTTTACGGATGTCCCGCTTTACCGCGTTGGCAATGGCTATGGCCCGCTGGTCGGTATTGCAAGTGATGGCAAGGACGTTTTTAGCCTGCACCAAAAGCGCTTGGTCAAGACTTCGTTTACGCCAGGCATGTTCACCTCTGTAGATGAACTTGCTTTAGATAAAGCGGTCGCGGGTCCGGTTGTTGCAAACGGTAAGGTATGGGTTGCTACCAAGGATTCCTTGCTTGCTGCGGGTGAAGGCAAAAAAAGTGATTTCGCATGGACTGCGTCTGCGGGAATGGATTTCGCCATTCACGATATGGCCTACTGCAAGTCGAATATCGGGAGTGACTTTATTGGCGTTGTGGGCGAGGGTGGTCGACTTGCGGTTAAGCGTGTTGACGACCTGACCAAAAAGCAAGAGTCTTTTAATTTGAATGGAGCCGCAGGTGAGGTTCTCCGTGTGGCTTGTGCCGATGTGGATCGCGATGACACTTTGGAACTCGCCGTTATCGGTAGCCGCGGTACGTTTGCCTTGGTCAAGGAAAATGGTCGCATTGTGACCACGCAAAAATACAAGCGCGGTTCTAATGGCGTGGGCGATATAAAACATGAAACCTCCGGCATCGCCATTGGCGATGTGAATGGCGATAATTATCCGGAGATTATTTTGCTTGGTAACAACCTGGTGTATGCGCTGGACCGCTTTGGCCTTCCGCTTCCGAACTTCCCGGTGACTCTGAGTCGCGGAACTCCTGTGGTCGGCTTCTTTAGTGACCCGCTGCTGATAGACGTGACCGGCGATGAGGCTCCCGAGATTTTGGTTCCGAGCAGCGACGGCTTGGTTTATGCTTACACGGGCAAGGGCGCGCAGGTGAAAAACGGGTTCCCGCTTTCTGCCGGAAGTTTTGAATATGGAGAATCCTACAGCCCTATGAGCATTTTTGCGGTCGATGCCGTGCCCGATAAAAAATCCAAGGGACCGGAGCTGTACGCCTTCCATCGCAATAGCGTAAATGCATTCCGCTTGAACAAGGCTGCGAATGGGGCCGAAAGTGCCGCTGCTGCATGGGCGCTCCCTGCGGCGGGTAACGAACGTACGGGTTTCTTTGATGCGACTGTTCTTGGCAAAATCAAAAAGTTGGAGGCCAGGGACGAGATTACCGAATTCTTTGTTTACCCGAATCCGGTTCGTGGCGGTATCGCTAAGTCCCGTTTTGAAATTGGCGCTGCAGCCGAGTGGGCGACTCTCGAATTCTACGACATCACGGGCCTTTGCGTGTTCAAAAAGAAATTGACTGGCGTTGGCGCTGGACGCAATGAATTTGGAACGTTGGATTTGAAGCAGCTGGGCAGTGACGTTTATACTGCTCGCCTTAAGGTCAAGTTCGTCGATGGCAAAACAAAACAGAAACTCTACCGCGTAGGGGTGGTTCGCTAATGAATATTGCAAAACCGTTGCTTGCTCTGCTTGTGTTTGCGGCCTTGTTCATGGCCGGGTGTACCGCTACTGGAGATTCGACGGTTATTGAACCAAGTCGCGACAACCATCAATCTCAACCGACGAGATCCTCTGATTCGAAGGACGACCCTGACGAAATGTCCTCTGCCGCGGAAGATTCCTCTGAGGAAATTCTCAAAAATATTATTTGGGCATCTGTGCCAAGCGGAAGTCTGGTTCGTGGATCGGTAAAGTATTCGGTGAACACCTTTAAGATAATGACGACCGAAGTCACCCAGAAAATTTATATGGCCGTGATGGGCGATATTCCTGACCAGGCTAGGATGGGGGACGATTTGCCGGTGGCGAACGTCTCTTGGTACGATGCAGTACTGTTTTGCAACGCCTTCTCGAAATATGTGGGGTATGATACTATATATAGTTATGAATCCATAGGTGAAAAAAATTATTTGAAGGGTCTCAAGGTGAACTTGGCTGCAGACGGGTTCAGGCTCCCGACCGAAATGGAATGGGAGATTGCCGCCCGTGGTGATACTTCGACCTCCTACTATTGGGGCGCTGCCAAGGCCAGTGATTATGCGAACTACGCCCAGAACAATAAAGGTGTAATTCCCGTGGCGAGTCTTTTGCCGAATCAGTATGGTCTTTATGACATGGCTGGGAACGTTGAAGAATGGATCAACGATTGGTATGACGCATTCCCGAGCAAGTCCGTGAAGAATTACGCCGGCCCCGAAACAGGAACGTACCGTTGCGTTCGCGGTGGCAGCTGGAGCGACGTCGTTAAGAATATCGCCCCGGATGTGCGCAATAAGCAGGAACCGATGACCGCAACCGCGATGCTCGGGTTCCGTATGGTCTACTCGGCTGGACTTTAAAATAAGGGCGCGACGATCGCCTTTATGCGTAAAAAAAGAATTGCCTGTATAACAATCTACGCATATTTTGCGTAGATTGTTCTTTTTTGAAAAAAACTTGTGAATTTCTTCAAAAATTAAACACTATATAAGAAATTTTTAACAAAAAATCCCCCCCTTTGGTAAAAATTTGTTTATCTTGATTGAGTAAAAGAGAAAAAATTCGTTTTTCTCGTTTTGTTCTTTTGAAGAAACGAGGAATGGAAGGATGGAAAATATGAAACATTGCACTTTTTCGTTTAGAAAGATAATTCTTGCTTTCGCCTGCGTTTTTGCTGTAGGTCAGGCGTTTGGTTTGACGACTACGAAGATAGATGGGAAAACGTATTATAAGATTCAGTCCTGTACGGATTTGAAGGACTTCTCGGGATTAGTAAATGGCGGTTCGCTTAGCGCCAATGCTATTCTTACGCAAAATATTGACTGTAACGGTATTACAACGACGAGTGCTCCGTTAATTCCTATTGGTCAGGATGCTTCCAAAATTTATCAGGGAACGTTTGATGGTGCGGGCTATACAATTAATAAAGTAATCGTGCAAATGGGTGAGGGTTCCGACCAATATGCGGGCCTGATTGGCTATTTGGGTGCCGACGGCTTGGTTCAGAACGTTGTGCTTTATAATTTGTCGGTCAAGGCATCAACGAAATCAGGCGCTGATGACTATGTCGGTGGTATTGCCGGAAAGACTGCAGGAACAATTAAAACCTGTACGGTTACAGGTGACGCGACCATTGAAGGCCGTCGAATGGTGGGTGGTATAACGGGTTATGCGACTAAGACCGCCCTTATAGAAAATAGCCTCTGTACTGCTAAAATCAATGCGATGGGATCTGCCGACTATGACCAAAGTAGCAAGAGTGCGACTTATGTAGGCGGTATTGTGGGTAGAGGCGAACATGGCACGCGTGTGTTCTCGTGTGTATATTCGGGCAATACTATCACACGAATTGAAACCGACGAATCTGGACAACCGGAAAATGCATCAAACGTATTCCCCATTGCGGGTGGCCCCGTGACGTTGGATGAATGTTATTTTGATGGGGTAAACATTTCTGGCGAAGCGCGTTCATGCGGAAATAACAATAATGAAGCGGGTAGTTGCAGCTTAGGTTACGATGAAAATTCTTGCCAGGGAACTTGGACCGCTAGTTCCAAGAATACAATAGCCCCTAAATGTACGATAGGTGGTGTTGATGTTTTTGGGAACAAAACCAATTGTGAATCTAAGGGCGGAGATTGGCTTATTTCGGCTTGCGGTAAGGGAACAGAAAATTTACGGGATCCAGAACTTATTTGCAAGTTGAATAAGGGCAATTTTATTGGTGGGGAATGTTATAATGGAACTGAAATTTGGTCCGATGAAGAGCAACTCACCAACCAAAGCGGTGTGAATTCTTCGGGTGAGGGAACCTCCTATGCCATTCTGTTCGACCCCAATGGCGGTACTTTTGACGGGGGACGCACGACTCCGGATACGGTTCGAGTAAATGCGGATGAGCCTATTTCTGCGCCAGAAGCGGTGCCTTCTCGTGTAGGTGACGAGTTTCTTGGTTGGGCAAAGGAATATAATGCGACTACTCCGACCGCGTTTGGAAATGCAGTGGGTGCCATGACCTTCTATGCGGTTTGGAAGAATTCGGTGGTTATTACGTTTGATGCTAATGGTGGCGAGTTCCCGAACAACCCGGTTACCAACAAGCGTGTGGCCAAGAACCATGCTATTGATACTGTTGGAATTAGCGTGCCGAGCACGCGTGGTGCAACATTCCTGGGCTGGTCCAGAAACAAGAACGCCACGGTCGCTGATGAAACCTTGGGCTCCTCTTCGGATCCGGTAACTTTCTATGCGGTGTATTCTGGAAGCTATAAGGTGTCTTTCAACTCCAATGGTGGCTCCTTCCCGAACGGTGCAACAAGAGAAAAAACGGTATCTGTTGGTGCAGATTTTACGGCGGAAGGCATTACGCAACCGAATCCGCCTTCTAGCGTCTATACGTTTGCAGGTTGGTCTTTGGACCAGAATGCCGATGCAAGTGAGGCTATTTCTTCGTCGAGTGCTGTTATTGGTACAATGAACGTTTCCGAAATAACGGTCTATGCCGTGTGGAGTGTGAAAAAGTGGACCATTACGTTCGACCCTAATGGCGGGTATTTTGACAATCAGAATAACTCGACTGGTAAGACTCCCAAGACTAAAACCTTTATCGATGGAGAAAAAATCAATTCCAATGGAATCAGTACTACCAATCCTCCTGTGATGAAGGCTAGTACTACAAATAAGGGTAAAACTACTAATTATTATTTCCTTGGCTGGGCAGAAACTTCAAGTTCTTCAACCGTATTGAAAGACTTGGGAACGGCCAGTGAAAATAAAACATTCTATGCGGTTTGGGCTACAGAGAAAGTTTATGATGTGACTTTTGATGCCAATGGCTACGGTTCCGTTCCTGAGGGACAACATGTTGTGCAGACAAGTCATGGAAAAGTTTCGCAACCGGCTGATTTGACAGCTACGGGTGCGATTTTTGAAGGGTGGTGCAAAGATGCTCGTTCTTGTATGAACACCTTTGACTTTGATACTGAAGTAACTGCCAATATGACACTTTACGCCAAGTGGACAGTGAATTCCCACACTATTAATTACAGAATTTATGACAAGGCCTCGGGAGAAGAACTCGAAGACAAACCGGACTCGGAAACTGTTCCTTATGGCACGAAAGTTTCTGTTACAACGAAGATTGTGCCCGGCTTCAACTATACGGCTTGGCAGTCGGAATCCGATAACGTTATTTTTGCAGACGATGGCAGCTTTGTCATGCCCGATAATGACGTTGAACTCTATTGCTTTAGGTCTACAGGTGTTTACACTTTGACTTGGGATTTAAAGGGCGGCGAATATGCTAGTTATGATGGCGAATATTCTCCGGCTGGCCAGTATAATTTTGGCGAAACGATTTATGCACCTATTCTTAGGCGTGATGGTTATACTTTTGAAGGTTGGACGCTTGATGGCGAACATCTTGTCGATTTCCCGCGTGAAATGCCTAGCACGAATACCAAATTCTACGCTAAGTGGATGGCGAATGGTCCGTATAAATTGACTATTCAAGTTGTGGGTGCTCCAGCCAATGTACCTAGTTATCCGGATGGCGTGCAGGGAGGTACATCCGTTACTTTGACGGTTCCTGATTTTACACCGCGCGCTATGGGTGCGCTGTACCATTTTTTGGGCTGGGAAGAAAATTATAGCGATATCGAAATTTCCAGTTCGAATACGTTTACGATGCCCAATTATGACGTGCGTATCATTGCAAAATTTGTGCAAAAACCGGTTATCCTGTATACCAAGGGGGAGTGCTCAACATGTACAGGCGACGATATACAAATTATAAAGGAATATGGTGCTAGTTACACCATTAAAGGCTCTTCGGACAAGGTTTTCTCGCGTACGGGTTACGAACATAAGGGTTGGACAACAGTCGAAGGCGGATCGGCTGTCGAGTATGCATTTGGCGCAACGTATACCGGAAATGACAACTTGACTCTTTATCCGGTGTGGGAGGCAGTAACGCTGAATCTTGCATGGAACTTTACCTTGCCCGAAGGCTGGAGTGCGGATGATATTTCGTATGGTGAATTCCCTGTGGGTTCGTATAGTTACGATACGCAACTGGATAAGCCGACTGTGTCCAAGTTCGGGTACGATGTGGATTGGTATACGACTTCAGCATGCGCTGCGAACCCTGCGGGCACGGGTTGCACCGCATGGAATTTTGATGAAGATAAACTTGTTGGAAGCCAGGATGAAATGATTACCCTTTATGGACATGTTGTGAAACGCACCCTTACGGTGACTTACCATTTGTTAAATGAAGCCGGTGGTAGCGATGCTGTTCCTTCATTTAAAAAGGAATATACTATAGACGATCTTTATGATGGTAAATTCTTGTATTATAACATAAACGAAAATACGGTTATTCCAGAAGACCGCATTTATGTTGATGGTTATGGTTATGTAGTCTGGTATAGGACTCGCAATTGTGAAAATATGGCTTTATATGAAAAAATTTCAAATAATAGCGGTTTTAGTGCAGCCGTTGAATTGTACGGCTTAGTCGATGGCTACAAGATTACGTACCATGCTGGCACGGGTGCTACGGGTGATGATGTTGTTCGCAAAAAGACCTATGGTGAGGATTACACCCTTGAGGGTGCTGGTTTGTTTACGCGTGATAACTATACGCAGGTGGGTTGGGCTAGAACTGACGGTGGCGCGAAGGCGTTGGACCTTGGTGCGACTTATAACGTTGATGTGGGAATGGGTTCAGGCTTGGACCTTTATCCGGTATGGGAGCTTACTTCCTATACCATCACCTATATGGATGAAAATGACGTTATTTCTGCAGACCTCCTGAATGAAAATACACCTGCAACGTTCACGGTTGAATCAAGTGATATTGCTCTTGTGGATGCCAAGACAAAGATTGAGGACGGCGCAGAAGAAAGTGGATACATTTTTGAAGGATGGTATTCTGAACCGGAATTTGAGACCAAGGTGGAAATGATTCCTGCGGGGTCGCATGAAAATGTCGTTTTGTATGCAAAGTACACTAGGGCGTACAAGATAACCTATTTCCTTGATGGTGCTCCTTCCGATGTTTGGTTGTTGCCTGGTGCCGCTGTTGAACCTTCTATGCCGACGGAGGCGGGCTTTACTTTCAGCGGGTGGAATGTTTGGTATCGATATGTAGATAATACGATAGATTCCATTCCCCAGCCGACTGAGATGCCGGAATATAATGTAGTTGCCGAAGGCTTTTTGAAATCACGTGTAACAGTTACCTTTGACGCAAATGGTGGTGTTTTTGGCGATGATCAAACTACGCCGTATTCAAAGTACGTGACGAAGTCAGTGGTAATCACTGATGAAGGTGTACCTATGATTAGTAAGGCTGGCTCCCAGTTTATGGGCTGGGCTTCAAGCGCCGAATCGATGGAACCTGTGACAAGTTTTGGTGTGGCGAATGTTGAAGATGTGACTTTCTACGCAATTTGGAAACCGATTGTAACAATTACGGTTGCTGCAAACGAATCCAAGCCGTATAATGGCGAAGCACAGACAATCACTGTCACATGGACGGGCCTTCCGGATGGCTATAGCGTGGTTTGCGATGCGTCCCTTACGAATGTTTCGGAGGGGTTAAAGACCATCACATGCGATAAGATTGTCGATGGCAATGGCACCGATGTGACGGACAATTATTATAGCGTCTTTACAGATGGTAGGACAACGGGTTCGTTCTCTATTGAGAAGGCAAGTCCGACGGTTGTCGTGTCTCTTGATGATTGGACTTGTGCCGGGGAACCCTCGACTCCGAGCGTTACTCCGGAATACATTTCCGCCGAGAGTGTGACCTATGTTTATGCGAAGACGGATGCAGACACGATGGTGGTTGCGAACTGGAGTTCGGATGTTCCGTCGAATGCCGGGGATTACTATGTGAAAGCTATTGTTGCCGAAACAGACAATTATGATGGCGGCAGTGCTACGGCCGAATTTAAGATTGACACGAAGAGCTCTGCAGGGCTTGTGGTGACGTTCTCTCCTGAATCGGCGACCTACACCGGCAACGATCAGACTCCGACTGTTGTCGTGAAGGATGGTGACAACACTTTGACTCTTGACAAGGATTACATGGTTGCATGGAACGCTACTCCGAATGCTGCCGGTACATACACAGCGACGGTGACGTACATCGGAGATTACTCCGGTACGAAGACCGCTGAATTCACGGTGGCTGCGAAGAGTGTAAGCGACATTGTTGTAACAGTCACTCCGCCGAACTTTGTTTATACTGGATCGGCGCTGACTCCGGTTGTTACCGTGAAGGATGGCGACAATGCTTTGACCTTCGGCACGGATTACACTGTCAGTGGGTTGGATAATGTTATTGGTGTTGGCTCGTATGAAGTGACCATTTCTGGAACGGGCAACTACAATGGAACTGCGACGGCGACATTTACGGTGAGCCCGGTGATTACAATGAATCTGGGCGATGGTGAAACGCTAGAGTGCTCGGCGGGTGCCAAGGGTGCTGCAGCCTGTAATGAGACCCAGGACAATATTGTTCATGTGTATGGAAGTGCTACGGCGGAACTTCCGGACGCGGTAAAGTCTGGCTGGACGTTCGTGGGTTGGTATGATAATGCAAAATTTGAGAATGCGGCAGTCGAATCTATTGCTGCTGACCGTGATGATGCATTAAGCCTCTATCCAAAATTCGAGAAAGCTATCACCGTCGTTTATGGGACTAGTGCAGAAGACGTTCTCGACGTCACCATCGACAGCGATGATTCCGCTGATGACATTGAAACGAAGATTGAAACAGCCGTGAAGGAAGCTCTCGACGGCAAGTTGCCGGAGAAGGGAACCACGGACAGCGACCCGTATCGTTACGAGTTCGATAAGTTCGTGAAAAATCCTGAAACTGGAAACTATGAACCTTCGTTCAAGTCGATTCCGAAGGAATACACCATCACGTACAACATGAATGGCGGTACGGCTCCTGCAGAATCGTTCCAGAAGTATACCTACAGTAAAACTGATGCGTTCCCGCTGCCTATCGCAACCGATGTCCCGTACACAAATTGGACTTTCGGTGGTTGGTTCGCTGCCGCCGATTTCTCGGGA
Organism: Fibrobacter sp.; assembly: GCA_024398845.1. Lineage (GTDB taxonomy): Bacteria > Fibrobacterota > Fibrobacteria > Fibrobacterales > Fibrobacteraceae > Fibrobacter. The sequence goes on along the minus strand of JAKSIM010000010.1, from coordinate 147 downwards.
ACTGCCGTGACGGAAATCGCTGCGGAATCCATCGGCGACAAGGCGTTCTACGCTCTGTATACGCAGAAGGTGACCGTGAAGTATGGCGACGCTGCAGAAGACGTTCTCGACGTCACCATCGACAGCGATGATTCCGCTGATGACATC
>JAKSIM010000001.1 GCA_024398845.1 Fibrobacter sp. | reverse complement strand
AAGGAAATGAAACTTGCGGAAGAACAGGTACAGAAAATGGTTGTGTAATGACTAATCCGACTTTATCCCAGGTATTAGAACTTTATGGCCGTTGCATATATACTTGCAACGTCGTTGAGCTGATTATCAAGCGGATGTATCTGCATTCCGGTGGGGTTATTTCTGGTTCTACAGAGGAAGAAATAAATGCATGTATTCAAAAAGATGTAGAAAAGAAACAGAAACTTTTAAAACAACCTCTTGGAAGTGTTTGGCGGGAGGTCCTTGCTCGTATTTACGAGGTCCCCGATGCAAAGGCTTTTGAAGAAGCCGAAAAAGCGGGGAAAATTGCATGTAATGTAACTTTTAATATTTCTGCAAAGGGAAAACATGCAAAAGCGGTACGTCGAATGAAGTCTTTTCTTGTATGCCGTAATTTCTTAGTACACAATTTTGCAGAAAAATATGTTTTGGAAGACACAGAAGAAAAGTGCAAGGAGGTGTATAAATTTTTGAAGTCAAAAGCGACTATTATCAAAAATGCTTATACTTTCTTTGAATTTGATTACAAAATGCTCAAAAATTTAACCTCATTTTTAAATAAAAAAGAAATTTTAGAATGGCAAAATCAAATGTTGCTTGGAAACGATGTCTCGCCACCAGAGAAAATTTATTTGTCGATTTAATTGGCTGTTTATTCTATTGACGATAAGCAGGAATGGTTTAAGGTGGTTTAGTGCCGGATGTATGTTTCAAGACGGTTTGGCAGGGTGATATTTCTCTTTATTAAAAAAGTCTTGACACAATCCTAAATTTAGTGTATATTTGTGCAGTAGTTGGCCGCGGTTATTTGCTTGTCTGCGGAAAGGATAAATATGCTTGTAAGTTTGTATAGCCCAGGAAGTAGCAGTTCTCTATCTCGTCCAATAGTATCTGTTTTTGAATTTTTTAAACCCGTAAGGGTTGTCTTTTTGTTGTCTAAAACCTATATTATTACACATAATGTGTAAATTGGCGGCGTATGGAAGAGCAAAACGAAGAAAAAGTGCCCTTTGCCACGCCTCCGAAGGATCCAGTGCTGGTATGGCAACAACTCATAAATTACTGCAAAAAGAAGCGTTCTGCGGTTCAGTTTTATGCAAAGGCGCCCACCGAGGAGGTGGCTTATCGACTGAACATCATCAATCCTCGTGAAGATGTGTGTCGATGGCTTCTCCAAATTAAGGATTCCCCGGAATGCTTGGAAGTCAAACCTTTGCGAAGGCCCGAAGTTGGTATCGTAGGTACGCCGGTTTATGCCTATAGCATTCCCTTTGAAGATCAACATTATTACTTAGCGCTTTGTGAAAAGGAAAACAAGAGGAACGAAAAAATCATTACCATCATGTTTATTAAGTCGCTAAAGATGGATAAACGTTTCCCCACATTATAGAGGTGTATATGACTACAAAGTTTTGCCCTGTTTGCGATTCCGAAAATATTGAAATAAAGAAGGATTTCCGTAGGCTTGTCGTGCCTTTTGCAGAACCTGTTTTGCAGGAGATTTCCGTTTGCCATTGTAACGATTGCTTGTCCGACATCTTGCTGGATTCTGAACCAAAGAAGATTGTGCAGAACAGGATTCTTGAACGAGCCAAAGAAAGTGTGCCTGGACTGTTGAAAAAGGTCAATGAAAGTGGCTATTCAGACAGTCGTCTGGAAAGAGCCCTGAATTTGGCGCCTCATACCATTAATCGCTGGAAACAGGGAAGTCAGGTTTCTGCCGCAGCAATTGCCTTATCCCGTTTTATGTCTATTCTGCCCGAATTGACTCTTGTTGCGGAAGCTGGTTTTGATGAAGCTTTTGCACGGACCGCGATTCTCAAGAAAACAATTGATAAAATCAAGACAGTGGATTCTTCAGTAAAGTCTTTCTATGTCAATACAGGTGCTTGTGTGGCTGCCGGCGTAATGGCTTTGAATAATTCTGCAGATTCAGAAAAGTCTGAGTTGACTTACCATGCTCAGCCGGTTTTGATGGAGGTATAAAATGCAAGTGAAGTCTTTTGTTTTATGTGAGCAGATTCGTCAAGAAAATACCGGCAAGTTTATGCTTCTTGGGGTTTTCGGCACCGATGTGGTTGTCAACAACATGCCTGCAGCAGATCGTTGGAAAAATCCCCTTGTATTCGGAGCTCTTTTCGCTCTTAAGATAAATCGTGAGGTTGATGCGGGGTTGTATTCCGTTAAGGTCAAGGCAAATAATGGAACAGTTCTTTCTTCTGAGTTAACCCTTGAAATAAAGAAGGATGGCGCATCTTATATTCAGTTGCCTTTGAACATAGCCTTGTTGCTGAAAGGTCCTTCCGAAGTAAGCCTGGTTATCTATAAAAAGGATTCTTCTGATGCGGTTGCAGAAGTTGGCAAATTTTCTGTTGTAAATGCGGAATGATTTATTGACCGCCGAGCAAAAGTTGCCAAAATCAAAATCGTCTCTTGCATTCCCCTTTTCAAAAATCTATACTTCCTTTGTAGTTAATTCAACCCGCCTAACTGTGGTGAGGAACCTGCGCCGTCAAGGTTCAGGTTCCATAGGTCCCGGGGCGGAAAATACATCGCTTGCCGTTAGCGGATAAGAAATAGAGGCGCTTCAGGCGTCCAGCAGGGTGAGGGTCAGTGAGTAACGCGGCTGACCAGAGGAGTGTGCCTCCGCCTGCGAGATGGCAAGCATAGTGGCCGCACATCTTGTGCCTGGCCGATTATCAATCAAAAACAACTAAGGCGCACTGCGCCGTTGAAGAACGTTTGGAAAATCGTGTCTTTGTTCACGTTTTGCCGGTATGGAGGCTATATGGTAAAAAAGGTTGTTGGCGTGGGCCGCGCTGAATTTTATGTACGGTTTCCAAAATTCCAGACAGTGTCTGGAAAATTGAGCTGGAGCCACTATACCGAAATCCTGAAGTCCGATTCTGAACTTGAAATCGGCTTTTACGCCAAACAGTGCGAACTGGAAAACTGGAGTGTACGGGAACTGAAACGGCAGATGAAAAGTCTTGATTGATTTGAAGAGTGGCGACAATCCGCCTATTGGCATTGTTCTTGGGGCTCATAAGGATCAACTTTTGATGGAATATGCAACTCAGGGAATTGAAAATATGCTGAACTAGACATTCCAAACTGGATTATGGTGTTTTCGGAAATCTATTGACTGGCGTGGTTTTCGCGTGGTATATTATAAACATACGCCGGAATAAAAACGAGCCGAGTGCAGCGGAAGCATGCTTGCATGTTTCCTTTGTCGAGGCGAAGTGCTATGCACACTGTGCAATGACGCCGGCATGCTGGGTCACGAACCAGCTTTTAAAATCGACGGATCGGTGCCTCGGCACCGACCGTTTTTTTATTTCATAAAGAGGTTCCTGGTTTGGTTCAGAAATTGCAGGGACTTGATTTCTTTGAGGAATCCGATGTGGTGGCGGAGGTATGCGAGGAGTGCGTTTTCGACGAACTGTTTGTTCGTGAGTTCCTTGGCGTTGAGCAGGTTCCACATGTCGTCGGTGGTTTCTTTGCGGGCGCGCGCCGTGGCGACGCCGAGGCAGTGCTTGCAAATGAGTTCGCCGGTTTCGGGATGGAAGTCGGCGGGGGCTTCTTCGAGCAGGTGCTCGCAGCGGCTGCAGACGGAGAGTTCCAGGTGGTAGCCCCATAAGTCGCAGATGTCCAAAAGCCAACGTGCAAAAATGCTCGAGCGCGGCGCGTTTTGAGGCGCGGTTTGCGGCGCGGTTTGCGGTGCGTTTTGAGGTGCGTTTTGCGGCGCGGTTATCAACGCGGCGTGTTGCGCAGTCGTCGCTGTTTGCGACGTAGTTTGTTGTGCTGCGGGGGTGTAGCAATATTCGTCAATGGCTCTTTCGAGTAATGCGAATTCTTCGGGGAGGGGCACGCCTTGCGGTGCGTAGCGCAGCACGATTTCGGTCATGACCTGCGCTTCGGCTAGGTTCAGCAAATCGTCGCGCAAATTCTTGTGCCAGTCGAGAATCGTCGCTTCCTTGATAAACTGGAGTTCCGCATTCGGGTTCTGCCGGAACACGACTTCACTTGTGGCGAGCGGGTCAAGCGCACCTTTGAAGGGGGATTCTTTGCGTTTGCCGCCTTTCACGATGAACGAAACAATCCCGCATTCCTCGGTAAGAGCTTTTACTATCCAGCTGGAATCGCTGTACGCAAAGCGGTGGAGGACTATGGCGCGGGACTTGATCATGTTTTAGTGGTTAGTGGTTAGTAAGAAGTTTGGCGGCTGCGCCGCCATTATTTCGTCTCTCGTCTAATTGGTGGTTAGTGGTTAGTAAGAAGTTTGGCGGCTGCGCCGCCATTATTTCGTCTCTCGTCTAATTGGTGGTTAGTGGTTAGTAAGAAGTTTGGCGGCTGCGCCACCATTATTTCGTCTCTCGTCTAATTGGTGGTTAGTGGTTAGTGAGAAGTTTGGCGGCTGCGTCGCCATTAATTAATTTTTCGTCTTTGCAGCTTCGCTGCCAAATGCTGGGCTCGGCAATGGGTCTGCAAGCAGCCCCGCTGCACTCGCCCCACGCATTTGTCGTCTGTAGGCCGAAGGCCGTTCTCTCGTCTAATTAGCGGCGAATGCGGCAGGGATGGAAGCCCGTAAGGGTTCGAACTCGCGCGAACATTCTTTAAAATTTTGTTTTCGCGCGAGGTTGAACGGACGCGGAAACGAGTTTACGAGTTTTCGCGATAACGCGAGAGCCCGTAAGCCGCCCTGCGTTCTCCACAAAGAGGATAACTCAACTAAGCCACTAAAGTGGCAAGTTTCGTATATCTCGTCTAATTCGCCGGGAATGGGGGCCAGCCCATGACTTGTCCGCCGACCACGTGCAGGTGGATGTGGAAAACGGTCTGGCCAGCGTCGGCCTTGCAGTTGAACACGAAGCGTGCGCCGGATTCCTCAAGGCCGAGTTCCTTGGCGATGCGTTGTGCGTGGAACATCATTTTGCCGATGAGTTCGCAGTCTTCGGGCTGCATGTCCATCACGCTTGCGATGTGTTTTTTGGGGATGACCAAAAAGTGCACGGGTGCTTGCGGGGCGATGTCGTAGAAGGCGAATACGTCGTCGTCTTCGTAGATTTTTTTTGAAGGGATTTCGCCCTTCGCGATTTTACAAAATAGGCAATTATCACTCATAGTATTTTTAAAATAGTAAAAAGGCCGGGGAGTAAGCCCCGGCGGTGTTTATTTAGCCTTTTTATAGCTCACGAACGCGAATCGTTTGCTGTCGGGCGCCCAGGAGTTCACATTGATGGTGCCTTGGCCTCCAAAAAGTTTTAAAATGGTTTTGGCTTGGGTCCAGGCGTGTGGTTTGGTGGGAGCCGCTTTACGGGTCCGCTCGATGAGTCGGAGCTCTACGTTCTTGTTGGGCACATGTTCGCCCGGACGCACGTCACTTTCGTGGTAGGCGACCATGACGACGCGTTTTTTGTCGGGAGAAATGTGGGGAAACCAAGTGTTCCAATGCGGGTCGTCGGTAATTTGGGTTTGTTCCGTGCCGTCGGCCTTCATGCACCAAGCCTGCATGCGTCCGGTACGGACGGAGTTGAACCAGATGTATGCGCCGTCGCTGTCGTATTCGGGGCCGTCGTTCAGGCCCTTTGCCGTGGTAAGGCGCGTTTCGTTTCCGCCAACTGCGGGTATGGTGTAGATGTCGTATTCGCCGTTTCGTTCGGCGCAGTAGGCAAGTTCCATTCCGTCGGGGCTAATGCCGTGTAGGTAACTCGGGGCGAGTGGCGTTATGAGTTCTGGTCTACGCCCGTCAAAGAAAATCTTGTAGATTCGGGAGAGGCCGTCTTCCTTGGTGTGGTGGCTTACGTAGAGGCCGCTTCCGTCGGGGGCGAGTACGTGGTCGTTGTTGCAGTTGTCAACAAAGTAACTGGGGACCATCTCGATTTTACCGGTCGCGATGGTGTAGCGGTAAATGCGTCCACCGGCGTTGTAGGTGAGGAACGTGCCGTCGAGGCTCCAGTTCGGGGCTTCGATAACGCAGTCAAATTTATGCAGGGTTTTTACCTTGCCGGTTTCAACGTCAAAAATTTGGAGTATGGATTTGTCGCCACTGCGGTTCCAGGTGTCGTTCGGGGAGATTTCGAATGGGTAGTTCACGCCCCAGTTGGCGCGGAGGCCGTCCATCATTTCCATCATGTCGAGCGTTTTGGCGTGCGGCATTTCGGGGCATTCCCAGACGGAGTTGCTTGATGATTTGCTCTTGCTGGCGTCACGCTTACAATTGCGCGGGGCGTTTTGCTGAACGTCGCAAATTTCGTGCCTGAATTTGCCCGGGTTTTCCAGGGCTTTTTTGCAGGCGAGGACTTCGTATTCGTAGCAGTTCACGAGGCGGGGCGGCTTGACGGTCTTGAGGAGTTTCCCGGTGGCGTCAAACAGGCGGAGTTCTTCCATGTCGTTCAGGTTCTTGACCCAGATGGAGCCTTTTGTGCCATAGATGGTGCCTTCGTTGTGCCACGGCGCTGTTATGGACGCTTTTAGGAATGCTTTCTGGCCGTTTTCGTAGGTGATGTTCACCCAGTCGGTAGCGTCTACGCCGGTGCTGAACTTGGTGCATTGACTGTCAATTTTAACAATCGGGTTGACGGCTGGTTTTACTGTTTTGTTATCGCGTACAAAAGTTGTGCCGAGGAACAGGTCGGCAAACGTGAGGCTGTAAATTCCGAGGTCAAGCAGGGCGCCGCCCGCGAGGGCCGGGTTCTGCAGGCGTTCTACGTGGCTAATGGGCTGCGAAAAATCCGCTTCTACGCTTTCTACTTTCCCAATCTTACCAGCGCAAATCCAGTCGTTCACCATTTGTACGGCCGGCAGGAATCGCGTCCACATCGCCTCGCATAAAAATGTCCCTTTTTCGTGGGCCATCGCGATGATTTGGGTGGCCTGCTTGGTGTTGGCGCAAAACGCTTTTTCAATGAGCAGGTTTTTATTGTGTTCGAGGCAAATCTTGGCGCAGTCAAAGTGGTGTGAGTGCGGCGTCGCAATGTAAATCAGGTCAACCTTCGGGTCGCGCGCGAGTTCCTCGTAACTGCCGTATGCCTTTTTGAATCCGTTTTCCTTGGCGAACTTTTGCGCTTTTGCGAGCTCGCGCGAAGCGACGGCGTAGGCTTCAACGCCCAAGTTCTGCTTTTCTAAACCTTTGACGGCTTCGGCCATTTTTGTGGCGATGTAGCCGCAGCCCAAAATCCCCATTTTTAATTTCTTCATTTCCATTCTCGTTTTATTCATTCGCTTTCTCCTTATGGGTTAAAATATAGGCTAAAGCGTCGGCTCGCGGCTGGTGAATTGCAGGGAAAGTGGTTACAACGGAAAACGGCAAGTGCGTTTGGGACGGGTCATTTAGTGCCACGTTTTTGCATTTTTCATTTTTGTCCCGTACAACCAGGTTTTCTTTGACCTTATGGCATTCCTCCAAGTGTTCGCGAATGTGGCTGAAAAAGTTATATTGTGCCTAGATGAACGTTGCCCGTAAAATAATCGCTTCGCTTTTTGCTCATGTTGCGTACGGTCTGCTCCGCTTTTGCGGCTGGAAGCGCAAAACTGTGTATGCGAATTTGCGGCATGTTGGGGCTGCTGCGGAAACTGTCTGCGAAAAGTTGTACCGAGAACTTTTGCATAACCTCACGCGCCATGTGGGCGAACTCCTCTTTTGCTTCAAGACGTTCAAGAAGTTGCCTGCGGAATTTGCCGCGTACCCGTGTCGCGTGGACGGATGGAATTTTGACTTGGCTCCGGGCGCCGCCGCAGTTCTAGAGAAAATGCGCTCTGGCGGAATCTTCCTCACGGCGCATTACGGCAACTACGAGGCGATGGGCCCGTGGCTTAGCCGCCTCGGAATCCCGCTCGTGGCAAGCTACATCCCGGTGAAGCCCGCCTGGCTCAACCGCATTCTCGAGGGTCGCATCCGTGCGGTGGATGGCCGCAGTTACAGCGTGAATGCTCGCACTCCGCGCGAATTCGTGCGACTGCTTGCCGACGGCAAACTCTTTTGCCTCTTGGCCGACCAGGACAGTCGCATCCCGAGCGCACTTGCGGGTGAATTCATGGGGCGGCCAGTGCACAACAACCCGCTTCCTGATTTTTTGCTGAAGCATCGCCCCGAAACGCCTGTATTCGTTTGCTGGATCGAGGAACGTTCTACTCGCATTCTCCATGCGGAACAAATCCAAATACAATTAGGAGTGTCGGGTTCCGCCTCTGTAATGGCGCAATTCAACGCTTGGCTGCAATCCCGCATTTCTGAAAATCCCGCCTTGTGGTACGGCTTTACCCACCGCCGTTTTTACAGCAAGAACCCTGAAATTTACAAATAGATGGCTCGCAAAACGCAGTCGCCTGCGGTGCCTACAGCTCGATAGTCTCTTCGTCGCTGCGGATGAAGTCTACGAGCCTCTCCAGAACCATTTCTACGCTCATTCCCTGGCCGGCGCAGTTTTTCGTAGAATCCGCGCAGTTTTTCGTGAGATCGGCGCGACCCAAGTCGCGACTCAGTGAACACTCCCACACCGTAGCCGAGCGAATCCCCATCAGGCTCAATTTGTGCTGCGTTTTTATATCGCGGACGATGTTCGTATCGAATTTGTTGTTCCAGAAATCCGTGTTGGACTTTGGACGCGTGGTAAGCTTGCAGCCGTGCTGGTGCCAAAAGCAACCATTCACGAAAATCGCGACCCCGTATTTTTGCACGAAAATATCTGGAGTGCCAGGCAAGTCGCGCCGGTGCAGACGATAGCGGAAACCTGCCTGGAACAGCGCCTTGCGCACGATGATTTCGGGTTTTGTATCCTCGGAATGCACCGCCTGCATCATCTCGGAGCGCGTCAAAGCCTTATGCTTGGCGTGCTTGCGTTTGCGATTTTGCGATTTCCGCTTTTGCATGGGGCATTCCTGAAAACAACTTAAATATATCTATTCTTTTGCAAACTGCGGAGAACGTAGACTTTTAACAACGTTTTTCCCTGTTTTTGGAGCTTAAACCTATTTTTTTTAAGGGTATTGTGCTAATGGTCACGTTTCTTTTTTTTAAACCTTTGTTGCGGTGAAAAATTCTTACATTTGTGTTACAAAAAGTGAATTTGAAGGGATCAAAGATGAAAAAAACTATCCTTGCGCCGTTAATTGTGGCTACCGCTGTTTTTGCCGCTGACCAGACCCATTACGACCTTATACGCCCGGTGTACCCGATGACGTGGGACGATACATCGTCTGTTGAAAATGGCGGTACGGTCTATAGTTTTTCGAAGTTTACTCCTCCGTCTACAACAAAAGAATCTGCCAGGCTTTACCCGGCTGATGGTGCAAAGCCCGCCGAATACAAGCCGAACGGCTTTATTTCCGATACGTTGGACCAGGCCTTTATAGACGCTCTCTCCTTGAGTATAAACGATATTCGCGTAAACCAGGCGGGTTATTTGCCGAGTGACCCGGAACAGTTGTTCTACTACTTTGATAAATCCGGAAATTGTACTGCTACCTATTCCGTGGTGGATACAGACGGCAAGGAAGTGGCCAAGGGCGGAACATTGACATCGACCGAACGCAAGGCTGGCTGCATTAGAGACCTTAATGCGTATAGAACTTCCATAGAAAAGCGTTATACGGTGTCTGATACCATTGCCGAAAAGACCGTGTGTAAAGGCAATTTGGTCGACGTGGCTGGTCTTCCCACAAACAAGAGACTCCGCATAAAGGTGGGTAAGGAACTTTCTTCTACGTTTATCATTAGTGATGAAGTTTATTCCATGGTGCGCGACGCCAGTTTGAAGTTCCTTGGCGCCCAGCGCAGCGGCAACTCGGAATCCTGGTTCCATGGTCCGAGCCACATGAAGGATGGCGATGGAAAGTTGACGGGAGGCTGGTATGATGCGGGTGACCACATCAAGGGCTCATCTTCTATGGGTTATACCCTTATGGCTCTTTCTGTATTGACGGCGACAGAACCGGCTTTGGATGATGACCACTATGCTTACAATCACAATGAAGTGGAAAAGACGGATGGTATTCCCGACATACTTCGCGAGGCAAAGCATGGCGCCGAGTTCTATTTGCGTTCATTTGCCTATGCAGATGGCGATGTGAGCAAAATGGTGGTGGGTATCGGCGACTCAGAAGACCATAATGTATGGTTGCGTTGCGACAGTATGGACAATTATGCTTATGCTCCGTCAAGGAAACTTCTTGTAGAAGATCTTGTTCCCCCCATTGCAGCGCAAATTGCTGCCGGCTTGGCCTTGCTGAGCAAAACCTATGCGGATTACGATAAGACATTTGCGGATAGTTGTTTGATGGTGGCTGAAAAATTGTATGAACTTGGAAAGTCTTCGAAGGATGATCCTTTCGTGTATAGTTATAATGTTAATGGAGGTCTTTATCGCGTTTCTCGCGCTTACGACGATCTTGCTGTGGCCGCAATTGCGCTCCACTATGCGACTTATGAAAAATCAAAGAAAAAAGACTATTTGAACGATGCTGTTTATGATACGTCTATAGTCAATAACATAAAAGCAAAATATGATTCGTTGCAATTTAAGGCCGGATGGTTTGGAAATACATCGGGCTTTATTCCTGGTGGTTGGCCCTATGATTATGACAATGTTCATAATTTTGCCCTGTATGCTTTTTACAAGTTGATTTTGGTGGATGAAAAGACTAGCGAAAAATTCGGAATAGATAAAGAAGAACGTTTACGTTTTATTGAAAAGATATTGTTTAGTTTTGCGAGAAGCTTTACGGATGTTAGTTCTCGTGATAGTGAAGGTGCAACTAAAATTGATTTGAGTGACGTGAGTGAAAAATTCAGCTTGAATTATGATGATTTGGACTTTTCCCAATTTGCCTTTATTGACTTTGCACCCCTCTATTATGATGCTGCTGAGTTAGTTGGCTACTTGATGTATGAACGTATTGCAGAAGACCTTGACGATTCAAAAATAAAACTCCCGAATATGGGGACGGGAGACTGGAAAGCGGTCGCAATTCGCCAACTTGTTTTGAACAGAATGAACTATATCCTTGGAATGAATGAGTGGGATATGTCGTTTATGATTGGCGTTGGTGATAAGAATGAATCCCATATTCATCATAGGACATCAAATCCGGAATTCGCCAATGCCATTATCTCGAAGGAATTTGAAAAGCGCAAGCAAGAAATGATGGATACTCTTGATTTGAGTAAGTATACTGCAGATGAGATTAAAAAATTAGAAGATGATTTGTGGTATGAACTTGAGACTCCTACTTATAGTTATCGTCCGCTAACGGGTGTTCTTATGGGAGGTCCTGTTCATGGTGCTGTTTATTCGGATGTTGAAAAATACCTCTCGACTGAAGTCGTGTTGTGGGGTAATGTCGACTTCCTTGCCGCCCTCATGCTCCTTTCCAAAGAACATTCTGCGGTTGCTGCGGACACTTCCAAGAAGGATTCCTCCGATGTCAAGGCGATTCCTGAACTTGCTCGGTCTGTGCCGAGTTTGAATGTGGAAAAGTTCGGCGCCATGCTCGAAGTGAACTATTCCTTGCCGCAGGCAGCCTCTGCAACGGTCAAGTTGATTTCTGTTACGGGCAATGTGGTTCGCAAGTTTAACGGTGGCAACCTGGGATCCGGCAACCACACGGTTCGCTTCGACATGAGCGAGGTTCCTGCGGGCGTCTATATTATAAAGGTGAACGCCGGCAGCATGAGCAAAACAAAGATGTTCAAGTTCGCTGAATAGTCGCGCTCTTTTAAGTGTGCTTTGACTGGCTAAATAGCCTTTTTAGGCGGTTTGGTCAGTCTTTTTTAATTTTTGCCCGCTTCGGTTATCTCTTTGATTGTCAAAGAGATATGAAAAGTCGCCCGTTTTTCGTTTTTTGCCATTTTACGATTAATATTTTTTTGTCACAAAACTGACATTTTCTTTTGCTATATTCCAATAGCCCCTCGAAAGCGGGGTGCCAGTGGCGGTTGCCGCTCGGCTTGTGTTAACCCAGGGCATTTATGACCCTAAATCCGGAAACGGAATCTACAAGTAGGAATATTCAAATGGATTTTTCTGCAATTATTGCTGAAGAACTTAACCTTGAAGTCTGGCGTGTTGCCAAGGCTCTTGAATTGATGGACCAGGGTGGTACCATCCCCTTTATCGCTCGTTACCGTAAAGACCAGACGGGCACGCTTAACGAAATTGAACTTCGCGACATCAGCCACCGTCGCGACTATCTCCAGGAACTTACCGACCGTAAGGAAACGGTGCTCAAGAGTATCGAAGAGCAGGGTAAGCTCACTCCGGAACTGAAGGCCCAGATCGAAGCCTGCAAGGACAAGACTCTCCTCGAAGATATTTACGCTCCGTACAAGCCCAAGAAGCGCACCCGCGCAACGATTGCGAAGGAACTTGGACTGGAACCGCTCGCCCGCCTCATGTGGGCTCAAGAAAATACCGGCAACACTGCCGAAGAAATCGCCCGCATCTACCTCTCCGAAGAAAAGGGCCTCGCCGACCCGAAGGCGGCCCTCAAGGGCGCTGCCGACATTCTGGCCGAAGAAGTGGCCGACAATACGGAATTCCGCCAGTACCTTCGTAACAAGTTCGAAAAGACGGGTGTCATGATTTCGAAGGTCAAGAAGGATTTCGAAAAGCAGGAAACGAAGTTCAAGGACTACTACGACTTCAGCGAACCGGTTGGTAAAATTCCGAGCCATCGTATGCTCGCTCTCCGCCGCGGCGAAAAGGAAAAGGTGCTCCGCCTTACCATCGAAGTCCCGAACGAAGAAATGGTGGGCTATCTCAAGGCCCAGATTATCAAGGGCGAATCCGTGTGGAAGCCGTATCTTGAAGACATGTGCGAAGACGCCTGGGACCGCCTGCTCGCTCCGAGCATGGAAAGCGAAGTGCGCCTCCTGCTGAAGGACGCCGCCGAAGAGGAAGCGTTCAAGGTGTTCAGCAAGAACCTCCAGGACGTTTTGCTCGCAGCACCTGCCGGCCACAAGGCTGTGCTCGCTCTTGACCCGGGTTTCCGCACGGGCTGCAAGGTTGCCGTTCTCGACGAAAACGGCAAGTTCATGGACCACGGCATCATCAAGCCGCACGAACCGCACAACGACAAGGCCGGTTCCGCCGTTTACCTGATGCAGCTTATCGACAAGTACAAGGTGGACTTGATTGCGATTGGTAACGGTACCGCTAGCCGCGAAACGGACGCCTTCTGTGGCGAAATGGCTCTCAAGTTCAAGGGCAAGGTTCCGCCGCGCGTTATCGTCAGCGAAGCCGGTGCTTCTGTTTACAGCGCAAGCATGATTGCCATCCAGGAATTCCCGAAGGAAGACGTGACGACTCGTGGCGCCATTTCCATTGGCCGCCGTCTGCAGGATCCGCTTGCCGAACTCGTGAAGGTCGATCCGCAGTCCATTGGCGTTGGCCAGTACCAGCACGACGTGAACCAGCGCGAACTCAAGAAGCGCCTGGACGAAGTCGTGGAATCCTGCGTGAACATGGTGGGTGTCGATGTGAACAGTGCTTCTGCTCCGCTCCTTTCCCATGTGGCAGGCTTAAGCAATACTTTGTCCGAAGCGATTGTGAAGTACCGCGAAGAAAACGGTGCCTATGCTAGCCGCGACGATTTGAAGAAGGTGAAGGGCTTCGGTCCGAAGGCCTTCGAACAGGCAGCAGGCTTCATGCGCATTTCCGGTGCCGAAAACCCGCTCGACGATTCCGCCGTTCACCCGGAAAACTACGCCCTCGTGGAACAGATGGCCGAAAAGGTCGGCGTTCCGGTGAAGGACTTGGTGGGTAACGCCGAAGCCGTGAAGGCAATCAAGCTCGACGAATTCCTCAGCGACGAAGTGGGTAAGGCTACTTTGGAAGATATCGTGAAGGAACTCCAGAAGCCGAGCCGCGACCCGCGTAAGGAATTCCGCTATGCAAAGTTCGATGACCGCATCAAGACCATCAACGACCTCGTGACGGGTAGCTGGATGGAAGGCGTCGTGACGAACGTGGCGAACTTCGGTGCCTTCGTGGATATCGGCGTGCATCAGGACGGCCTCGTGCATATTTCCGAAATTAGCGACAAGTATATTACCGACGCTAAGGAAGCCTTGACGGTCGGCGACGTGGTGAAGGTCCGCGTGGTTGCGGTTGACGCAAACCAAAAGCGCATTAGCCTTTCCATGAAGCAGGAACAAACCGACGGTGTCGCCGGTGCCGGTGTGAGCGGCCCGCGCGGTCAGCGCGTGGGTGGTCCGCGTGGCCAGGGCTTTGGCGGTCGTCGCGACGGTAACTTCGGTGGTCGCGATAATCGTGGTGGCCGTCCGCAGGGTGGCATTCAGGGGCATGCAACCATCGCTGATCTCAAGGCGAAGATTGCAGGCAAGAGCGCTCCGGGTGCAGCTCCCAAGAAGCCGGCCCCAGCACAGCAGCCCAAAATGAGCGCCCTTCTCAAGAATATGAAAAAGGGTAGGTGAGTAAAATACGCAATTTTTGCGTAGAATAAATACGTTCTCGCTTTTTGTAAACGCTAGCGCCTCCTTTGGAGGCGTTTTTTTATGTGTTTTGGTGTGTAGAATTTATTTAGTCTTTTATGAATTTGCTTGTGTAAAGAAAAATTGCGGGGTTTTGTTGGAAACGTTGTAAATATTGGTAAATGCAGTGTAAAACGTTGGAATCATTAAAAATTTTACACTTAAAATGTGTAAAAATAATTTATTTTATGGGTATGTGTGTTGCTGTTGATCATTTATTCGATTACGATGACTTCAGAAAGTTCTTGCAAGACTACTTTGAAGAACAGAAAAAGATGCGTGCTGTTTTCAGCCATCGTTTTTTTGCTGCCAAGGCGGGCTTCAGCAGTTCTTCTTATTGCCTGAATGTCATTCGTGGGCGTTTTAACCTGACTCCAAAGTCTATCGAAAAAATTGCAAAGGCGATGGATTTTGCACCGCTGCAGAGGGCGTATTTCGAGGCGCTCGTGCAGTACAATCAGGCGCATCAAGTTGATGAACGTGAAAATGCTTGGGAACAGATTGTCCAGATTCGCAAGCAGATTGAATTTACGCATCTCTCGAATCGGGAACAGGAGTATTTTTCTAAGTGGTACTACCCGGTGGTTCGTGAAGCTGCTGTCAACAGCGACTGGAAGGGCGATTTTACGGTGCTTGCCCGCACGGTCGAACCGCAAATAACGACGGATGAAGCTCGTGATGCGGTGAACAATCTTGAAAACTGGGGCTTGATTCGCAAGGTGGATGATACTCACTACGAAGAAACCGCCCAGATGCTGGACGCTACTGGAGTTGCTCCGATTGCTTTGCGCCAAATTCGGCGCGAATATATGCAGCATGCCATTGGCGCAGTGGAATCTATGCCTAAAAGTGAACGTTTTGCTGCGTTCACGACCCTCGCGATGAGCGAAAGTTCCTATGATTATGCTGTGGAAGTTCTAGAAGAAGCCCGCAAGAAAATCATTACGCGCGCGGCGAATGACTTGAATGTTGAACGCGTGTACGAGATGATGCTTGTTGCTTTCCCCATGTCCAAGAAAATGGAGAAGGAGGCTGAAAAATGAAGTTGTTTGGGCTGAAATCGAGTTTATTTGTATCGGCACTTGCTGCTGGTTTTGTTGCGTGCAGCAATGATGGTGGCGATGACG
The DNA here is from genome assembly GCA_024398845.1 of Fibrobacter sp. Taxonomy (GTDB): domain Bacteria; phylum Fibrobacterota; class Fibrobacteria; order Fibrobacterales; family Fibrobacteraceae; genus Fibrobacter. The sequence goes on along the minus strand of JAKSIM010000001.1, from coordinate 100,321 downwards.
TTGCCGGTGGTGTTACTGATATCGGCAATTCCATTGCTGTGACGGGTTCCGTGGTCGATAGTTCTGGCGAACCGGTGGCCTCTGCTCGCGTGGTGGCTTATTACGATAACTGGGAACAGACCGAGATTGTGGATTCCGTTGTTGTGGAAACCGATGATAATGGTGAGTTCGAAATCCAGGTGGATAGTGGAAAGGCCTTTGTGCTTTATGCGGCTTACAAAGAACAATGTGGCTTGGCCAATGTAATGGGCGAATCGGAAGTCTACAGTGCTCCGGCTAACCCGTGGCAGATATCCATTGGTGACGTAAGGAACCTCAAGAGTAGCATTATGGGGCAGAGCTCCGGCTACATGCGCGTTGTGGGTAGCAATGCAACGGCAGAGGTTTCTGAAGATGGCGGCTTTGAGTTCAGCCGTATGCCTCCTGGTGATATTTCTCTTGTTTATGTGAACGACGATAAATCACAAGGTCACCTTGATTTTGAAACCGTCGGTAACGATAGGGAAATCACGATTCCTTCGCTCCAGAAGGTTGACGGGAACAAGTCTTGGCTCACCGTCTCGGATTACCATTACTATGGCAACCAGGCGTTTGGCGGCATTAACTTGTTCTACCCGTCCTTCATTGTGGTGCCGACGCAGAAATCCGCAGAGCCTGAAACTTCGGATACCACGGATGCCTCTACTTACGAGGTGACCGTTCCGGAAAGCGATTCCGCACTGTACGGCATGGTGTTCCCGATTAAGGTTTCAACCAAGAACTTTAACCGCGATAACGGTCTCACGGTGACTCTCGATAATAAGGAGCTTGCTTTTGATATCGAAAACTGGGGTGATGATGCGCTGATTTGGGTGCGCGTCGATACCGTTGCTGCGGCCGGTGGCGTTTTGAAGTTCACTGTGGTGAACGAAAAGAGTGACAAGCAGAATACTCTCAAGGGCGGCACTACGATGTTCGCGTTGCACATGAACGGCGACGCTGTTGTTCGCGGGCTTGATTCCGTTGGGACCGAGGTGAAGAATTCCAAGGGTGCCTTTGGCGATGGCCTTACCTTGAAGCAGGGGCAGTTCATTGATCTCGATAGTACCGATATCTATTCGGGAGACTTTACGCTTTCGATGTGGACTAAGTGGGATGGTCCGAATGGCCAACGTCAGATTCTCTTTAGCGAACGCGACCAGTGGAGCGATAGCACGAGCCGTTTCCAGTGGTACTTTGAAGTGCTGAGCGGCCTCTTTACCACCGTGAAGAGTGACTTCTATTATCCGATTGACATTTATGGCGATTCGACGATTGTGCCTTTTGGGGGCGATAGCGAATGGTCGTTCCTCACGCTTGTTTGCAAGGCCCGCAAACTGACGATGTTTGTGAATGGCGTTGAAGTTGGCTGGAAGGATCCGTTCTCGGGCAATATTCCTCAGTACGAAATTCCGCAGTACAACAACCCGAACGAAACGCAGACGTTTATGCCGTTCCGCTTGGGTGGTACAGACAACCGAATGGAAACTTGGAATGGTTCCATTGACGAAGTGCGCGTAGAGACTGTGGCTCATGATGCGGCTTGGGTTAAGGCGACTTATCAAGTTCTCAAGGAAGCCATCAAATAATTTTTGATGTTGGAATCTGCGGTGGATAATCGCCGTAAAAAAAATGCACCCGCAAAAACGGGTGCTTTTTTGTAGAGTTTGTCCGCTCGCGCGTGCGAGGCGTTTCTCGATTACTCGTACTTGATGACGCCGGCCGGGCAGGAGTCTGCTGCGTCCTTGATTTCGCTTTCGTAAGCGGAATAATCAACGCCTTCCTTCACCTGCATCTTTTCGGGAACGGAGAACACTGCGTCGCAAGTTGCTTCGCAAGCGCCGCAAGAGACGCATTCGTCGTTGGATTCGTCGAGCCAAACTTTTGTAATTGCCATAAAATACCTCGTTTAGGTTAGTGAAATTCAGCCTTGTGGCTTAAATCATGATTTAATATAACAAAAACCCTTGCAATATGGTGGGATTTTCTAAATTTGTGTTCAAATTTTCGCTTCTCGCCGAAAATTTTGCCGACCCGCGTGGCTTGTGGCCGAATTAGCTGGACTCGGATTCTTTTTGCGAGCAAAAACACATGTGAGGACATCACACACGATGAAAAAAGTGGTTGTAAAAATTGGTGGCAGCCTGGCGATTGACGAAGCCAAGTTGGCCGATTTTGTGGCGGCAGTCTCTAAGCTTCCGGCGATGGGCTGTCAGGTGGCCGTGGTGCACGGCGGTGGCAAGGACATTAACGAAAATATCGCCTTGCTGCGAGAACAACCAACCTTTATCGACGGTCTCCGAGTTACTACGCCCTCTATTATGAAGATGGTCGAAATGACGCTCTCGGGACACGTCAACAAGAAGCTCGTGCGAATGCTCCTTTGCAATAACGTGAACGCCATTGGCCTTTCCGGCGTCGATGGCAAGCTTTTTGAAGTCGTCAAAAAGCAGGGCAAGGTGGACCTTGGCCTGGTGGGCGAAGTCAAGAAGGTGAACCCGAAGATTGTCGAGGACTTGTGGGCTGCGGGCTGGGTGCCTGTGGTGAGCCCGATTTCGTTTGGTCCCGATGCCGAAGGGAACGGCGTGAGCTGGAACGTGAATGCCGATACCGCCGCAAGCGAACTGGCTGTGGCGCTTGGCGCTGACCAGTTTGTGCTGGTGAGCGATGTGCCGGGTGTGATGGACGAATCGAAGACCGTCATTCCGGAACTCACGGAAAAGGCTGCCGAAGACCTGATTGCTTCGGGCGTCATCAATGGCGGTATGATTCCGAAGGTCCGCGAAAGCTTCAAGAGCATTAGTCGAGGCCTCAAGTCCATTCACATTGTGGGCTGGAAAGATGCGGAACATTTTGTGAAGCAGATTAACGGCGAACTGAACTACGGGACAATTCTCGGATAACGATAAATAGTGGTTAGTAAACAGTGGTTAGGAATCTTTGATTCCGTAAACAGGGTTAATATGGCGACGAAGCCGCAAAAAAAGCGCGAAGCGCTCCTAACCACCAACCACTAACCACTAATCACTTTCAACGGAGAAATCATGAGTTTTTTAACAGAAGACAAAGAAAATATTGCTCCGCTTTATGGTAAGGCGGACATCGAATTTGTAAAGGGCGAAGGCAGCTACCTCTTTGATTCCAAGGGCGACAAGTACCTGGACTTTGTGGCTGGCATTGCCGTGAACGCTCTCGGTCACCAGAACTTGGGCATCAAGAACGCCATCATGGAACAGTTGGAACACTTCAACCATGTGAGCAACTTGTACCCGAACTACCCGCAGATCAAGCTTGCGAAGAAGCTCCGCCAGGTGACGGGCTTCGACAAGGTGTTCTTCTGCAACTCCGGTGCCGAAGCGAACGAAGGCTGCATCAAGTTTGCACGTAAGTTCTTTAGCAAGCAGGGCGAAAACAGGCAGAAGATTGTGACGTTCGTGAACAGTTTCCACGGACGTACATACGCAACGCTATCTGCTACGGGTCAGCCGGCGCTTCGCGAAGGCTTCGGCGACATGCCTCTCCATTTTGTACATGTGAAGTGGAATGACGTGGAAGCCCTCAAGAAGGAAGTTGACGGAGAAACTTGCGCCATCATGTTCGAAAGCCTCGCCGCCGAAGGTGGTGTGATGACAATCAGCGCCGAAATGGTCGCTACCGTGAACGAACTGCAACAGAAGTTCGGTTGCCTCGTGATTAACGACGAAGTGCAGGCGGGTACGGGCCGTTTGGGTACGTTCCTCGGCTTCGAAAAGTATGGCCTCCAGCCGGATCTTGTGAGCATGGCGAAGGGCATTGGTGGCGGTCTTCCGCTGGGCGTTGTGCTTATGCGCCAGAAGATTGCTGACCAGCTGAAGGCTGGCGACCATGGAACCACATTCGGCGGTAACCCGATTGCCTGTGCCGCAGGCCTTGCTGTTGCAAACCAGGTGACGGCAAACGGATTCCTCGATAATGTCAATGCACGTTCTGCTCAACTCAAGACTGGCCTTGCAAAGCTCGTCGAAAAATACAGTTTCTTAAAGGAAGTGCGTGGCGAAGGCTTGCTGCTCGGTGTTGTCGTTGACGAGAAGGTTCCGGTGAACCAGGTCATTGATGCTGCTCGTGCGCAAAAGCTCATGGTGCTCAGCGCCAAGGGTAACGTGCTGCGTTTGCTCCCGCCGCTGAACGTTTCCATCTCGGAATGCGACGAAGCGCTCACGAAGCTCGACAAGGCTTGCGCTAGCATCTAATTGTTGAAACATACAGTAAAAGGGGCTCGCTTTGGCGAGCCCTTTTTGCGTTATACTAGTTCGTGAATTAAGTTCGTGAATTATAATGTGGATTTGACTTGACTAGTCTATGCGCTTGAAAATGAGGGATGTGTTGATACCGCCAAAAGCAAAGTTGTTGCTCATAATATAGTCGGTGTTGATTTCACGTCCTTCGCCCATTATGTAGTCTAATGGGGCGCATTGCGGGTCTACATTTTTGAGGTTCAGATTGGGGCTGAACCAGCCTTTACGCATCATGTTAATGCTTGTCCAAGCTTCAATGCCGCCGCATGCGCCAAGCGTGTGGCCTATGTAGCTCTTGAGGCTGCTAATGGGAACGGCTCGACCTTTAAAGGCGTTGTAGGTTGCCCAGCTTTCGGCCTTGTCGCCCGCATTTGTTGCTGTTCCGTGACCATTGACGTACCCAATGGCGTCGGGTGAAATGCCTGCGTCTTTGATGGCGAGCTCCAATGCAATTTGCATGGTCTCTTTTTTGGGTTGCGTTAGGTGGTCGCCATCGGTGTTTGAACCGAAGCCGACTAGTTCTGCGTAGATTGTTGCGCCACGGGCTTTGGCATGCTCGTATTCTTCGAGAATGAGAGTGCCGCTACCTTCGCCAATAACAAGACCGTCACGATCGCGGTCGTAGCTGGCCGGGGTGAGTTTTGGGGCGTCGTTTTTGGTGGAGGTTGCGAATAATGTGTCAAAGACGGCAGATTCTGTTGGGTCAAGTTCGTCAGCGCCTCCGGCAATCATGGCGTCTTGCTTGCCGTATTTGATGGCTTCGTAGGCGTTACCAATGGCGAGACTTCCGGATGTACAAGCTGTATTTGTGGTGATGAGCCTTCCGGTGAGCCCGAAAAGAACGCCGATGTTGACTGCACAGGTCTGCGGCATGCTTTTGATGTAGGTCGTTGCCGTAATCTTTGAACAATCGTTTGTTGTAATCATCGAGAAAAAGTCAAGCAGGGGGTAGATGCTTCCCATGCTAGAGCCGTAGGCGACTCCCATGTGGCCAGATTGCACGAATTCTGGATCTTGATCGAGTCCAGAAATTTGCATCGCTTTTTCTGCGCTCGCGAGAGCAAGCATTGCTACTCGCCCCATTCCACGAATCTTGCGACGTGGCCAATCGGGGAATGTATAATTTACAGGAGCGGCAAGTTTTGTATTCATTTGAGTGTACTTATCCCATTCGGGCATACGTACAACTTTATTTTCGTACTTGCGAAGATTTTCGAAAATTTCTTCTACATCGCAGCCGATTGAAGAAACACAAGATCCTCCTGTAACGACGACTCTACGGGTCATGCGAGACCTCCGTTTACGGAAATGACTTGACGGGTAATGTATGCGGCGCCTTCGCTTAACAGGAATACTGCCGTGGCTGCCACTTCGGAAGGCTTGCCGACGCGTTTCATGGGAACGGCTTGCAAGATGATGTCCAGAGGAGCCTCCTTGATCATCTCGGTTTCAATGACGCCCGGGGCGATACTGTTGACGGTGATGTTTCTGCTTGCAAGTTCCGTTGCGAGAGCCTTGGTGGCACCGATGATGCCTGCCTTGGATGCGCTATAATTGACTTGTCCGCGATTTCCGATTTCACCGGATACGGAGGAAATGGTGATGATTCTTCCGCGGCGCTTGCGGCAGAGAGGCATTACGAGCGGTTGGATGACGTTGTAGAATCCATCCAGGTTTGTTCTGAGAACCTTGTCCCACGAATCTCCATTCATTGCGGCGAAGGTCATGTCGGCGCAAACTCCGGCGTTTAGAATTACACCATAGTATGTGCCGTTCTCGGCAATGTCTTTTTCAATGACTTCTTTGCATTGCTCTCGATTGCTTATGTCAAACTGGAGCAATCTGATTTTGCCGCCTGCGGCAGTTACTCGATCAACGAGAGCGTTTGCTGCCGCCTGATTGCGGTTGTAGTTTGCAATTACCGTGTAACCGGCCGCAGCGACCATTTCGGCTAATGCCTGCCCAATGCCTCCGCTTGCTCCTGTAATGAGAACTTGTTTGGACTCTTCCATTTTTTTACCTATAATTAAAAACTTCTTTTTTGGATAATGCGTTTCGGTCAAAAAAATTAAACACGTTTATTTTTGTGACTCTCGCCCTGATTATCCGTTATAAACCTAGTGCTTTTTTTAGGTCTGGAACCTCGACCGTGTTGAGTGTCGCTGTAGCGTAAAGTTTGTCACCAATAAAAATTTTGCCGTCAAAAGTGACTGCCATGTCCATTCGCATCATTTGTTGCACATGAATTAAAAGAGTTGAACCTTCTGGGAAAATGGGAAACTCCGCTTTGTAGCTGTTTATGCTCATGATGAAGCCCACCTTGGGCTTCTCGTTGATAGATAAACCATAAATGCCTGATAGGGCGGAAATGCTCTGCGCCATGTATTCAAAGCCGACCCATACAGGAATTCCGTGGAGTTCCTCGTCGTAGAACATGGCCGATTTGTTGATGTCGACTTCGGTGTCTATGTAGAGACCTGGTAGGTCATATTCTTTGACTCTGTCCAATAGGGACATTTTGCCGGAGTGCGGCACTAGAGTGTTTACGGATTCTTTTGTGTTGAATTCGTACATGTTAGACCTTTTCTACAATAAGAGAAATGTTACAACCGCCAAAGGCGAAGGAGTTGCTTTGGCAGAATCTTAGGTGTTCAATTTTGTCCCCGGGTTGAACGAGCCGGATTTTGGGAATTTCCGTATCGTATTCTCCGTCGTAGCAGTGGGCGGGAAGGCGTTTCTCTGAGTTTTCGTCAGATAGTGTAAGGCAACAGAACGCAAGTTCCAGGGCTCCTGCGGCGCCGAGTGTATGGCCGGTGAGACCCTTTGTTGAACTGCAAAAAGTGGAATCGCCGAAGATTGCGTTTACAGCTTTGCCTTCCATGGAGTCGTTCAGCTTTGTGCCTGTGCCATGCAAGTTGATGTAGTCAATGTCTTTTGCTGTGATTCCCGCATCTTCAAGAGCGCGTTGCATGGCGAGTCTTGCGCCTTCGCCGTCTTCGCGTGGTGCCGTGATATGGTCTGCGTCTGCACTTTCACCAATGCCTTGAATGCAGAATTTTGCGTTTCCGCGTTCTTTGGTGATGACGAAAAATGCCGATGCGTCACCGATGGTAATGCCTGCGCGATTCTTGCTGAATGGAATGCTCAATTCGGGGGAGACTGCGCCCAAGGAGTTGAACCCGAGAACGACAGGTAACGACGCAATGTCAACGCCACCGACGATGGCGGCGTCGCAGAGCCCTGCATAAATGTGGTGCCGTGCTGTTGCGATTGCCGTTACGCTTGATGCGCATGCCGTAGATTGAAGCGAAGAAATTCCGCTTATGCCGAAGCGTTCTGTGATATACCTTAATGGAAAGTCGGCCTTTTGCTTGTCCAGGTTGTAACCTGCGGGAAACTGCCCGTGTTCGGTGTAATATTTGAGGGCGGCAAGCGATATCTCGGATCCGTTGTCGCAAGAGCCTATAAATACGCCGACACGATTCGCGCCGAACTTGCGCACAATTTCGTATGCGGAATTTTCAATTTGGTAGAGGGACTTTTCGGCGAGTCTGTTGATGCGTCCGTCAAAGTATTCAATTTTTGTTGGTGCAAAATTCAGGGTATTGATGTTCGCTACGTGAAATACGGTGTCTTCGTGTTGTAACGTTGTAAACGCACCGCGTTCGGCCGAGGTGAGCTTGTTGAAAACAGATGCTTTGTTATCGCCAAGGATAGAGTAAAAGCCAAAGTCCTGAATGTACAGGGGCTGGTTCATTGGGCTGCTCCTGTTGTAATGATGTAGCTGTAGTTGCGCAACATATTCTTGAATGTTGTTACTTGGCCGGATTTTTCTATGGATGCGATTGTGGTTCCGTTACGGGATAACGTTCTTACGGTGTGACCACTCTCGAAATTCTGTGTAAGGGTGAATCCATAACGATTGTAATGCTCTCGAAGAATTTCAAAATCGTAGAAACTTAACTGGATGTCGGCGACAACGTATTCAGCCTTCATTTTTTCGGAGTCAATAAAGGAACTTTTGAAAACGATGGAATCATTTGTGTAGCGGAGTTCCCCAACGGTTGTGCCGAAAGCGCTGAAGAGGTGAATGTTGATGATGCTGTCGTTCATTCTTGCCCAGCCATCCATGGAAAAATCTTTTTCGCCGTAGTGGCCGTCAATATGCTGGGGGACGTCTATGAACTGCTTGAAACTTTGAGTCGGCAGTAATTCAACATAGGAATCGTCCGTGTAGTAAACGGGGGAGGTGCCCGGCGTCACCTTTCCGCTATGGCACGATAGAATAAACAGGCATAGCATGCAACACAAATATCGTGTTGTATGGATTTTCCTTTTTATTCCGTTGAATATGAACATTTACATCAAATGTAGAAATTTGGGTCAATGTGGCAAATCTATTTTTTCGCTTGAGCCATTGGAGATAGAAAATAGTTGCTGACGATGCCTATGAAAATGGATAGTCCGAATGTCGCTACCGGAGTAAAGCTGCTCAGGGCGAGGGTTGCAAAAGAAAGAAGTGTCGTTGCAGCCGATAGGGTGATTGCTAACGCCGTTGTGTCTTGGCGAGATGCCCCCTCCCTGAAGAAGAGGGAGTAATCGATGCCGATGCCCAGGGTGAGAATAACTCCCGCTATGGCAAAAAAGTTGAAGTCAATTGCGGCGTAGCCAAATACTGCTGCGGTGATGAGTGACGCAAGGATGGGATTTCGAATGATTCGGAAGGCGGTTCGTAAGTTGTAGACGAAAATCAGAATGAAGAAAATGGCAATATCGGCGCAGACGACGAGTATGAGGGCTGTACTGGATAGATGGGTGAGAGCCTTGTTTATTTCGGGCATCTTGCTTACGTATACGACATTTTTGAAACCTTTTGCGATTTCTTTGAGACTTGTATCTGCAAGTGATGCTTTTTTGACGTGGAGAGGAAGGATTGTACTGTAGTAGCTGTTGTTGACCTTGCCAATCCATAGGGATTTTTTGAATTTTTCCCATTCACTCGGGAGGGCGTCATCTAAGGTAATCGGCTTGAACTTGTGTAAGCTAGCTTTGAATAAACTATCGTTTGTGAATCCGAGTTCCTGTAAAAAAACGGAGGCTTCAGATGCAAGTGCCTTTTGAATTGTGCTATGGAAAATGCTTTGAAGCTTTACCGATGGAATAAAACTGCTTACGGCCAGATATTGTTTGAACAGGGAATCCTTTTGCGCCTTGTCGAGTTCTTTGCGGAATGATTCTTCTGTTTGAAGAACCTCTTCGGCCGAGTTTCCTTTTATAATAAAGTAATCTCCTGATGAGCCAAAGTCAATGAGACGCCCTGCAAGGATTTCGGATTGCTTGAGCTCATCTGACATGGTGTACAGATTTTGAAGATCGGTATGGATATTCAATTTGCAGATTCCGATGGCGCAAATGGCTAAAAATAGAATTGGCAATACGATTTTCGCGGGGGTATGAATGGCGTAATACCAATTGTAGATATTCGCTATTTTTTTTGTAGTTTGCAAAATTTTAGGTTTCCCGGTCTTTGCGACTTGTGGCAAATGGGAAAAAAGAAGGACTATGGTGAGAAATGCGCTTGCGAGACCTGCGATGGTAAAGACGGCTGTTTGCTTCAATAATTCAAACGGAGCAAAAGAAATGGCGATGTAGCCCATTTCTGTGGTCAAAAATCCAAGCAATAATCCCTTGAATATATGCTTCCTTACGCTTAATCCATTGGGCTTGTTTGCAGAATACTTCAAGTCGGTGAAAAAGTGGATGGAGTAATCTATGCTGATGCCTATGATGCTTGTTCCGAAGACGAACGTAAACACGTGTATTTCGTGGAATACGCCCCAAGTGGCGGCGAGAGAAGATAATGCGGAAATGGCAATCGAGAATAGTGTCGCGAAAATCGGTAATGGTGTCCGGAAAATGAAAATGAGGAGAAGTATAACCAATGATATCGAAATGGTGGTTATCCACGTGATTTCTTTTTGAGCGTTCTTTGAACTTTCGTAACTGTGGAACGGAACTCCTGATTTGGCAATAACAAGGCCCGCGTATTTACTTTTGAGGCTTGCGAAAGCGCTTTCCATCTTTTGGAGAATGTGGTCGTCGCTTGCGAAACTTGCTACGTTTGCCGAAAGTTTTGCATTCCATAGAATATAGGTTCCCGAGGAATCTTCTATGGTTAGCTTTGAGTTTTTAAGGGTGAAGTTGTTTTTCATCAGTGGCGACTGTAGAGTCATTTTTTCAAAAGCTGTTGGAGCTAGTAAAAATGGGTCTTCTTCTAGCTTGGAGAGGTCTGCAGTCGAAAAAAGTCCATATATATGCTGCCGTGCGTTGTTTTTTGCAAATTCAATTCCGTTGAGGGAATCTTGTATTGCTGTGACGAAATCTTCTCCGATGAGAGCGTAGCGGTTGTCGTGAATAAAGGACTGGAGCCTTTCTATGGACTTGTCGGATACCTGGTAATTGATTTCTTCGAGGCTCGGGTCATCTTTGAATTTCTCGTGAAATTCGTCCATGGCGTTTTGCGCTATGGAAAAGTCTTTGTGCCCGAAAAGAATTGAGAGCTCGCTCATGGAATGTTCGCTGAACTTCTTTTCGGCGTCGCTAACGTCTTGGAGTGAACTAGTTTGGGGAAGAATGCTGTAGAGTGAGGAATCTACTTTCCAAGGGAAAGCTGTCAATGCGATTAAAAAGAGTATCGCATGGAATAAGCCCCAAATGGCTGGGCCGATGTACTTCTTTTTATTTGCCAAGGAATTCGCTCTCTTCTTCGTTCAGTTGTTCTGCTGGGGAGGCGTTCGAAAATTCATAGACGAGGGGACTGTTGCTTGAGTCAATGAGCTTTATGGATTCAAGCCAGGTTTTACCGCTGAGCTCAATGTTCGCGATGACTTTTTTGACGGTTGGTTCCTTGGGGACGAGGCCTATGGTCCACACGTTGCCTTCTTGCTTAAAAAAGATATCGAAATTGGCCTTGAGCTTGGATGTATTCCCGGCAAAAACCGATTGTATGGTTTGGGAAATCTGTGAAAATGTCACGTTTTCGCTGGTATTGATTTCCGTCCTGCCAGATACTGTTTGCTGAATCATCTTTGTCTCGGTTATGGCGATTTGTGACGCAAATGGACTTTGCGTGTTCCAAAAGATACCCTTGCCGTTTTCGATGGTGAATTTCCCTGTGGAAACAAAGGTTTTGTTCAGGTTCTGTATGGTTTTTGTTTGCTTGAAGTTCCCTCGGATAATTTTGTGGGTGGTCATCGACGAAAATGCTTTGTCGATTTCCTGGAGATTCCCGTTCTTGATAGGAAAATTCCAGATTTCTTTTGCAGAAGAAACCCCAAATGCGAGGAAAAGTGCCGTACAGAAGCCGATGAAAACTTGAATCTTATGCATGGGAATCATTGGAATGTTGCTCAAGGTATTTGCGGACTTTGTCCGTGAATTCTTTCGGGGAAACGAGGCAGGTTTCTTTTGTGTTAATGTTGATTGCCATTTGCGTGCTTTCTGCACGGGTGGTTACTCTGCCTGTTTCAATGTCAATAAACTTGTATGCAAGTTGCAGGCCCAATTCATATTCAACAAGGGTGGCCTCAATTCGGATTTTTTGGCGGAATGTCAGTGGTCTGCGGTACTTGATGTGGATGTCTACAACTGGCCACACATAGCCGTCTTTTTTCATGTCTATATAGTTGTAGTTGATTTTTTCGAGGAGGGCGCAACGAGCCCTTTCCATAAAGTTGATGTAGTTCCCGTGCCACATGATTTGCATGGAATCAACTTCGTAGAATTCGACTTCCGCATCAACGCTGGCTGTGATAATAGGTTCTTTTGTTGCTGTGTGTTTCATTTTGAAAAAATCCTTTTTGGTCTATTTATTCCAGAAGTTGTAAAAATTGTACCATTGGTATGGATGCTTTTCACAGGCGTTTTCAACTAACGCAATGTATTCTTCCAGCAGTTGTCTAATCTGTAGTTTTCGTTCTTTGCGTGTTCCCGTAAATTGAGTTTTTGCCTTGTATATGTTGAATTCGTAGGTGGAGTTCAGATTGAAGTTCTTGCTCCGAGTGCCGAATCCAAAGTATATGGGGGCGCCAATGACACTTGCTAGCGTAAATGCACCTTCTGGAAAATTAGCTTCTTCGCCGAGGAATGGTGCTGTTAGCGTCCGGTTTTGCGTATTGGGAGAGGTTCTGTCGCCGGCGATGACGATGAGGCCTCCTTCATCAATTTTTTCCTTGATCCAGATGACGGAATCGACGCCTATGTTTTTTGCGTCAATGACATGGTCCATAAGTTCGGGGTTCAGTTCGCGCAACAGGTTGTTGAATTTTGATGTCCCTGAAAAGTCAACAATGGGGTAAACGTGCAAACCCTTGATACCCTTTTGTTTACCATCATCGCTGAGCGAGCGGAACATGTCGATGTTCCCTAAATGCGAACAAAAAAGGAATGCCCCGTGTCCACTTGTAAGCGAATCCTGTAGGTTTTGACACCCCTCGTTTTTTTTCAGATTGCTAATTTCAAGTTTGCCCATCCAGCTTAGGATTTTTTCGAACATTTGAATAGAAAAACACAATACATGCTTGTAGCAATCAACCCAAGAGGGTTGCTTGGTTCCTTTGCATTTGGATAGCTTTTCGAGGTATATCCTTGAATTTTTACGTACTGGCTTTGCCCCGAGGAAAAAGAAAAAACTGATAACAGCTGTTATGACGATAATGATTGGCCTCGGCAAATGAGCGACAAAGCGCATGAAGCGGAATGTCCATGAACTTTTTGCCGAGACTTCCTTAATTTCGGACCAATGCTTTGAATCCAGTTTATCCATTTTTCTTTATCTTACGGCCGATGAGTATCGGGAGTCGAATGATCATTCCACAGCAGAGTTTTGTATGCATCCAGGAAATGGCGACGTTGTCTTTGAATACGCGGAAATTCGAAATCCCGTTTTCGGGATAGTTGACCTTGATAGGGTAGAAGTTCATTTTTACGCCGGCCCACTTGAGGCGAACGAGAATCTCGATATCGAACCCCATGCGAAAATCGCGAATCTTTTTTAGAACGGGCACAACTGTATCTAGTGGGTATACGCGAAAACCGCACATGGAATCGGGAATGTCCCTAGAAAGAGTTTCCACGGCGACCCAGAAGTTGGTCACCTTGCGTCCTTGAAGTCTTGCCTTTGGGACGGATTCGTCGTATTGCGGAAATGCGCTGATGAGGTTTTCGTTGTGTTTGCGAGCCGCTTTCCAAAAAAAATCTATGGCGTTTAAATCGTGCTGACCATCGGCGTCAATTTGTAGAGCGTGCGTGTAGCCAGCATTATGGGCTGCCTTTAGGCCTTCTGCTACGGCGAAGCCTTTTCCTCCGTTTTTGGAGTAAGAGATGAGCGTTGTTTCGGGGACCTCATTTGCGATGCCGTTCAAAACGTTTTTTGCTTCGGCTGTGTTGCCGTCATCAATGAGAAAAACGTGGATTCCCTTTGCAACGACGGATTCCGCTACGGCCTTTACCGTGTTTTCGTGACGGTAGACCGGAATTACTGCGCAGAGCTTGATGCTGGCCGTTTCTCTCATTTTGTCTCCTCGTTAAGGAGAATGCTTCCGGAAGAATGAATTTCGTTGTCGTTTCCTAAGAATTGGAATGAAAGCTTGCTCGTTTCGCTGTCAAAATCAAGTTCTAGGAATACTTGTGCTTCGGGTAAAATTGGTTTCATGAATTTTGTTCTGAGAATTTTTTTGAGCGAAAGCGTTGTTCCGAGGAACTGATGTGCGAATTTCATGGTGAGTTCCACCTGCACAACAGCAGGGAGTAACTGAAATTCCTCAAAATGTCCGTTGAAGTAGTCGCTTGTCTGCGGGATAGAAAACTTGATTGTTGCGTGGTTTCCGTCTCGCTTTACTTGTAGAATGCGCTTGTTTGTAGAGTCGGGGTACATAAAGAGAGCCTCAATGTCATTATTTTTTATTTTCCCCTGTGTGTCCTGCGGCAGTTCCTCGAGATAGCGCCATTTTTTGGGAATGACCGTCATTTCTAAATAGTTCGCGAGGAATTCTCGGAAATATTGATTGATTTCGAGCTTTGTGTATTCCTTAAATTTTTCGGAGCCTTCTTTGTTCAGAACGATGGCTACAGCGAGAAATTGCCTTTTTTTTGACAGCGCGATGACGCGTACGTCTTGAACGAATCCGGTTTGTCGAATTCGCATTTCGACTTCAGGGAGTGAAATTCTTTTTTCTTCAATTTTTACGATGGAGTCTGCGCGACCGAGGAGTACGAATCGTCCATCGGTTTCTTGCTTGATGAGGTCGGCTGTGGTGAACCCGTTTTTTTCGTAGATGTAGGGCGAGCTCACATGCAAGGAGCCTTCGTCGGTGAGTGTAACGCTGTTGTTTGGAAACGGAGTGTAGTGTACATCAATTTTGCTTTGCCTATGCGCAATGCAACCAGTTTCTGTGCTTCCGTAAATTTCGGAGGGCCAGTATCCAAGCAGTTTTTCTGCGTTTGCGGCGGTATCTTCGGGAAGAACGCCACCTGCCGAAAGAATGAAGGGATTTTGTTTGAAATCGATAGGCTTGTCAATGCCGCCGGAAAGTCTTTTTAAAAATGCAGGACTTGCGATGATGACTAATTTGTTGTTTTTTAGCGACTCTATTTCGGTAGGAAATTCTACCATGGTTCTACGGAAGGGAGAGGCGCTCATAAGGCTCATCATCAAGGAGAATGTGAGACCAAAAATGTGATGGTGGTTTACCGTTCTTATGACTACAGCCTTGTCGTACTTTTCAAGGTAGATACTTGCGTATTCGTTGACTTCGTCTTCTAATTGGATGAATTTTTTGGGGGACTTTTTGGGAGTCCCCGTAGTTCCCGATGTGTAGAGGAATACATTGGATTCACTCGGGTTAAACGTGGGCCATTTCCCATCATCCTCGTTATTCTTGAGGAATTGATCGATGAGAATTGCGCCATTGAACTCTTCGTCAGTGAGGAAGAAGGAATCTTCCTTTCGTATTTCTTTTATGAATTCGTTGCTGCGGTTTGCCGTGATGATTGCTGTGCGGTGGCTTTGCATTAACGCAAGGAAAGCTACCATAAAGAAGTAGCTATCGTTGAAGTTGAGTATCCACGGCTTGTTTTCCATCTTTTCAAAACCTTGGCGCAGCTTGGAAACGTCCGATGTAAAATCTTTCCAGGTTTTTACGTCGCGTTCGCCATTCCCGCCAAAGGCGACTATGGAGTCGTCGCTTCGTGAATCACGCTTGAAACTAGAAAGGTACATGTAAGGGGGCTGATTCCTTTCTGCGATTCTACGAATCATAAATTCTCCTGCGAATAGACAGCCTATAAGAATATAGGCGATGCAGCCGTTGTAGATGGTCCAAATTTTTTCGTTGCCGTAGATTGCTGTTCCTGTGGCAATAGTCCCGTTAATGATGAAAAATATACACCATACTTTTGTCACTTTGGCACAGTACCTTTCTACATAGGATCGCAGAGCTGATTTGCTCAGTTCCTTGTGGCCAATGCATGCAAACCTAAAGATGATGTTTGGACCAAAGAATAAACTTGTACCAAAGAAAAACAGGAGACAAACGCTGATGACGACCGGATAGAACATAAGGAACAGTGTACTGTCGAGGGCGAAAGCAGTGCTTCCACAGAGAAGCGTGAGTATAAAAAAAAGTCCGCCTTTTATGGCCGAGACGCTTTTCTTGTCATTTTCTTTTGAATAGGAAATGAAATGGAAAAGTGCAAGAACCAGAAGAGCGAGACTTAAGACTCGTGGTTTGAGTCCCCAAAAATAAAGACCGCAAAACACAAGTCCCGGATAGAGGACTGAAAGTGCGGCAAAGATTATTTTCCCTGCCACCGATTTCATTAATTGCGATTTGCTTCCTGGATGAGATTGTAGATGGCGTCAACGACGTCCTGAAGAGTTCTAACGGACTTGAACACTTCGGGATCGATGTTGTGCGGAAGCATGGATTTAAGCTTTACGATGAGGTCGACCGCGTCGATGGAGTCAAGACCGAGGTCCTCGTAAAGCAGTGCTTCGGGAACGACCTTGCCTTCATCGAGGCCGAACTCATCAATGAGGGCTGCTTTGAGCTTTTCTAGAATTTCGTTTTTTTCCATGATTACTTCTCACTGTTTGCTGAAATGTAGGTGGCGAGAGCGTTAATTGAAGCGAAATGCTTACGTGTTTCCTCGTTTACAGCGGTGAAAGATACTCCAAAGTTGTCTTTAATTGCGAGACCAAGTTCAAGGGCGTCAATGGAGTCGAGTCCGAGACCTTTCCCTTTGCCGAATAGCGGAGCCTCGTCGTCGATGTCTTCTGGAGTGATGTCTTCAAGTTCCAGTACGGAAATGATGACCTCTTTGATTTTATTTTTTAATTCATTCATTTTGTTCCCTTGTGTAAGTTCTACTTTCCTATTCAAATATAAAAAACTATATTGTGTAAAAAGCGATTTGAACGGGATTGTCTATGATTGATGCGTATTATAAAGATGAAATTTCTGCTGTTGATGCGAAATTTGAGGCTCAAAAAATAGCCTTGTCTCCGCTTACTTTTCAGGCAACTCGTGCTCTTTTGGAAATGGGAATTCTTGAGGCCGTGAACAAGTCGCGGAAAAAGGGAATTACGGTTCCTGAAATTGCATCGCAATTGAATATATCAGAATATGGAATAGCGGTCCTTGTTGAAATGGGACTTGGACTGGGCTTGCTCAAACTTGTGCCGAGCGAGAACGAAAAATTGAAATTTACGCTTGGCAAAATAGGCGTGTATATGCTTATGGACGAGATGACGCAAGCGAATTTCAACTTCTCGGAAGATATCTGTTATTTGGGAGCAGACAAACTTCAGGAATCTATTCGGGGCGGAAAGCCTATGGGGTTGTCGACTTTGGGACCTTGGAAAACCTTGTACGAGGGACTTTCAAAGTTGACCGAACAACAAAAGAAAAGCTGGTTTGGGTTTGACCATTTTTATTCGGACCAGGCTTTCCCGGAAGTTCTTCCGATTGTGTTTGCGAACCCCTGTGGAAGGTTGTTTGACATTGGCGGCAATACGGCGAAGTGGGCCGTTAACTGCTGCAAGTACAATAAGGATGTTCACGTTTCCATCATCGATTTGCCGGGCCAGATTGCTGTGGCCCAAAAACGAGCCGCCGAGGCAGGATTAGCCGATAGAATCGATACGATTCCATGTAATGTACTTGATTCGTCGGTCGTGTTCCCCAAGGGTGCGGATGTGGTTTGGATGAGCCAGTTTTTGGATTGTTTCTCGCTTGAAGAAATAACGTCCATTCTTAAGAAAGTGTTTGCCGCTGTGGACGAAAATGCAGACATCTATGTTTTGGAACCGCTGTGGGATCACCAGCGATTTGAAGCTGCTGCTTACTCTTTGCAGGCGACATCTTTGTACTTTACCTGCATGGCGAATGGCAACAGTAAAATGTACCGGTTCGAGGAATTGAAGAGCGCTATCGAGGCGGGTGGCTTCCGCTTCTGCGATGCACACCATAGACTCGGCCCCAATGACTATTCCCTTCTCAGGTTCCGCAAGAATAATGTCTAATCCAGTCTACATACGCAAATTCGGGGCCTGGGCTCCCGGTGTTGAAACGCCTGAGGAGTGGGCCGAGTGGAAATCCGGAAAACGCGAAATTCTGCGAGAGGCTTTGACTCCAAAGCTTCCATTTGTCGACATGCTTTTGCGCCGTCGTTTGAGCATGGTGACTAAGATGGCTGTCTATGTGAATCACATTGTCTCCGAGGGCTTGCCTCTTGTGAAGATAACGTTTTCTTCGGAATATGGTGAAATTCGCCAGCAGTTTAAGATTTCGCAGAAACTGATAGAACTCAATACCGTTACTCCGGCGAATTTTAGTTTGTCGGTGTTTAATGCTCCGGTTTCGTGCTCCACTATTGTGGAAGGCAATATGTCTGGTTATTCTGCGTCCTATTCTGGTGCAAATTCCTTTGAATTTGGCCTCAGGGATTGCGTAAACGGCATGCTTTGCGAAGGAGATTCGGAACGCGTATTCGTGTTTTCGGATGAACTTATTCCAGATGCTTATTCTACGATTTCGGATTATCCGAATGTCCCCTTTGCTCTTGCGCTTAGACTTTCTAGTGAAAAGCGGGATGGGGATGTGGAACTGGATTTGTCTGATTTTCCGAAGGCGAAACATGCTGCGGATCAAGCGTTGGAGTTCTTTAAAGAACGTGTCTTAAAATGAAGATAAAAGAACGTGTTGTCTATGTTTACCGGATATTTGGCAAACTTCTAAGTTTTGCCATTTTTGGTGTAGGTGGCCTGTTTATCGCTACGGTACTGTTCCCGATAAACTATGTACAGTGTGGGTTTTCAAAGAAAAAATTCAGCCTCATGTCACGCCGTACGGTTTATCGTTCGTTTGTCTTTTTGACTTGGGTCATGCAACATATTGTTGTTGATTTCCGTGTTGAACATAGAGAACGTTTAAAGGATCTTCATTCCAAGGTTATCATTGCGAATCACCCGTCTCTTTTGGATGTGGTGATGCTTGTTTCCATCATTCCTAACGCAGATTGTATTGTGAAGGGTTCCCTCGTGAAGAATAAGTTCATGTCGGGCATCATCAATTCAATCTACATTCCCAACTGCCAAAGTTTTGATGACCAGGTCAAGCTTTCTACGGAATCTATTCACGATGGAAATTGCCTCATTGTTTTCCCGGAAGGGACAAGGACACGCCCGGGCGAGCCATGGGTATTCAAGAAGGGCGCCGCGCGATTTGCTCTTGCTGCGGAATGTGATGTGCTTCCTATTTACTTTGGTGGTAATGAAAAGATTGGTTTGCGCAAGTTTGACAAAATGTTCTCGTTCCACCCGACCTCAAAGTACCACTACTATTTGGATGTGTTGGAACCGATATCCATAAAACCGTTCCTCGAAATGCCCCATGGTCAAGCGACAACTATGCTGAATGACGAAATGAAACGCGTTCTGCTTGCTCGTCGCGAATTGGACGAAGAATATACGGTGAGCGAAAAGTCTCACCACATGTTGTAGAAGCAGACTAGCCAGTCTGTGGGAAAAATGAATAAAATAAAGGGAACACGTCGCAGGGGATGTGAAAATCCACAGCTAGCTGTTCCCTTCCCGTGAGAAGGAAAGGAGTCTAGAGGAAAACCTTGACTATCCTCTACGGCTTGATCGTTGGCGCCTGGCGGGCGACCGGCGCAAGTTCGCCGTGCTTACGGAACAGGTGCTTCACGAGCGTGCCAAATCCGCGGAAGACGCGGTAACGTTCGCGCGGGTTCTTGATGGCCATGATTCCCTGGCGGATGATGTAGCCCGGACGCAGGTAGAATTCACGGCGGGCCTTGTCGCAGAAGTCGACGAGTGCCTGGCTGGTGAGTTCGCCGCGCTGGATTGTGGTGCGGTGGAAGCCGTCCTTGTCGAGCCACTGGCTGTAATCCTTCGTCTTTAAGGCGCCGCTTTCCAAGGCTTCCTTGTAGGCTTCGGTGCCCGGGTAAGCCATGATGGGGTAGAACTGAGCCGTGTTCGGGTTCAACTTCTTGGCGTAGTCGAGCGTCATGCGGAGAGTCTGCGGAGTGTCGCCCGGGTTCCCTACCATGAAGCAGCCGTGCACGAGAAGCCCCGCCTTGCGGGCGTTCTTCGTGAATTCAATCGCCTTGTCGGTGTTCTTTACACCCTTGTGAATCTTCTCGAGGACCTCGGGGGAGGCGCTCTCGAAGCCGACGCACATTTCGCGACCGCCGGCCTTCTTCATGAGCTTGAGCAAATCAAGCGGAACGTCGGCGCGGGCGTTGCAACTCCACGTAATCTTGAGGCCGCGCTCGAGAATCAGGTTGCAGATGGCGCGGACGTGCTCGTGGCTTGCGGTGAAGGTGTCGTCCTCGAAGAATACTTCGCCGAGGTCTTCAAAGTTGTCCTTGATGTACTGCAGTTCGTCGACGACGTCCTTGGGGTCGCGACGGCGGAACTTGTGGCCGTTGAGCGTCTGCGGAATGACGCAGTAACTGCAATGGTTCGGGCATCCGCGGCCGGAGAGAATCACGATAAGCGGATTCAGGTTTGCGCCGTAGAAATACTTCTTGTAGCAACTGTAGAGGTGCTTGCGGTAAACCTTGGAGACCCAGGGGATTTCGTTCAGGTTCTCGATTTTCGGGCCTTCGGGCTGGAAGTCCACCTTGCCTTCGGCGGTGCGGTAGGCGAGGCCTGCGAACTGGCCGACGGGTTCGCCGTCTCCACGGAGGCTGCGGACGAGGTTCCTGCAGGTGTAGTCGGCTTCGCCGATGACCACGTAGTCGAGTTCCGGGCACATTTCCATGCTCTCGAGCGGCTCTGCGGTGGCGTGCGTGCCCATGATGGCGACTTTTACGCCGGGGCATGCGGCTCCGACTTCTTCCTTGATGGCTTTTACCACCTTGAGGTCGTTCAAAATGCTCGGCGTGCTCGTGCTGCAGATGACGAGTTCCGGCTTAAACTTCTTGATGCCTTCGAGCGTCTGTGCGAGGTCAAGTTCCATGGCCGGGCTGTCGATGAGCTGAATCTCGTTGCCGTCGGCTTCGCACACGCCTGCGGCATAACTCAAAAACATGGGCCAATAAAGGGTACTGGACTTGGTAACGCAGGGACTGCGGGATTCCCGACTGAACATCGGGTGAAAAGGCGGATTTAAAAAAGTAACATGCATGTTGCAACACAAAATACTAAATATACGGGTAGATTGCTACATTTAACTGTGATGAAAAAAGAATTTTTCGTTCTGTTTGCGTGTTGCGCTTTTGTCAACGCCCTGGCCGCCGGAAATGCGGCCCCTGTTTCTATTTTAGATACCATCAAATCAACTTTTGAAGACGGTAGCTTGGCTCGTATTTATACAGTACAAAAGGGAACGGACGTGCGCGAAGGCGTTGCTGTTACGTATCATCCGAATGGAAAGGTGGCTGTTGAAGCTACATACAAAGCGGGTAAACTCAATGGCGTGTTCCGCAGCTATTACGAGAATGGAAATCTTTGGCAGACCATTGGTTATAGGGACGGTATAGAAGATGGCTTTAGCACCAGCTATTTTGAAAATGGTAAAAAACAGTCCCGTGAAAACTACAAGAATGGCGTACTTGATGGCATGAGTGAAGAGTACGATGAACGCGGCCTTGTCCGTCGCAAAATCCCGTATTCCAACGGTCGCATTCACGGCAAGGCTCAAACGTTCGATGACTTGGGCGGTTTAAAAGAAGAGATGACCTTTGAACGCGGTATCCGCCATGGAGCCTACCGACGCTACAATAAAGGTATCATGGTGATGGAATCGGAATTCCAAATGAACCGCTGTGTAAAGAACTGCGATTTTTAAAAGCGGTTTTTACGGCGAACTCTAATTTTTCTTTTGTGGCTTGACTGCGTTCCAGACCATGTAGCCAATGAACAGAACGCCGAGTGCCAAAAGTGCAATGGCGAGTTCAGAGTTGTACTTCTCGATAATGTCTTTTTGCCCGTGGGCGAAGTAGCCGAGAGCCGCAAGAACGCAGTTCCAAATGGTGGCGCCAAGGAAGGTGTAGAGCGTGAATGTCGAAAGTTTCATGTTGGCAAGCCCCGCCGGTAGTGAAATGAGCTGGCGGATGACTGTGATGAGGCGCCCTACAAATGTTGAAATGGCTCCGTGTTCGCGGAAGTAATCTTCGGCTTTTTGAACTTTACCTACGTCGAGAAGCAAAAAGTGACCCAGGCGACTGTCGGCGAATTTGTAGATGATTGGGCGGCCGAGGAATTTTGCCAGGTAGTAGTTGATAAAGGCTCCAATCAAGGCTCCAATGCTTGCGAAGATTACCAGCAAGAATATGTTGATATTGGAATCCGGTTGCAGGGCCTTGTAAGCGGCGGGCGGTACAACGAGCTCTGACGGAAATGGGATGAAGGAACTTTCGACCGCCATGAGGAGGGTTACCGTTCCGTAGTTCAGGTTGTCGTTGTACCAGTCAATAATTTGTTCGTAAATGCTGGCGCTTGCGGTGTCAACTGGAAGTGCCGGTTCGGCTGCAAAAATGCTGACGGCAAAGAAAAATACGAGCGATGCGAAAAGTTTCATTCTGTTTGAATATGATAATGGCGCGACCAAAGCCGCGCCTTAGTTAATGGTTACTTCTTCTTTTTGCCCTTGGCCTTTTTGGCAGGGGCTTTCTTTTTAGAAGCTTTCTTACTCTTGCCTTTCTTTTTGGCTGGAGCAACATCTTCTTCCTGATCTTCGACTGCCTCTTCAGGTTCGGCCGCATATTCAGGAGTCTGAGTCTCAATCATAGAGGGCTCGCTGGTGTTAGCGGCTCTCAAGGCAGCCTTGGCTTCTTCGGCGTACTTGCCGTCCGGGAAGCGCTTCAGGTAGATTTCATAGTCCTTAAGGCGGTTGCCTTCCTTCACTAGTTCAAAGATGCCGGCTTCAGCTTCGTCGCGGAAGGCGCCATCCGGATTGTCGTTCAGGTAACCGAGGTAAGCCTTGAAGGTGTTCTGGGCCTGAATTTCACGGAACTTGTGGTATTCGCTCAGGTTCTTAAGCTTGTTCTCGACTTCGCCACGGCGCGGAGAATCCGGGTAGTATTCCAAGTACATCTCGAGCATTTCGGGATCGTTGGAAGCCATAACCTGGTCAAAGCGGGAGTCTTCTTGACGGACTTGGTATTCCTTCAACTGCACACGGCCCGTATCCAAGGAGGCGTAGAGCTTTTCCTTAGTGGCGAGATCTGCCGGGTGACAGAAGGCGAGGAAGCTTTCGAGCACGTCGGCGAACTGCGTACGGGTGTAGGCTTCGCTCATGTCGGGAAGTTCGCCATCATCGTCGAGGAAGAAGCGGTAGTCTCGTTCAATGGCCATGCAGTCCCAGTCGCTGAGCGTGTCCTTGACTTCGCTGTTTTTGCGGAGCACGTCGTCGCGGTCATGCAGCTTGTAACGCATGCCACGGTCGCGGCGGCTTTCACGGCCAAAGTCGAGCGAGAATTCGAGACCAACGCGAACCGGGTACTTGTAAGAAATCTTGTCGAATTCGATTCCCGAGTAGGCAGGCGGAAGGCCTTCGATCTTTTTGGAACTGACTTCGTTTGTTGCCTTGAAGTTTTCGTAAGGCATGAATTCCTTGCGAACGTTGATGCCGACCTTGAGGTCTACGTCCTGGAACACTTCGGTGATGCGATATTCGAGTGCGCCAGAAACAAAGGCCGTCGGAGCGTAGCTGGTCACGTCGCGCTGGGAACCATTGTTGTCGTTGGTAAAGGTAAAGAACTGGATGCCGTAGCCGCCCAAAACACGGAGGTCAAAGTCGCCGCCGATATTGAAGGTCAAACCAAGGAGGCCGGCCGGAGCGTAAGAACGGAAGCTCAGGGTCTGGTCGTCGCTTTCGCAACCGTCTTTATCGTTGCAGGAACTGGTGTTGGCGGCACCGTCAAAGTAATAGATGTCGTTCGACATGATGTCGCCAAAGCCCTGCGAGTTAAAATTGAAGATGAAGGTATTGAGTTCAACGCCCAACCAGATGGTGAGCGGAATGTCTGCCTTCCAGAACGGGGTAATAAGCGGGCTCCACAAGAAACCGAGCGACAGCGGAACAGCGAATATGTCCTCGTCGATATGTCTCGGAACCAGGCCCTTCTTGGAATCTTTTTCGACGAGGAACTGCGGGTCGGAGTCCTCAAAGTTGAGTATTGCGGGTTCAGCCTGCAAATACAACTGCATACGCCAATTCGAACGTTCATAGTCGGCGGCGAAAGCAGTCACGGAAAGAAGCAATAAAGTAAATAAAAGTCTACGCATCACTTAAAATTTAGCTTTTCTTTACAAAAAAAGAGGTGGTGAAACAAAAAAGGGAGCTTTTTTGGGGCGTTTTTACCCCAAAAAAAGCTAAAACGTGAAAAACAGGCCGACTCCTAATAAAATTATGCCGGCTCCGGCCAACGAACCGCCAATAATGACTTTTCGGTCTCCTCTGTTTACAAGGTCTTTATTTTCTTTGACCTTTGCTTTGTATTTAGGGCCGTTCACGATTCCTGGCATCTTGAGGTCGTCTTTAATATCCTTGGCGTCATCGTAATCTTTGAATCCAAGGTAAGTGAATATGGCGCCTACTAGAATGGGAGCAATGGAAGAGGCCATGATGGCTTTGCCAAGGGTCATCATTTGGCGATCGTGTTGCCATTTTTGTTGTTCAACGATAATGTTGTAGTCGGTGAGGCGCTCCATTTCGATATCAAGCCGGGTCTCTGCGATGGGGGCTACGTAGAATGAGACCACGGTGTCTTTGTATCCGATTTTGCGGAGCGTGATGTTCGCCATACCGGGTTCGTCAATGTAAAACTTACTCGGGGTTTTTGCTATTGGCTTGCTGTGCTTGGTGATGTTTATGGTTCCCGGGAAAATTTCTGCATCGGAAGGCGTTGAAATGACTTGAATTTCTGGAGAGACAGGCTTGAGCTTGAGCGAAATTTTGGCAGTGTCACCCGAAATAGGGTGTACCACGCTTTGCGCTCCCCACAGTTGTGTTCCTACATCCCAGTATGCGTTCAGGGTAACTTTATTCGTGTCCTTGACTGCAAAAGTGCAAGGTGTTTTGCAAAGGGCGTCCTTTTGGGAATACGATAGAGTTGCTCCTTCGGGGTCTGTTTCTACATAGATGTAATTTTTCTTTGCCGCAGTTTTAGGAAGTTCCTCGCCTTTGGCAAGTTTTATCATGTTCTTGATTTTGTTGTTCTCGAGGGCATCGCTTAAGGCCGTTGCCGTAGAAACGGTTATTTGAGCCTTGTGTATTTCGGGGAGGCTGTCTTCAAAAATTAGACGGGAAAATTCGATGGTGGAACTATCGGGTTTGCTTCCAGAAATGATTTTGCCAAGGAACATTGTTTTGGCTCCGGACTTGGCAAGAACTTTTTGAACGCAGCGGTCGTCATTGCAGTCGGCTATTTCGGAACGATTCAAAAGTTGAATCTGCTCGCCTTGTTCCAAAAGGAGTCTCGCAGTGAGGGCGGTTATTTGTTTGGATAGTAATGGGTCGCTGGAGGTTTCTTCAAAAGAAACGAATACGTTGTTTGACGAAAGTGGAATGGTTGGAGTGCTATCGATTTCTGCGGTGGGAACTGCAGCGGCTGTATCGACGGTTGCGGCTGCTGTATCAATGGCGGCTGCGGCGGTAGAGTCGGTTGCAGTCGGCTGCGAAACTGCTTGAACCGAGGCAGTATCCTTTACGACTGTGGTATCTTTAGTCGTGGAGTCGTTTAAAAAATTGTTGCCGTTCTCGTCGGTGATGCTCTTGAACTTGCTTTTGTGTATACGGACGACGGTGAACTGGTCCTTGATATAACCTCCCAGTTGTACGGTGTCGTTTTGTATACCCAAAAATTGAGCGTGTTGTTTTGTACCCGAAAGCAATTCGATGTTTACCATGGGGCCGGTTGCTTCGACGGCGAAGCAATGCATGGCGAGAAGGATTGCGAGTGTTGCTATAAGTTTTTTCATATAACACCTAGAAGGATAAAATCAATCCTGTTGTAAAAACTATTCCGCCCAAGACTGCGCCAAAGGTCGCTATGTTTTTCGCTTGCTTTGCATTGTCTCGGTAATCGTTAAATTTGTCTATGGATTGCTGATACTGGTTTTCGTTGTGAATGAGCGTGTTCTTCAATTGTTTTTTTGTATCGTTAGCTCGTTCAATATTGTACTTTGAAACCAGTGCCGAAATTCCGCTAGCCATAAAGGGCACAATGGACCCCCAAAGAAGTTTATGACCGATTTGCTTGCGGTGGCGGTGGGAAACTTCACTGTATTGTTTGTTTGAAATTTTGTCGTCATAGTGTGGACGGAGCGATACAATTAAGAACGACGTGTCTTTGGCGGACAAATGTACGTTAATAGAGGTATCCGCATATTCCGGACGGAATATGGTGATTACGACATCGGGTTGACCGGCGGGAACTTCTATAAATCCCGGTAATTCGTAGTCCGGAGTGCTTGAGTGCTTGGGCTTCGTGTTGTTTATGTAGACGTCGGCGTACGAGGGGTTCGTTGAAATATGCAGGTATTTGGGCTGCTGCTCGCGAGCTCCCGTGGAGTCTTTGGTGGCCGTAGAATCTTGTGCAAACGATACGGTTGCAAAAACCAAAAGATAAAGAATGACGGAGAATGTTCGAATCATATTATTTCCCCGCATTGTTGAATGGGCCTGTGACGTAAACGGAATCATTTTCAACGCTTAGATGCCAATAGAGTTCCGGGTATACGTTGTTGGCGTTGTCTTGTATTTGAATGGTTGCATAACAACTGTGTTTGCATGGATTGGTGAAAGAAATCCGGGACGAATTGAGGGTGGTTTCCAATGGGATGTCGTTGATGCTTACACCAAAATGAAGCCAGTTGATACCGGTCCCGTTATCTATTAAAAGGAATGAAATTTGCTCGCTTTTATCGAACGCTTCCTTGAACGGAGTAACCACCGGCGGTACACTGTCAATTAGTGTTAATGTATTTGCAATGAAGCTTGCTGCTTCGGGAACGTTTATGATTGTGGAATCGCTTTGGAAGTCGGTACTTGTTAATTCTTCTGCAATAATTTTGACACCCAGCTGGGGCTTAATGTAGGCGGTGACGCTGTTTTGCGGTACAAAGTTGCTGAGGACGTCTAGCGTATCGCCATCGGCGTTGAGTAGCGTGATTTTTGTATTTACAGAACCTATGAAAGAATAATCGGTGTAGTTAATAGGTATTTGAATTGCCGCTAAATCTTCTGGATGGAATTTTGTGGAAAATTCAAAAATAGGGGTGGTGTCTCGTTCTATCCATCCGTTTTTTGCACGATTCGTGGCGATGACGGCCCAGTAAATGTGCTTTGAGGAATATTCGTCAATATCTGGAGCAATGGGGCCTATGATGTGTATTGGCTCTTTGCAATCGTTTTGGGCTTGAGGAGAATCCCAAACGTCTTCCTTGTTAAAGGATGCGAAAATGTCGCAAGAAGTTGTTTCCCATTCGTCAACGCCGTAAACGTTCCACTTAATGTCTATGCCGTCTTCAGAAACGGGATCGACTAAGTTGTAGCCGTTTTCGGGAAATACGAGTTTTGTAGAAATCGGGGTGTTGACGTAAATGTCAAGAACGCTTGTAATGGTGTCGTTCATGAAATCTATGGAACTCACAGAAATTTGGTAGTGGCCTGGAACCGCGAAAGCGTAACGGAAGGAATTGACATTGAAATGTTCGCCGTTAATATTCCACTGCTTGCTTTGAATGTAGGTGTCGTAATCGCTTGTTGAAACGTAATAACCCGAGACGGAGTAGCCTACGCTGAATTTGACTACCTCGTCTACATCTACATAGGCGGTTTTAGGTGGCTGACCGTAGTTATACGGCTCGCCGTTAAAACGTTCGGGGAGTACAAAAATGTGCTGGATAATTGTTGGCTGATCAGCTTCGTCCACGAGTGAATCGTCTCCGCAGCTCGTAACAAGGAGCGCGAAGATAAAGGCGATAGAGAAAATGTAGAGTTTATTCTTCATTGTCGCCTCGTTTGCTGAATTTGCGGTGGACGGTCCAGTTGCGCCAGGTGGTAAAACCGTTACTATACTGAACGCCGGTTCTTAAATGGTTTTCTTCTTCTTTAAATAGGGATGATACTATTTGAATATGATGAGAAGTTGAATTGCCTGCGACTACGGTAATGGGGCCGTCTTCTATGGGAATATCAAAGTAGAAGTATTCTGGAATAAACATATATGGGTTATGATCAATAACAAATAGATCCAAAATTTCATCGTCGTACAAAGTTGTGTCGATGTTGCATTCAAATAAAGATTCACTTGGCTTGATATAGTATGTTTTTTTTATTTCATTGCGGCTTATGTCGGTGGCCACAAGAGTCAGTAATGTGTATTGCCAGGATTTTGCAGTTTGGGGTAGTTCCACCAAATATTTGCCGTCGCCTAATTTTTGATTGTTTAAAAATGAGCCGTTGAGGAATGTTTGCAAGGTAGTTTTAGATGATGTCGTGCCACCGTCCAGGATGGTGAAAACCAAAGTGTCGGCATAATCGATTGTATCTCCCTTTGCTCCGTCAAATTCAATTGTTGGCGGAATGGTGTCTAGAAGATGGAGAGTGTCAAGTTCAAGGACTTCGTTGGGTTTTATGCTAAAAGAGAGCGTGTCGTTTTGGTAGTCGGAATAATTGCATATTTGGGCGGCAAGTTTATATTTCCCCGCAGAAATGGAATGGAACGTGGCTTTGGCGTTGTCACGAGAGTCGTAAACTAAAGTGTCCTTTTTTATTACTTGATTATTTGAATCCACAAGTGATACGGCATAGCGCAAATCTACAAAATGACTGCTGTGTTGTGCCGATGTATTGATGTATGCAATGATGGCCCCTTCGTTATTAACGCCCTTTGTGAAAAAATGACTAGAAATAGTTTTCTTTGCTTCCATTCCAATGTCGTTGTAGGCTCGCACAGACCAATTGTAGCGAGAGGAAGGGTTGATAGAATTGGGGTAGGTAAAATGATTTTGATAAATTATTGTGTCTATCAAAATGTGATGATCAATGTCGGTAAGCATGAATTTATAGTGGAGCGGACAAATGGAATCGGGGTCAAAAGCGGACCAGGAGAAGGATATGCCTCCAAAAAATGGAATGTTGTGCGCCTTAGTAGATGGAATGAAAAGGCTGTCGTTCAAGATAGGGGCGCGGCCAACCCAAATGTGGAGCGCGTCTGAGATGGTGTCGCCGAAAAAGTCAATAAGCGTAAATGTAACGGTATGTGGGCCCGGATCTTGGATTGATTTTCGAAAATTGAATTCCGAAGCGAAAAAATTGTCATCAAGGGTCCAGTAGTATTTTTGCATTCGGATGGATTTAGACGGCTTTACGTCGGCAAAAAATATAATGGAGTCGTCCGGTGTGACAACGAGGTTTGCTTTTGGATTGTTAATGGAATCCAAATCGAGGGCCATTTTGGCAAGAACCGAAATGTCCCTAGATTCAGACTCGTCAAAAAGATAGTCGTCCTCGTTGGTGCAGGCAAAAAGGAAAAATGCCAAAATTAGAAGCCATTTTTTCATTTGTCTGTATCTCCAAGGGTGTCAAGTACGTAGAACTTGCGTGCGGGGAGAGTATCGCTGTCTCCGTATGCGTCAGTGACGATAATGCTAAAGGTATGCTTGCCGGGGAGGAACCCTGCTTGGTAAATATTGTTGAGATTTCCAAGTTCAAAGGCGGTATCGTCAAAAATTACTCTGTACGAAGGCAAGCCTTCGTTAAAATCATCGGGGTCTGAAGAATTCCACTTGAATAGGAACGATGTGTTGACGTCTCCGTAAAGCGTATCGCCTGCCGCAGGAACCGTGACGGAATCCATTTGTGGGCGGGCGTTTAAAATGACATGAATGTTTATTTCTTTACGGTTGCCACGCTTGTCGGTGGCTACGAGAAGGTCGGGGATAAAAAGACTGGGTGTGTTTGGAGAAATTCCATATTTTGTTCCCGACCCTAGACTAGTAAAGGTGGACGAGTCATTTTTAATTGGAGATTGGCGAAGCCATTCAAAGGAGAGTTCGTTTTTGAACTTTTGGGGCTGGACGAGAACATTTAGGGTGGCCGAATCCGAGGGGTGCATTTTGAGGTCAAGCGAATCGTGGATTCCCTTTTGCTCTATATACACGCTAATGCTTTCAATTTTGCGGTCGTCACTTGGGGCGTTTGGAATGTCAAGACATCCGGAAAGTGAGGTTACGATTAATGCGCATAAGATGACCGTGGTGAGTGCAGAGGTCATGCGAAAAAAGAGTCTGGTGTGTTGAGCGAACAAATCCATCAAATCAAATGTAACTATATTCTTGAATATGAGTCAAGAAAACTTTGAGTATAAAAACGCAATGGACCGCCTTGAGGCCATTTTGGAGCGCATTGACAATTCCGAAATGGAAATTGATGAATTGTCGGGGCAGGTACAGGAGGCTACGGAACTTTTAAAAAAGTGCCGTAAGATTCTGGTGGATACCGAAAAGAACGTGCAGGATGCCTTGAAGAGCCTGGACGGAGAAAACGATGGCTGAACCTGTTGAATGCAGGACTGGTGGCGAGCGCCTGGCTCAGAATGCTATGAATCCGCAGGCAGGGAACGCTATGAATCCGCAGGCAGGGAACGCGCCGGCGATTGCTGTTCGCGACTGGCGGGTGCGTTTTGCCATGCGGAACGGAGTGCTTTCGCGGGTGACGGATTACTTTACCGCGGTGGACGGCGTTTCTTTTACGCTAGAGGCAGGCAAGATTCTGGCGGTGGTCGGCGAGTCTGGCTGCGGCAAGTCGACGCTTGTAAAATCGCTGGTGGGGCTTGTAGACCACGATGCGGGCGAGTTTGAACTTTTTGGCGAGAAGGTCGACTTCAAGAGCGGTGCTTCGATGAAGCGCGTGCGGAACCTGGTGCAGATGATTTTCCAGGACCCGTTCAGCAGCCTGAACCCGCGACAGACGGTGACGGAAATATTGACGGCACCGCTTGCGGCTCGCGGAGTTGCGCTCGAGGAGGCGCGGGCACGGGCGCTCTCGCTGTTGGACCGCGTGTCGATTCCGGCGGCGGCGATGGACAAGTTCCCGCATGAATTTTCGGGAGGGCAACGCCAGCGCCTGTGCATTGCGCGTAGCCTGATGGTTGAACCTAAAGTTCTGCTTTGCGACGAAGTAACGAGCGCTTTGGATGTTTCGGTACAGGCGCAAATTTTGCATTTGCTTGACGATTTGAGAAACGACCTCGGACTCTCGATTGTGTTTATCAGTCACGACATGCAGGTCGTGCGCGCGTTAAGCGACGATGTTCTCGTGATGTACTTTGGCCATGTTGTGGAACGCGGCAATGCCGACGAAGTGCTCACGAATCCGCAGCACGAATACACGAAGAAATTGCTCGCAAGCGTGCCGACGATAAAACGGTAGTATACAAAAAGCCAAAGGACGTACAGCGCTGCTTCTTTCTAGCTCGGCGACTTCAAAGAACGCACTGCGTCGTAGGTTCTCTAGTGCCGTCTGCGCGAAGGTTCCTCAAAAACAAGAAACCTATGCGCGAGCCTATGGTCCGTTTCTTTCTAATTTTTAACGTTAAAGTATGTGGCTTCCGGGTGGCTAATGTAGAGGCCGCTGACGGATGCCTGCGGGTACATGGCGCCGTTTTCGGTGAGGCTTATGCCGATGCCTGCAAAGTCGATCATCTTTGCTACATCGAAAATAGCCTTTTGGTCCGGAAGGCACGGGTAGCCAATGGCCGGGCGGATTCCTTTCCAGCCTGTTTTTGCGAGTTCCTGCGAGAGGAATTCGGCGCAAGCTTCGGCGAGGCGGTCTCCGATGGTTTGCAACAAAAGAACGT
Organism: Fibrobacter sp.; assembly: GCA_024398845.1. Lineage (GTDB taxonomy): Bacteria > Fibrobacterota > Fibrobacteria > Fibrobacterales > Fibrobacteraceae > Fibrobacter. The sequence goes on along the minus strand of JAKSIM010000001.1, from coordinate 68,633 downwards.
CGTAATCGCTGCCGCCCTGCTTGGCCTTGAGGCTTTCGAGGCGCTTGACAAAGGCTTCGCTCACGGTGCAGGCGAAGGCTCCCACAAAGTCGCGGAATTCGCTTTTGGCCTGTGCTGTTGCTGCATTGCCGTTGAACGGTGCGGGGGCAATGTAGTCGCAGAGCGAAAGGCAAGTGCCTTCGGATTTTTGTTCGCGCGGGGTTGCGATTTCGAGAGTCTGGTTGCAGCATGGGCAATTCGGCTCGTGGTTGTTCTTGCGAAGCTGCACCTGGATACTTGAGGCTGTTCCCGCGGCAGGGTAAAAGGCCTGTACCGCACGGAGGTCAAATTCCTTTGAACAAAGTTCCTTTAAAAGCTTGTCGGCGTCGGCGCGGAGCTTGTTTGCTTCGTCGGTGCCTTCCTTGACTTTCCACGGCCAGTAGAAATACGTCCAGCTGATGAGCGGGATGACCTTTTCGACCGGGATGTTCAATGTTTTTTGTTCGCTTATAAACGGTGGGATAGCGGCCTTGTAGTTTGCCCAATCGCAGGTAAAACGGCGATCTACGGCGGGAGTGGCGGCTGACATGGCGACTGCGGCGGCACTTGCGGCTCCAGCCTGCTTGTCGCGGATTTCCTGTTGCAACTTGTGGTTCTCTTCGATGGTCGCGGCGCTCGTAGCCGGGTCCAAAAGCTTTGCGGCGAGCCCCGGGTTGCTTGCGGCGTCGCGCACGTGGAATACGGGACCCGAGTAGCACGGGGCGATTTTCACGGCGGTATGCGTGGGCGAGGTCGTTGCGCCACCGACGAGAATAGGAATGTTCTGGCCTGCGGCCTGCATGGCCTTTGCTACGGTGCACATTTCTTCGAGCGAAGGCGTAATGAGGCCAGAGAGACTCAAAATGTCGGCCTTATTCTCGATGACCGCTTTTACGATGGTCTGTTCGTCGACCATTACGCCGAGGTCCATCATTTCAAAGCCGTTGCAAGCCATAATCACAGAGACAATGTTCTTGCCAATGTCGTGAACGTCGCCCTTGACGGTTGCAATCACGATTTTACCGCGGCTTGCGGCAGAACCGTTTGCTGCGTCGCTTGCCTTGCCCGCTTCGATGTATGGCTGCAAAATCTCGACGGCCTTTTTCATGGTGCGCGCGGTTTTCACGACCTGTGGAAGGAACATTTGACCTGCGCCAAACTGGCGGCCAACTTCGTTCATGCCGTCCATGAGTGGGCCCGAAATAATTTGTACTGGATTGTCGCCGCGGTCAAGGAGTTCCTTGAGGTCCACGTCGAGCGTGGAGGAACTTCCCTTGAGGAGCGCTTGTTGCAAGCGTTCTTCGACGGTGAGTTTTACGGCAACTTCGGCGGCGGAGTTATTGTCTGCTGTTGCATTGCCGGTACTCATTGCAAAAATGGCCTTGGGGTCGTACTTTGCACCCGCTTCTTTTGCCGCGTTTTGGGCTGCGGTCATGCGGCTTGCGATTTCGATGAGTTCTTCGCTTGCTTCCGGTTCCGTATTCAAAATGACTTCGGTAATTGTGAGGCGCAGTTCCATCGGAATCGTCTTGTAGGCAACTTCGGCGGCCGGGTTCATAATGGCCATGCCCACACCATTCGGAATGGCATGGTGCAAAAATACGGAGTGCATTGCTTCGCGCAGGTAGTTGTTGCCACGGAAGGCGAAACTCAGGTTCGAAAGTCCGCCAGAAATGCGAACTCCCGGGAGATTGTCAATAATCCAGCGAGAGGCGCGAATAAAGTCGCTTGCATAGGCGTTGTGTTCTGCCATGCCGGTTGCGACTGTCAAAACGTTCGGGTCAAAGATGATGTCACCCGGATTGAAACCGAGTTGCTTGACCAAAATATCGTAAGCTCGTGCGGCGATTTTAATGCGGCGGTCGTAATCGGTTGCCTGTCCTTCTTCGTCAAAGAGCATCACAATGAGGGCGGCTCCCAAACGGCGGATGGCGAGCGCATGGTCAATGAAGTCCTTTTCGCCGGTTTTTAAAGAAATGGAATTTACAATGCACTTGCCTTGGCAGCACTTGAGGCCCGCTTCAATGATTTCGAAACGGGAACTGTCCACCATGATGGGCACGCAGCTCACGGCCGGGTCCGAGGCGAGCAAGTTCAGGAATGTCTGCATTTCGGCCTTCGCGTCGAGGAGACCGTCGTCCATGTTCACGTCAATGACGGTTGCGCCGTCTTCGACTTGTTTTTTGGCGATTTCAAGAGCTTCTTCGTAATTCTTTTCGTTAATGAGGCGGAGGAACTTTTTGGAACCTGCGACGTTGCAGCGTTCACCCACCTTTACAAAGGTTCCGTTTTCGGCAAAGAGCGGTTCCAGGCCCGCAACGCGGAGTTGTTGCGGGAGCTTCGCGGGTTCGCGGCGCTTGTAACTTGCCGGGAGTGCATCGAGCATCTTGCGCATTGCGGCAATGTGGTCCGGAGTCGTTCCGCAGCAACCGCCAATCATATTCACCAAATGTTCGTCCAGATAGACGCCCATCTTGCGCACCATGTCTTCGGGCTTGTCGTCGTAACCGCCAAACTGGTTCGGGAGCCCTGCATTGGGGTGGCAACTGATAAAGCATGGAGCCACGGCAGACATACGACGCAGGTAAGGAACCATGCCGTCGGCGCCGAGCCCGCAGTTGAGGCCAATGGAGAGCGGCTTCATGTGCATCACGCTTGTGGCGAACGCTTCGACGGTTTGACCCGAAAGAGTGCGTCCCGAAGCGTCGCTTACCGTCATCGAAAGCATCACTTCAATCGGCGAGCAGTCCTTGCCGGCTTTTTGGGCGGCTTCGTTGCGGTTTGCTCTAGCCTTGTCAAATGCGCTCAGGGCAGCCTTTGCGTTGAGCGTGTCAAAAATCGTTTCAATCAAAATGGCGTCTACGCCCGCGTCCATCAAAACTTCAATCTGTTCCAGATAGGCACTTTCGAGTTCGTCAAAAGTGATGCTGCGACTTGCGGGGTCGTTTACGTCTTCGCTCATCGAGAGCATTTTGCTGGTCGGACCCACGTCGCCCAAAACGTATACCTTGCGGCCATACTTTTCCATGGCTTCGTTTGCGGCTTGCTTTGCAATCGCGACCGCTGCGCGGTTCATCTCGGCGATTCGGTGCTCCTGATGGTATTCGTGCTGGCTCACGCGCTGGCTCGAAAACGTATTCGTGGTGAGAACGTCGACTCCGGCATCCACGTAACGGCGCTGGATATCGAGAATCACGTCCGGCCTTTCAATGCTGAGCATATCGTTGTTCGCTCCCTTGATTCCGTAGGTTTGAATGACGGAACCCATACCGCCATCGAGCAAGAGCATCTTGTTTTCAAAAGCTTCGCGAAGAGTCATAATAAAATCCAATTGAAGTTGAGTTTGGCGCAATTATAGAAAAAAGATGATTTCATTTGCAATGCGTTCTAAAAGACTTAATGAAAAAGGCCCGCCGAAGCGAGCCTTTTTTGAAAATTAAATCATTTTAATATTCAAACCAATATCCCGTTTCCATATTGCATTGATACGTAATATTGTTGTATGTGTACGTATTGTCTTCTTTGTCAAGGCCCGTTACTTCATAGCAAGGGAAACCCACTTCAATATCGATATCTTCTGTTTTTTGCCATTCAAAATTATTTCCTGTTTTACCGCATTTTAAGTGAACAAATTCAGAAGCATATGAATATTGGCCGTCGTTCCCCTTTAGTATTTTGCCGAAATTATCGGCATTGCATTCTTCGATAGTAACCCATTCGGAACCATTACATATAAATGGAATTTGTGTTGTTTTTGAATCGTCTTGTACCCAAATTGAATGAGGTTCGTCTTTACGTTCTGCCGTGCATTTTCCAAACAACAGAGAGCCTGCTTCGTTTTCCGTCAAGGAGTTAATGTTTTCCCAAGCATATTGATCATCATTTATTTCTGCACAATAGAAGAAATACAAGGAATCCTTGGTAAAGACGGAATCATGTTTAGTATTCTCGTTACATACGAGGCCTAAATAAGCTGTAATCTCGTCAACGTCAACCCATTTATGGTCCTTGCACATAGAAGACGAAGTCGTTGCCTCATCGTAGTGGATTTCGCCTTCGTTCTCGCTCTGGCAGAATCCTAGCGATTCTTCATCGCCATTAGCTTCGCGCCAGTCATATTCCCCTTCTTCGAACTTTTCGCAACGCTTGTGTGCGCCGAAGAGTTCGTAAACCTCCCATTCATTCTTATCACTACAGGTTCCTGTCAATTTAGCAATGGAATCATTGTTAATGTTATAGAAATTTTCAGCTTCATTCATATCCGTAATCAAACCCCATGCAGAACTCGTTTTGCTGCAAATAAAAAGGGCGTTAGATGAGTAATGAGTCTTTTTTACAATTGCTACGGTGTCCTTTTCTATGTTTGCACAAGAGGGCAATCCGTATTCTTGTTCCATCATCTTTGCAAGATATTCCTTAAGCTCAAAAAAATGTCCGCCTTTATTTCTAAACAAGTAGTTCAACAAATCAACCAATAGGAATTCTTCGCCAAGTTGTTTTTTACGATCCTCAAATTTATAACAATAGTCATTGATAAAATTTGTGTAAGGAATCTTAAAGTTGAAGTTCCCATTCAAGGCGAACCCTTTTTTTAGTTTGTCTGTCAGGACTTCATAATTAAAACAGCCATCAGTATTTGCGTCAATGCTTACGAAAATGTTAGGTATCATGAACATTCCCAAAAGGTCATAGGCATACTTTTCGTTGCCGAGCTTTTCAATAGGACCACGATAATCAAAGCCAAAGGCTGCGTAAAGTTCTTCATCTGCTTGCTTCATGGCTTTGTCAAAGGTTGTTCCATTGGCCACGAGTTTTTTGACGCGATCTACCTTCAAGTTGCTTGCCGAAGTTACAGAGATTATTGATTCATCTTGCATATCCGCCAAGGCTTCGAATTCAATGAAATCATTAATTATTGAATATTCTCCAACTTTAGTTTGTACGCGAATCAATGCGTACGGGCTAGTGAGCTTGGCGTCAACGGTGCCTTCAAAAGTTAATTCCATTGGGGAATATTCTTCGGCTCCGGTATACCAACCCGAAAATTCTTTATAGCCTGCAAAAACCAAGGTAGAGGTGAAGGTTGTTCCTGTCGGCTCAAGTTTTTCGTTCAGGGCAATCACCGTTACATTTGCTTTTTTATTTGTAGGATAATCTTCATCCTCGAATATATCTGCTGCAGGGATTCTCAGTGCGACCTTGCGACTGTAAGTCTTGGCTCCTGCACCCGGAAGCGTAATGACAGAGACATCGTCACCGCAGGCAATCTTTACTGTATCGGCTGTGGCGCTTTGGATTTTGCAGGATGTACCGGCAGCACCAGTGGCGCCCGAAGTACCGTCCCTACCGGCAGCACCAGTGGCTCCATCGTTGCCATCGGCTCCGTCGGCACCATCTGCACCGTTCTTGCCATCTTTACCATTGACGCCGTTTTTACCATCGACGCCGTCTTTACCGTCAGCGCCGTTTTTACCGTCGACGCCATTCAACACAACGCCAATGCTATCGCCACCACAGTAAATGGCAAAGCCGCTCTTGTCCTTTAAGGATCTAGCTTCGCAGCCCAATACCTTATCTGAGGACTTTTCGCCCGTAGCTACTTTCCATTCGCCCTTAGAGCAGACGAACATATTCATGTCCTTGTTCGAGAAAACGAGTTCACCTTCGTTTTCGTCAGAACATTCTGCGTCCTTCAGGGATTCGACGGAAGCGATTCCGGAATTCTCGTAGACTTTTGTAACATCGTCACCGCAGCCCACTAATGCGAATGTGCTGAGTGCGGCAAAAATACCATATGGTATTTTCTTCATATATTTCCCCTCGTTAAATGTGAAAAATGATTCAAAAAAATAAACAATAAATTTCAGCTTGTTTTTAACAAACATTATTGTGTGACGAAAATCACACTTTTGTGATTCCTGCACTTTGTATCCTTTGCTAGTATGGTATAGCTGACATGTTTTTATTGGAGTGATAATTTCTTTTTTTTGACGAATTTTGAACCTTTTTTTTGTTGCTAAAACATTTTTCAATGTTTATTCGGGAATTTTTACCAGCGATTGTTATTTTTTGGTTACGTTTTTGTGATGATTCAAAATAATCGTTGAAACTTTCCTGAGTCTTTATTTATATTTGACCGCAATTCATTCGGGGTGCTGCATAGGGGACCTTTTGAGGTTCTCTTCCGTGAGTGCGGAGTGGCTGAGAAATACCCGGTAACCTGATCAGGGTAATGCCTGCGGAGGTAATATGAGCGAAAGAACAAGTGTTTTCGCTAATGGTGCTGTATGGTTTGGCGCTGCGGTTTCTGTTGCTGAAATCGAGGCTGGTATTCAATCAGGACATAATGGGGCGGCTCTGGTCCTTGGGCACTTGCTCGGGGGCTTGATGCTTTTTGCCGTTGGGCTGATTGGCGCTCGTTCTCGTGTTAATGCAATGGAATGTTGCGCCGGGACTTTTGGCGGGTTTGGCGCCAAGTTCTTTGCTTTGCTTAATTTGTTCCAACTTGTTGGCTGGACTGCGGTGATGGTTTCGCAAGGGGCTGGGGCCATAGGCACTTTGCTGAATGGAACTTCTGAAAATTTCAACGCCAGCGCAAATTCCGGGCCGGGTTTTGCTTTGTGGTGCGTTGTGCTTGCGGCTCTTGTGGCCGTGTGGATTTTTGTGGTGCTCAAAAATTTTTTGCGTGTGGCGACTTGTGCGCTTGTGCTTTTGGCGGTGCTCATGGCTGTACTCAGCTTTAAACTTTTTGGAGGAGATTTTGCGACAAATGCTGCAGATGTGGCGAATATCTCTGCAAGTGCTGTTTCTGGTGGTTCGTTTTGGGTGGTGTTTGAAATGTCTGTGGCGATGCCGCTTTCGTGGCTTCCGCTGATTGCGGACTACACTAAAAACGCGGAGCGTCCTGTGGCAGGGACGGCGGTTTCGGCTGTGGTTTATACGCTTACGAGCCTTTGGATGTATATGATTGGCATGGCGATTTCCGCGGCTTCTGTTTCGACGCTCCCGGGAGCGATTCTCGCACTTGGCCTTGGCTCTGCGGGTGTTGTCATTGTCATTTTTTCGACGGTGATGACGACATTTTTGGATGCGTATTCTGCAGGGGAGTCGGCCAGGACGATTTACAGTAGGCTGAATGCCAAGTGGGTTGGCGTATCGGTGTGCGCCGTGGGAGCCTTCCTTGCGATTTCTGGAATTGTTGAACGCTATACGGATTTCTTGTATTTAATCGCTTCTGTTTTTGCCCCGATGGCCACGGTACTCATCGTTTCTCGTTACGTGGTGTGCCGCGCAGAAGGCGGCTGCAAAAACGCGAATGGGTGCTGCAAAAACGCGGAACGTAGCGGCGAAAACGCTGCCGGGTACAACGAAAAATTGGTTGTAAAAAGACGCTCGCTGTTCGTTTGGAATATGTTCGCCTGGCTTGCTGGTTTTATGGCGTACCAACTTGCGGGAGGATCCCCGATTGGCCCTTCGCTTACGGCGATTCTCGTTTCTGCAGGGCTTGCGCTTTTGCCAACTTGGTTATTCTTGAAATGAAATCCGTTTTGGCGTTGGTGTAGGCGTCTCGATTGAATTCATAACGCTTCCATAAGCTGAGCTTGAGTGCTTCGTATTCCTTGGCCGCATTGGCGTGAGTATTTAGGTAATCCCTAAAATACAGTTCGTCGTTATCACCTGCATAGCGCAAATGCAGGTGGTAAACTTTGTCTGCAAAACCCTGATCGGTATAACCGTAGTTGAACGAAATGCGTTTTTCGCTAGCGGACATTTGCAAGAATCCTATGCCCGTAATGAGGCGTGCGACTTCTTGAAACTCGACTTCGTCCCCATCGACTTCAATAAGAATATCAATGATATTCTTGGCCCAAATCCCCTTGATGGCGGTACTCCCGATGTGGCTGATTTTGACGGAGTGCCTCTTGAGTTCGGATATGAGCCGCACTTCCATTTCGGCGTATTGCGCTTCCCAAAGCCCGCTTGGGGCGACAAGTGATATGGGAAACAAGCGCCAAAGTTCCTCCAAAGACATTTCAGAGAGTCTTTTGCCCATAAACCGCAGTCGTGGTTTTAATTTGCCAAAAATTACTTGGTTGCGTTTGCGATGTTGCTCAAAGCGTCTTCCATATACTTGGCAAGCAGCTTCGAGGCGGCTTCGGCAACGTGGCGCGGTTCACTTCCGTCCATGGCGACTTTTTCGTCAAAGCGTCCTTCCCACAGGGTTTCGGCTTCGGTTTTGCGGAACGTGAGCGTGAGGGCGAGGCGTGCGTAGCGGTTGCTGCCTTCGTCGACTTCTTCAATGGCGTTCACGTTGCCAAGGATTTCATAGTCGGGCTTGACAGTCGGCTTTGCCTCGGCGGGCTTAAAAAGACCGCTCTTGTCAACGTAGGCTGTTACGAGTTGCGTCAGCATGACTTCGGGGCGACTTGCCCAGAGGTCCAAATCGTAGAACATAAAGTCGTAAGCGGATTCGCGATAGACGATGTTTGCACGCTGGTAGGCGGCTTCCACCGTGAATTTGCGAATCTGGACACGCGGGGCGTTTTCGCCAGAAGCGCTAGGCATGTTGATGTCTTCGAGGGCGAGCGTGTAGTAGCGCGTGGGCTCGCTGGGGCCGCTACCGCCAATGCAGGCGGTGAGTGCGAATGCGGCGAGGAGTGCCAAAATGGCCAAAATTCGAGAATACTTGAAATTACGCATAAAGGCTCCTTACTTGCGACGACTCTGGTTTTCGCCGTGGATGAGTGCCGAGGGATTGTTCTTGATTTTTTGGCTGAATTCGTCGAGGTTTTCGAGAACGGAGCCGAGTTCGGTCATGACTTCGCTAACCTGATCTTGGTTGTTGTAAATTATGAGGTCCATCCGTTTAGAAAGCTGGCTAATGGCCGTCATGGCTTGCTGCAAGCTGTCGCTCATGCTTTTGGTATCAATGGCTTCAAGCTTGGCCTTGACCAAATCCAGGTTCTCGGCGGTCTTCGCTGCAATCTTTGCTTCTTCGATTTCCGACATCACGCTGTGCATGGATGCGGCAGCCTTCGACATGTTGCTAATGGGGAGCGAAAGATCCTGTGTGACACGTTTCAAATTGTTGGTGATTGCCTCAAAGTTTTTGATGGCTTTATTCAGGTTCTCTGCGTTTTCGACAGAGAATACGGAATTCAAACTCACGAGGACGGAATCCACGTGGCCCACGATGGTGGAAGCTTGGTTCGTGATTTGGTCAAAGGTCGACACGGCGGCCGGGACAAGGCCCGCTTCGGGGACGTTCGGTTCGCTATAGTTTCCGCCCGAAAGAACCAGCTGCTTTTCGCCGGTGAGGTTCATGCCTGCGGTCATGCCTGCGCGGGTGCCCTGCTTAATGGGGGTACCTTCGTGAACCTTGAACGAGACGATGACCTGGTTCAAGTTCGATTCGTTGATTTCAATTTTGGTGACGCTACCCACGTCAATGCCATTCAGCTTGACCTTGGCGTCAACAAAAAGACCATTGACATCGGTGTCAAAGATGGTGTAGTAATTATCGAACTGTTCGCTCAGGTAGCGCTTGAGCACGTAGCCGAGGAATACGCAAATGAGTACTCCACAGAGCAGCATAAACGCGCCAAGCTTAATTCTTTCGGATCGGGTGGTTTCCATTATATCTCCAACTCAATCAATAAATTCAAAGTTGTAAAAGTCCGTTGACTTGGTTTCTTTGGGGCATTGCCTGTTAAAGAAATGCTTTAGAATCGGGTCTTCGGACTGCATCCCCTCTTGCAGAGTTCCGTCCATGTGGACGTAACCATCCTTGAGGTAAACAAAACGGTCGCAAATAATCTTGATGCTCTCGAGTTCGTGGCTCACAATGACCATCGAAACGCCAAGGGTATCGCGAAGTTCCAGCAAAAGTTCGTCGAGCGAACGGGCGGTCACCGGGTCAAGGCCCGTCGAGGGTTCGTCGCAGAACAAAAGTTCGGGCTTGAGGGCAATCGCGCGGGCGAGGGCGGCGCGTTTCTTCATACCGCCAGAAATTTCGCCTGGATACTTGTGGAACGCGTGCAACAGATGCACCTTCTCCAGGCGGTCTGCGACAATCGCTTCCATCTGGCTCTTGGGCATGTAGGGCATGCTCCGCTTGAGCGGGAGCATCGCGTTTTCGGCAATCGTGAGGTCCGCGATGAGCGCTCCGCTCTGGAATAGAACGCCCGTACGCATGCGGGTCTCGCTGTCGAGTCCCTCCTTGGCGTCAAAAGTCTTGCCAAAGTAGGTGATGGTCCCCGAGTCCGACTTGATGAACTTGAGAATGTTGTTCAAAAGCGTAGATTTACCGCAACCGGAACTCCCGAGAACCATGCGGATTTCGCCCTTCTTGACGCCAAAGGTAATATCCTTGAGGATAGATTCCTTGCCGTAGCTTGCCTTCAAATGGTCGACTTTGAGAATTTCTTCCATGGGAACCTCTAGTAGAAAATGAAGGCGAAAAGGGTGTCCGAGAGAACAATGCAGCAAATGGAGGTCACCACGCTGGAGGTGGTCGCCTTACCGACGGCTTCGGCACCGCCGTGGGCGTTGAGCCCCTTGTTGCAGGCAATAAGCGTCACAATCCACCCAAACACGAGTGCCTTGATGGAACTTTTGAGGAACGTCATGGGGTCAATCCCGTCACGGATGCCCATCATATAATTAGAGAAAGAAATGTCGCAAAAGAAATAGGCAATGAGGAAGCCCGCCAGGCAACCGATAATCGAGGAGCAGAACGAGAGAATCGGGGTTGTGATGCTCAGGGCGATAAAGCGGGGGACCACCAGGTACTGTACCGGCGGAATCGCCATGGACTTGATAGCCTTGACTTCTTCGCAAACGCTCATGTTTGCAATTTCTGCCGCAATGGCGCTGCCGGAACGCCCGGAGAGAATGATGGTGGTGAGGAGCGGGCCAATTTCTGCAAAAATCAGGAATCCGAGACCGGAGGCCAGGTAGGAACCGCCACCGACGGCATTGAGCATCACGGAACTTTGGAGGGCCATGGTGAGGCAAATGAGGCCGACCATGAGCACGCAAATGCCAAGAGCTTCGCTTCCGAGCTTGAACATCTGCTTGGCGACACCGCCAAAATGAATCTTGCCCTTGTCGAACGGTCCAAAAACAGTCCAGTAAATGGCCATGAAAAGGAGCACGAGAACTTCAAAGGCTTCGCGGATGACTGCAAAACCGACTCCGCCGAGCATTTCTATAACATTGTTGGTGCCTTTTTGCGGGCGTGCGGGCGGAACCATTTTGCGAAGATCCCTGAGGTGCGCCTTGATGTCGTCGTTAAAGTGGGCGAGCTTCAGGTGGTTGCCCGTTTTTTCGGCGAGTTCCGCAAGAAGGGCGAAAAAGGCGTCGGCGCTGTAGTCCATGGTATTGAGATTCGACCCGTCGAGGCACAAGTCGCCCATATGGAGCTGCTTTTTGCAGTTCCGTAGCAGCTCCTTGCTGTTCGCTGCGGTAAGTGAATCTGGCAATACGATGGTAACCATAGGCTAAAAACCCAAAGATAGAAATTTATTGAAAAGTAAAATGGTTGTTTTCCGACGAAATGATAGAATAGCTGATAAGGCGCTATTTATAGGATTGAAAGTGCCCCCCAAAAAGCTATCTTGTGGGGTCGATATGACTATGGAACTGCGGATAGAGAAAATGGTGCAGGGTGGCGATGGCATGGCCCGCCTCCCCGATGGTCGCGTTTGCTTTGTTTCGAGGGCGCTCCCCGGTGAACTTTGCAAGGTGCGCCTTACGTTCCAAAAGAAGGATTTTACACGCGGTGTTGTCGAAGCCGTTTTGGAAGCGAGTCCGGACCGCGTAAAGCCCAGGTGCCCGCTTTATGGCCGTTGTGGCGGTTGCAGCCTGCAACACCTCGCAAGCGAAAAGCAAGTAGAGTATTTGGAGCGAGTGGAACGCGAAAATTTCAAGCGCTTGGCTCATGCAGAACTTCCGGGGGATTTTAAAATCCATGTAGGGAACCCGTGGGGCTACAGAAACCGCGCCCGCGTGGTGGCCTGCGACTCCCGTGACTCACATTCCCGCAACTCACGTTCCCGCGATTCGCAAACTCGTGATTTGCAAACTCGTGATTCGCAAACTCGTGATTCCCGCGAAACCCGCAGTTTTGGCTTCCGGATTCAGGAATCCAACAAGGTGATTCCCTTTGACCAGTGCCCGGTTTTGACGCCCGCCTTGAACGAATTTTTAAAAGGACCTGCCCGTGAAATTCGTGCCAACGAATTGAACGTTTTTGATAACGGCGCGGGCGAGGTCAGCTATTTTTACAGGGGCATGTCTGCCGCAGATTTCAAAAAGCATGCGGTGAGCGTTGTGGACATTGGCGGTCGCAAAATCGAGAGCGACGCGAGCGTGTTTTTTCAAAGCAATCTCGGACTTTTGCCGGAACTTGTGAATTCCGTACGTACAGCCGTAGATGAAGGCCTTGCGAGTGGTGAAGCGAGCGACGAATGGCTCATTGACCTCTTTAGCGGGGTCGGCTTTTTTGCTTCCCTTTTGCAAGACAAGTTCAAGCGCATTACAACGGTGGAACGTGACGAAGGTTGCCTCAAACACGCGAATGTTAATTTGTCTGTAACGTGCGCAACTCTGCCCAATTTGCGGGAATCGCTCCCTGTAGAAAACGTCTCTGCCCCGGCCGAAGAATGGCTCGCACAAAACGTGGTGGACGTCCCGGCGACGCTCATTGTGGACCCGCCCCGCACGGGCCTCCCGAAGGAAGCCTTGGAAGCCATTGTGAAAAGTTCCGTAAACCGGCTGATTTACGTATCTTGCGACCCGGTGACCTTGGCTCGCGACTACGCTAAATTTGCCCAGGCTGGCTTTGCGCTTAAGCGTGCCGAAGGCTTTGCTTTTTATCCGCAAACACCGCACCTCGAAATGATGTTCGTTTTGTCTCGTTAAAACGGCCATTTTGTCGTACTAAAAAGGCATGTTTATGCCATTTTACATGCGCATTTGCTAATTTAGCGTGCCGGAGGCGTTATGAAGAAAATTATTATTCTTATTGCTTTTTTATCGGCGTTTGTTTTTGCCGAAGGTGGCGCGGCCGCTAACAAAAATATGGGAGCTGGCATTTGGCTCCAGGCGGGGAATCCTGGCGAACATGTGGGCCTTGATTTCCAAATGCGCATGGACGAAACGACCGTCATAGATATCTATGGCCATTTCTACTTTAGTAGCGGCGATAATTCCCTGGGCGCTTACTTCGGGTACTACTGGAACCTTTACCTGCCCAGTGTTCCCGACAAGCTTGGACGCATGGGCTTTTATATTGGCCCCGTCGGCGGTATTGGCTGGTGGGAAGAGTCTTTCCGTAACTGGGATTACGGTGGATTTGCCATTCGCTTTGGTGTAACAGGCGGTTACCAGTGGGAATTCCCGGTAATCCCGCTGCAACTCTACTTGGAATTGAATCCGGTTGGTGAGTTCCACTACCTGTGGTGGGATCGTGAACTTCTTAGGGCTGATGAAGATGACGATGATGTAGAATGGGAAATACCCGATTTCTACTTCCGCATTGGCCTAAGATTCTGGTTCTAATAACAAAAGGAAGGATAAGGTGAACAAAGTACAAATGCTGGCCATTATGGCTGTGATAACTCTAACCACGCTGCTTGCCGGTTGTGTTAGCGAAGAACCATCCCTGGTGTGCGGTCGTGAATGGAATACAGGCTCTCAGGTTGTAGCCGATACGTCGAGTACGTTCGACCTGACGGACCAGTTGATTATTCAGTTCCGCTATGGAACCGGATTCGATTTTGAAAATCTTGAAATTGCCTTTTACGAAGGTACTTTGGCGAACAAAGGTGAAAAAATTTGGAGTCATGAAGCTCACGTGACCGAGAAAATGAGCTCCTACACCTTGCAGGGCCGTACCAAGCATGGTCAGTACCTGACCGCTCGCGATATGACCAAGCAAAAGCATGCCGGTACTATCGTGGTCGAAGTCACGACGGGCGGCAAAGTACTTGCGACTAAGCAACTTTCGCTTACGACAAATAAGTAACACAAATATTATTTGATTGGATAAATTGATGATTAAAAAGTTTTTGGGCTTGGCCATGGCCGCTGGGCTCCTTGCCTCTTGCGGTGAATCCGAAATCACCGTGAACTACAAGATTGCAACTCCGGTTGATGTAGAACTTTATGCCGAAAGTTACTATGCGACTATCGACATGAAGGGCGAAGAGCAAATGGGGACCATTACGGCTGCGTATGTGGACTTGAACTACTCGTCTGTTGGCGATACGACTGTAGTCAAGCGCAAGTACACTATCGACAAGTCCCGCGGCTACCTCAAAAACTTTATGCCATCTGAATTGGTGTGGCGTGTCAAGGAAGTTAACACCAAGGCTGTGGACCGCGAAGTGGTCGATATCTCGGGTCTTGAAGATGGATACGATACGCTCCTCGCGCACATCCCGATGCCGGAACGCTGGCGCAAGCAACTCTTGAATCCGGATTACAAACCGCATTTGAGGCGCCTTGAAAAGCACCGCTGGGAAATGGACCACCTTTTAACAGGAACCGTTCCCGTAAAGGCGAATGTGACGCAGATGCTCAAGGACCAGGGCCGCTTGAACTTTGCCCTTATCAAAATTGACTCCGTGGTGACCAAGGGCTTTGAACGCCGTGACCACCGCCGCTGCTTGGACTATATCGTCTACCTTCACGAAACGGAAAGCTTCCCGTATTACATTTGGGAACAGCACGTGAATAGCAATATCATTCCCGATAAGTACAAGGCTTACACCGCCGGCCACAAGGCAGAATACGATACCGAATTCGAAGTCATGATTGACCCCGAAACGGGCGTGCCTTGCCAGGAACGCGAAGTCAAGGTCGGGACGCATACGATGGTCCACCCGATTACCAAGGATACGGTCAAGTTTACAAGCCACATTACCAACGAACGCCTGTACAACCTGAAAGTCGCCGCCGAAGAACCTGCGGAATAAAGATTTTGTAGATTAGATTCTATGCGTTACACAACTGTTGCTTCTCTCTTTTTTTCGGCATTCCTTTTAGCTGGTTGTACAAGCCACCCATCTCCGCAACAGACGATGGTCGATGACCGCTATATGGTGTACAAGGATACCTACGAGGCCTATGCCGACGCCGAGTCCAAGTATTTGAACTTGCTCTTTAATATAGAGCGCATGCCCGAAGAAGAAGAACTGTGGATTATGAAGCGCGAGCAGATGCTTGAACTTATGCAACTGCGCGACCTTATGCTTCAGGCGCGCGCCGATTTGGACAATGCCATGCAGGAGTGGGAAACCCACATGATCGAACTGCAAGGTGAAGCCAAAAAGGCAAAAATCAAACAGTACAACCCGAACTTTACGGGTCGCGATGCAGATCGCACAAGTCCCGGCCAATTATTGCCGGGCGAAGCCGACCGCCCAAGAAAACGGTAATTACTGCCAGCTGTTGTTGAAGCCCATGCCGATGGCGAACTTGATTCGCGTGGGGCAGATACTCTCGGGGAGGAGCGGCAAATCAATGGGGGTGAGTTTGCGCCCACCGCGTAGTTCGTCGTCCTCGCCAATGCGGCTAAGCCCGCGGGCGAACGTGAGCGAAATGTCGAGCGGAATATTGTAGAAAATCTTGTTCGACATGCGTAAGCTGATGCCTACGTCGCGGTCCCAGAACTTGTGGTCGGTGAATTTGTCCGTGTCAATCCACTTGCTGTTCCAGGCGGCTCCCATTTGGGCGAATACGTCAAAGTAGAAGCTGCGTGTGGTGAAGATCCATGCGGACTTGCGCCAGTCATCGTAAATGGGGAACAGGTAGTGCATCTCGGCGACTGCCGTCTTGGTGCCCGCGCGGGTGTAGTCTTCGCTACTGCGCAAGTAGGGGTAACCTTCAAGGAATATCGGAGTGTAGTAGTAGGAATCCAGAGTGTCTTCCTTGGCGTCGGTGCTCCAGTTGAAAATCCCGCTGACTTTGGCGCCTGCGGCAAGACGCGCTCCGGTGAGCGGGCTTTGCACGCTGCCGTAAAGATTCACGCCAAATTCGTTGATGTTGAAGTTCCTGTACTTGGGTTTGATGGAGCCGCTTTCGGTGACGTAGAAGCTTTCGGCGAAGGTTCCGGGACGGTAGAGGTCGCTGTTGGTGTACTGATAATAGATAAATAGCCCATTGCCCTGCCCGCTAATGCCTGTGCCTTCTTCGCCTTCGCTATCGCCATAGAGCCCGAGGGCAACCGATGCCGTGATGCGTTTTTGGTAGGTCCAGCTAAAATCGTCTTCGTAGAGGTTGAAGTCGGCCCAATCGTAACCGAGGGCGACCTGCAAGGTGTCGATGGTCTTGAAAACGCTGTAACCTGCCATACCCACAATGGATTGCATCGGGATGGCGTAGTGACTCATGCCGAGGCTGTCGCCGTTATGGGCGCGCACGTCTTCGTAACGCACGGTGTCTTTGCTGGTGTAGTTGGCGTAGCTGTAGGCGAGCCCCAAATCAAGCGGCGTGCTGTGATTTTCCCAGGCGGCAAAGAATTCCTTTTCTTGCTCGGGATTGAGGCCGTCTCCGTTGATGAAGTCCAGACCCTTGCCAAGTTCCAGCAAGAGCCCGAGTTGAACCGTGTTCTTTTTTAAGGGGTCGCTCAAGATGACGGCGAGGCCGGCCTTGGTTTTGAGTTCGCCTTCGCCAAAGACGGTGAGGTCCGGCGCATTTTCGTTGAAGCTAAGTATTGGGACGAACAGTGGTACAGTCGGGATAGGCTTGTAGTCGTGTTCGGCGCCTGCGAATTCGCGGTCGGCGAGTTCAATATGTTTTTGAATAGGTGTGGGGAGGCTGCCATGCAAAACAATGGGCTTGTTTTGCGCGTCGGCTGGTTGGACAGCGACTTTGAGAGTGTCAACCTTCGTAATTTTGATGATGCTGTCGCGCATGGCGATTGAGGGCGTCGGCACGCAGTTTGCCGTGGAATCGGCGGCGCTTTGAACTACGGAATCGGCTTTGCTTTGAACAGCGGAATCGGCTGTGGCGACTTCGGGGCATGTGCTCCAGGTGGTGTCTGCGATTTGGATTGTGCTGTCGAGACTCGTGGTGACGAGGCTATCCCTGGTGGCGGCAGCGACACCGGTGTTTCCGCGGTAGCCGAGCTTGTAGAGCGAGAATCCGTCCTTGTCGTATTGCGTAAAGTAGATGGTGTCCTTGTGGAGCGTCGGGGTAAAGGCTCCGCCCACGACGTTCGTGAGTGGGCGTTCTTCGCCGGAGGCGAGGCTCTTTTCGAACAGGTTGAAAATTCCGTTGCGGTTGCTTGCAAAGATAATCTTGTCGTTGTCAATCCAGTCCACATCGCGTTCGTCAAAGCCCGCGGTGCTCACGACTTTCATGTTCTTGCCGTCGGCGTCAATCACCGCGATGCCGCGCTGTTTGTCGTCAAAGAAACCGAAGGCGATGCGCTTGCCGTCTGGGCTGAACTTTGGACTGTAAATGTTGTAGTACTTGTATTTTGCGTCTGGCACAAAAATGTCAATCGGGTCTTCGGCGACGTACTCGCTAAAGTCTGCGCTAAACGGAACCTTGCTTAGCACAAAGCGGGTGCTGAACGGCTCGCGTCGGGCAAAAATAACGGTGGTCGCCTGCTTGTCGAATGCGGGGTAAACTGCGTCCGTGAGGTAGGTGAGTGTGAGTTGATTCTTGTTGGTGTCACTCACGGCGATGTCAAAGTGGGCGTGTCCATCCTTGTCGCGGTTCTGGTAACTCACGTAGGCGAGAATCGGTCCACGGTCGGGTGCGTCCACCACGTCAATGCCCTTGTCGAACCAGGGCTTCTTTGCCTTGAAGCCGCTCTTTGCGTATTCCGAAATGTCGATGGTCGAGTCGGCGCCTTCGTTTTCGATGGTCACGTCGCCGACGGAAATACCCGCGACGTTCGAGTCCTTGGCGCTGGATGCCGCCGCGCTGTCGGCGCTCACGGTGTCTGCTTCAATGGGCATTTTAAATACGGACCCGTCAAACCACGGGCCGCCAAAGTTCGAGATGCCGTAAATGTGCTTGCCTGCGACCACGGGGAAGTCCTGCCAAAAAGCGTCGGCGGTAATTTTCGTTCCTTCGACGAGTTCGCCAAGAGAATCTTTTTGCGCCTTGTATTCGTCGGTGATTTCCTTTTTCCACGCTTCGTAGAGCTCGTCTTCGTCAACGCCAAGCACGCCTTTGAGGGCGGCGGAGAGCGTGACGCGGTGCGGGCGCGAAAGTTCAGACCAGATTTTTGGGAGCGCCTGATCGCCGTAATGCTTGTTGATGTAGCGTACGAGCGAAAAACCCTGCGTGTAGGGGCCGAGTTCCGCGAACAGCGAATTGTCCGAGAAATCGTGCATGTATTCGAGCGAGAGCAGCGTGTCGTTCAGGGCCGCTACACGCAAGAGCATGTCGCGGTGCGTGTCCCAGGCGTCAAAGCCCATGCGGCTCGATTCAAACTGCGCGGTACCCTCGGCGAGCCAAAGCGGCTGCAGCGTAAAAGGGTACATCGTCATAAAGTCGCTGGTCGTGCGCTCGTTGTAATAGTCGGTGTAGCTCACCTGGACGCCGTAAAGGCTCGGCGAGAACTTGCTGCCGTTCTCGATACTCACCAGGTGGCTGAATTCGTGCGTCACCACGTCACTCACCCAGCCGTGGCTGCTGCGGACCTTGAAGTCCCAGTTGGTGAGCCAGAGGTTCAGGGCGTTCTCGCTAGGCACGGCGCTGCCGTTACTGTACAGCGCGTTGTTCAAGGTCGCGTTCACGCGGCCGGGTAAATCAATACGGTAACGGCTCACGACGGAGTCGTACACGGCCTCGGCGTAAGCCGAGACTGTCGCCGCGTGGTCGGAGTACTCTTGCGGGTAAATAAACTGGAAGTGCTCGGTTGCGGCGGTCTTCCACTTAATATCACTTTGGTTACCATAAAAACCCGCAGCCTGGGCTACACTCGCAAACAAGACGCTGGCACAGAACAGACCATACGCCTTTTTTAAAATTGTCAAATACATATTTTAAATCTAGAAAATTGAGAACCTAAAACAAAGAAAGCTGCATGGACTGGCCATGCAGCTTGTGGGTTTGGTTATGAAAGGAGATTGAAATTCCATGAATTTCGTACTAAAAAATATAGGAAGGTTTTGGGCGGTAGACAACATTTACGAAAAATAAATGTGTTAAAAGTGTGTTAAGTGTATTGAAAATTTTGCTTTTTTTTGAAAAATTTAAAGGTATTCTTTTAAAATTGCTGTGATTTTTAATTGTTTCCCTTGCTTTTATGTAATTTTTATATGTGCAGTTTTATTCCGAAACATACCACGAATCCACCCAATATGCTCCGCGCTCGAGTGGGGATCCCATTGCTTTGCATTGGGAGTCTATGCCCCTGCAAAATAAAGCGTACGAAGGTGCAAAACGCTACGCGGTGAATGAATCCAAAAGGCCGCTGCACAATCCCGTTTTTGCCGATAATTTGAATTCCGTTTGCGTGTACGTGGTCTCTCGCGGTGGCGATGTTCCGGATGGCGTGTATTTTTACGATGCCGACGAGCAGGAACTCGTGAATATCGGCGGAAAGTCGATGATGAATGCCATTGTCGAATGTTTCCCGGAAGCGAGCTTTGTGGAACAGGCGATGAGCCTTTGCATTTATACGGGACTCATGGAATGCTCCGTTTGGCATTTTAGGGAAGCCGCCTATAGGCAAGTCCAGCAAGACGTGGGTGCAGCGTGCGCTAACACGATGCTGTATGCCAAATCGCAGGGTAAAAAAGTTTTCCCGCTGGGTGGCTTTGTAGATGATGGGCTCGCACTCGCCCTAAAGCTGGGCTCGACCGAGGTCCCGCTTGCGGCGATGGCCGTTTTCCCCGAAAACAGCATGGTCGCGTTTAATTCGGTGGACGATGGCATGGGCGAGTTTGCCTATTCAAACCGAAACGAGACGATTGAACCGGGCTCGCGTTACCCGGCGCGATTTATGTTGCAGAATCGCTGCGAATGCATTAACGATGTTTCGAGGTGCATTAAGGTGCGCCGTGTGGTCTCTAAAGCGTTGCCCGGCGAAGAGTTCCCGCTAACTCCGGCAAAGTTCCCGAGCGACTACTTTTTTCATGAAATGTGGTTCCTAAAACCAAGGAAAAAAGCCTATGCGCCCTTTACAAAGGCGACCATGGATTTGGACGATTTTTCGACCATGCTCCGTTGGCTGGATTTAGGCGCGGTGAACGCATTTGGCGCCGGACTTTTAAAAATATGGGTCGTTGTTTTTGACGCCATGTTTGTGTATCCTGGTGTGTACCAGTATGTGCCGGTGCGTAGGTCCATTTACATGCAAACCCCAGAAGTTAAGGCTAAGTTGTTCGCAAAATGCTTTGCGAATTCCGAAATTACGCAAAACACTTCATTTGCTGTAATATGTACGGCGAATTTGAACGAGGCCTGCGGGGTGCTTGGCGAAAGGGCTTATCGCTATTTGAATTTGAATGCGGGCTTTTTGGAGGAATCTCTTTGCCTTGCAGGGCAGATGATGAATAAAGCCGTTCGCAATGAACATTATTTGTATCATGACGAATTGCGAAAATTTTGTGGAATTCCAGAAAAAGAAACAATTATCTCTTGTTCCTTGGTTGGGAAATTAATTCGTAAGTAAAAAAAACGAAATTATTCTATTCAAAAGAAAATTTAAAAAACTATTTTTTGAAATGTAGGTGAATTTGTTGTAAGAATTCCAATACACCCAAAATAAAGGTGGGTCCCGCGGGATCCACCTTTTCATTATAAAGAAAACCGCTGAGGAAACCGCCGAGGATATCGCTGGGGAAACCGCCTGAAAGGCGTGCGGATTCGTAAAAAGCCTTCTCTCGATTATGAAATTGAGTGCTTTGAGGCGGATTTTGACCTAAACGGCCTTTTTTTTAATCAATTAGGTTACAAAAATTAGTTTGTATGTATAAAACTGCATTTGGAATGAAAAATTTGACGAAAAATCCTTGTATAGAACAAAAAGTATGTTACCTTGTTTGTAAAATGTGACCTAAAAGCAACTTTTTGCTCCATTTAGGCCATAATTTCTTGAAAAAAGTTTTTTTTGTAATTATCGCGAGCCATAATGTGCGACAAGAGAGGGCTTGATGTATGACAGTGAAGGTACTCCGTATGACGGGAAAGGGGGGCCGCTGCTTTATATGAAGTAGGGGATGATTATTGGGGTGATGATGGCGGTAAAAATTCCGGCGACACCGATGGAAAGACTGCTCATGGCTCCTTGAACTTCTCCCATTTCAAGCGCGCGACTCGTGCCCAGGGCGTGGCTCGCTGTACCGACGGCGACACCCTGCGCCACGGGATTCTTGATGCGGAAAAATCTGCACACAAGAGGAGCAGTGACGGCGCCGGTAATTCCGGTAATAGTGATGGCGATGATGGTGATGGAGGGGATTCCTCCGATTTGTGCAGATACAACAGACCCCATGGGAATGGTAATGGACTTGAGCGCAAGCGAAAGCATGAGCGTCTCGCTAAGCCCAAAAATCTTGCTTGTGGCAATCACGCAGAAAATACTCGTGAGACTCCCCACGCAAATCCCCGCGAGAATGGATACCCAGTACTTTTTTAGGTTTTGAATTTGCTTGTAAAGTGGCACCGCCAAAACGACCGTCACGGGCCCGAGAAAAAACGAAATGTAGTCGCCGCCTATTTTGTACGTCTCGTAGCTGATGCCCGTGACACACAAAAACCCGATGATGAGTACGTTCGCTATGAGAAGCGGATTCACGAGGGAGTAACGCCATTTTTTATGAATCGCAACTCCGATTTCAAAAGCGATAAAAGTAAGAAAAATTCCGAAGAGAGGCATAAATTAGACGAGAGAACGCTCGCGTTGCTCGCTACAGACGAGAGGGTTGGTGGTTAGTGGTTGGGTTCTCGCGTTTGTTCCGGCTTAGCAGTTGCACGGTCCAGCCGGTGGCTGCCATGGTGACAATCGTGAGGGCTACGCAGAGGAACATAAGCAGCGGCCACTGGCTCATCACCTCTTCGCCCGCGGCCATGATGCCGATACTCGGCGGCAAAAAGAAGAATGCAAGGTGCTTCAAGAAAAAATTCGAAACCTCCTTGATGTGGTCGAGCTTCACAATTTTCAAGCAAAGCAGTATAAGCATAAGAAGCATCCCGATGATGTTCCCGGGGATTGGCACGCCCACGTAGCGGTGCAGAAGTTCACCCGCAAAACTGATGCCAAGAATTAGGGCTAACTGGAGAAGAATTCGCATGGGCCTAATATAATTTTTTTGAGATTTCTAATCTACGCTTTTCGAATCAAAAAACAAAAGGCCTTCCCCTTTTTAGAGGGAAGGCTTGATTGTATAAACCGAAAACTACCGGCTAGGCCGGTAGTTCTAAAGAGCCTTCTGGCGTTACGTCCTTGAGCAAAGCAAAAAACTCTTGGTTAGATTTGGCTTTCAGCCCATAAGGCTGCGCCTCGGTCATGGCAAAGCGAGTTTTGCCGCGGCACTCGGCTTGCGTTTATTGAAATGCGGACTGGCATCCTGCAAAACAATCAACCAAGAGTGTAAAATGCAAAATAGTAATAATCACAACATGTTGGCACACACAACGTGGAACTGCAAATATCATGTGGTATTCGCCCCCAAATTCCGTAGAAAAGTTTTTTTCGGGGAGAAAAAAGCAGAGATAGGAAAGATCCTGCGGACACTTTGCGAGTGGAAGGGGATAAATATCGTCGAGGCGGAAGTCTGCCCGGACCACGTACACATGCTGCTCGAAATACCGCCCAAAGTGAGCGTGTCGGGGTTTGTGGGCTACTTAAAAGGGAAGAGTAGTTTGATGTTGTACGAGAAATTTCCATCGTTGCAGGTCAAATACAAAGGCCGTGAATTTTGGTGCCGAGGTTACTATGTTGACACGACTGGCAAAAATACGGCGAAGATTGCCGCGTATATCCAAAATCAATTGAAGGAGGACAAGTACGGAGACCAACTGACCATGTTTGGAAAGCTTTAACCCGTTTACGGGTCGCCGGTAGGGACTTACGCAAGTGCCAGTTTGTGCTGATGTTCTGGAATGAGGCGCGCAGACGCGTGGCTAGTATCCTAGGGCAGGGCCCGCATATGAAGAACCACCGGCTACGCCGGTGGGTCGCTTTTTATGTCACGAAAATAGTGCAGAAGGTACGAGTGTAAGCTTATCCATAATTTTTTCTATAATGTCTGTATAAATGTTCTCTCGGAATCTCAAAAAATTTTCAGCGGTGTCTTGACGCATCAGATTTTTGTGGTTATATTTAATAGTGAACAAATGTTCAATATGCGGCGCGTGCCGCAAGTTGCGCTGATAAACGTCTCGCAAGTTGATATATGAGTTAAACCGGTCGCTTTCAAGCGTGTAGCGGCAGGAGGAAAAATGAAAAGGTACGAAGACCTGACCATTACGGACAACTTTATGTTCGCAAAAGTGTTCAGTAACGAGGATGTGGCGAAGGATTTCTTGCAAGCCGTCCTGAAAATCCAAATCGAGAAAATCACTGTCGTGAGTGAGGCCACCTCCCAGGAGGATCCGTTCCACAAAAGTGTCCGCTTCGATGTGCTAGTGAAGGAGGATTCGCCCAAAGAGCAGGGAGTATCCGATGCCACCGCGGAACAGAACGACGCAAAGCCCGCTCGATATTTTGATGTAGAGATGCAAATGGAAAGTACAGGAGAATTGCCCAAGCGCTCCCGTTATTACCAGAGTATGTGCGACTTGGATGCGCTCGGCAAGGGGGCTACATATGACGAACTCCGCGAACAGTACATTCTGTTTCTTTGCCCGACGGATATTTTCGGTGCCGGCAAGGCGATTTACCGCTTCGAAAATCGTGAGGAAAGCGATTCGAGTATCCTGATGGGCGACCTCACCTACAAAAATTTTTATATCTTTAAAAAGTACGGTGAAATTGAAGATGAATCGACTCGCGAGTACATGCAGTACTTTGCCACGCAAAAGTGCGAATCCGAGAAGATGAAGCGGATCCAGGCAATCGTGGACAAGTACCGCAAGGACCCAATCACAAGGAAGGCTTACATGACTCTGGAACAAGAACTCAACATAAAGTTCAAGAAAGGCCGTGAAGAAGGCCGTGCCGAGGGTCGTGCAGAGGGTGCTGACGAGAAAAATCGTGAACTCGCCAAGGCGTTCCGAGACGCTGGGGTTTCGGTAAATGTCATTTCCGAAAAAACTGGCCTCACTCCCGAGGAAATCAAGGCGCTTTAATCGCTTGCAGAAATCAAGAAAAATCTTGGAATGAACGCTTCGGTGATTTTCGCGAAGCCCACTTTTGGCCTTGTGATGCAAAATACTGCAAAAAGAGCGGTATTTTGGTACCAGTTATGGAGAAAAATACAAAAAAAGGGTGACGGAGCGGCTTTTGGAGGCGTGCGATTTTTTTTTATTTTTGCAATAAAATAATCCCAGGAGCTTGTCTAATGAACAAAAAATATTTTTTGGCTGTTGCTGCCAGTACTTTGATGTTTGTCGCTTGCGGTGACGATGTGACCGAAGTGACCGAAATCCACCAGGACGGCATGGCCGTGCTCGAGAAGGGTGAAAAACTTTCGAAGCAGGCGTGCGACACGACGAACGTGGGCGAGATGCTTTTCGTGATGGATTCCTCCGCGGCGTTCGTCTGCGACGGCGAATCCTGGCAGACGCTCAAGGGCGCGGATGGCAAGGACGGTGTTGACGGCGAAAATGGTGCCGACGGCAAGGATGGTAAAGATGGCACGAAGGGCGATAAAGGCGCAAAGGGAGACTCCGGCGAAGATGGTGAAGATGGCGAAAATGGCACAAGCTGCACTGCGACGTTAGTGGAGAATGATGCTGGCCTCGCGGGTCTCGAAGTTACGTGCGGCGAAATTGTCGTTGATACGATTTGGAATGGTGAAAAGGGTGAGTCTGGCGAAAATGGCAAAGACGGTGCTGGTTGCAAAATTGTGAAGGACTCTGCGGCTGTCGTGACGCTTGCCTGTGGCAAAGATGAAACCGCCGATACCACGACGCTTTTCAAGGCCACTTGCGGCTCTATCGCATTTGACCCTGCCACGCAATATTGCTCGCAGGGAATTGTGCGAAAGTACGGCTACATCACAGACGACCGCGATGGTCAAACATACAAGACCGTAAAAGTCGGCGACCAGGTGTGGATGGCGGAGAATCTGAATTACGATCTCAAGATTTTGCCGGAGGGCGAAACGGATAGCATCCAGTTCAGTCGGTGTGGTGGTGAATTAAATGCGGATAATGAAAACGGTTGCTCTGAGTATGGTCGTATGTACACCTGGGCTGCTGCCATGGATTCTGTGGCTGCTTTCAGTAACGATGGCAAGGGCTGCGGATATCATGTAGAATGCGAATCCAACGAAAAAGTGCGTGGTATTTGCCCCGAAGGTTGGCGTTTGCCGAGCCATTCTGAATGGATTACTTTGTACACTGTGGTAGGTGAAACTTCTAGGTCGCTGATGTCTAGTTGGGGGTGGTTAGAAAATAATAATGGCTCGGATGCTTTTGGTTTTTCTGCTCTCCCTGCAGGTAATGGTGCTAATGGTAGTGTTGGTGAATATGTTGTATTCTGGTCTGCTAGCGAATCCAGTTTGCTCAGTGAAGACAATGCTATCGGCTTTATGTTGATGTACAATAACGAAAAAATTTCTATGCTCAATGATAAAAAGAATTCGATAAAGTCCGTCCGTTGCATCAAGGACTAAAGTTTCGAGAAATGCAAACCCAAGTCTCTAGCCACTAACCACTAATTACTATATTCCCTTGCATGAGAATAGTATTTATGGGTACGCCGGAGTTCGCGGCACATTTCCTGGAGCATCTTGTTGCTTCCGACAACGAAGTTTTGGCTGTGGTGACGCAGCCGGATAGGCCTGCGGGCCGTGGGCGCGTGCTTACGCCTCCGCCTGTGAAAGTGGCGGCTTTGAACCACAATTTGCCGGTGTTGCAGCCGCTCGATTTGAAGGCTCCGGAATTTGAAGAGGACCTCCGCAAGTACGATGCGGACTTGTTCGTGGTGGTGGCCTACTCGATTTTGCCGAAGAACATTCTGGGTGTCGCGAAGTTCGGTGCCGTGAATGTTCATGGCAGCATGCTCCCCAAATACCGCGGTGCGGCTCCTGTGCAGCGCGCGATTGCGGATGGCCTCAAGGAAACGGGTGTCACGGTTTTCCGCCTGGACGAAAAGATGGACCACGGTCCGATTTTGGCGCAGCGCGTGGTGCCGATTGACCATCAGGATACGACGGCGAGTTTGCTCGACAAGATGGTGGCTCCGGGGATTGACGCCCTGGACGATGCCATCGACCAGTTGAAGAATGGCTGCGAGAAGGATTTGACGCAGGATCACGCTCAGGCTTCCGGGGCGGCAAAGCTCAAGAAAGAGGAAGGCCTCATCGATTTCAATTTGCCGGCGCAGACGATTCATGACCGCATCCGCGCTTTCAATCCGTGGCCGGGTGGATATTCCAAGCTGGCGGGCCGTACGGTTTACTTGCGCAAGACGGATGTGGTGGGCGTTGGCGAATGCCGTGCCGCTCAGGGTGTATCGAACCTTGCCGCAGGCGCTGTCGCGTTCAAGGAAAATCGCTTCTTTGTCGGAACGGGTGATGGCATCTTGGAAGTCGTGGAAATCCAGGCGGAAGGCAAGAAGCCGATGCCTGTGGCGGACTTTATGCGTGGAATCCAGAAACACGAGGGGCTTGAATTTTGTTAACGGAACGTGAAGAATCCTATCGAGTGCTTCTGCTGTGGCAGAAGGAGGGCGCTTTCATCAAGGAAAGCGGGCTTTCGCCGTTTGCGATGGAACTTGCGCTGGGCGTGTGCCGCAGGCACTTGTACCTGGAATATTTCATCAAGACGCTCACGAAGAAAATGCCCTCCTTGGAAGTGAAGACGGTTCTCGAGATGGGACTCTTCCAGATGTTCTTCATGGATGTGCCGGACCATGCCGCCATCAACACGAGTGTTGAACTTGCGAAGTCCGCGAACTTGGGCGATGGCGCTGCCCGCCTGGTGAATGCCGTTTTGCGCAGTGCCCGCCGCACGGGCGAACCTGCTCTCCCTCCGCAGCGCGTGCGTCGCGTGAGCATCGAGAATTCCGTGCCGGAATGGATTGTGCGCCGCTGGTTCGATATTTACGGTGCGGATGCCGCCGAGGCGATTGCAAAATCGACTCTTGAACGTCCGGTGGAATGGGTCCGCGTGAATACGCAGAAGTCGAGCGCCCCTGTGGTGGCGCAGAAAATCGGGCTTCACGGGGCGTCGATTCTTTACGACCGCTATATTGAACTTCCGCGCGATGTGGGCGTGAAGTTGCTCCTTGCGCTTCCGGAGTTCGTGAAGGGCGAATTCAGTTTCCAGAATCCTTCTGCCTTCGAGGTGGTGAAACTTCTGGATTTGAAGCCGGGCCTCAAGGTGTGGGACGCGTGCGCCGCTCCTGGCGGAAAGTCCGCGCTCATGGCCGAGATGGATTCCTCGTTAGAAATTTTTGCAAGCGATTCTTCTGCAGCAAGGCTCGAGAAGATGCAGGACTTGATGAACCGCCTTGGACTCACGAACGTGAAAACCGAATGCATCGACGTCCTCGCACCTAACAATGCAAATCTCTCGTCTCTCGTCTGTAGTCTCCCACCTGAAGGTGGCCATGCCCACGTAAGTGCTAAAGCACTAAGTGGTCAAAGGTCGTCTAAATTTGATCGCATCCTTCTCGATGTTCCGTGCAGCAACATGGGCGTAATCGCCCGCCGTCCGGAATCGGTGTACCGCTTGACCCCGGAATCGGTGAAGGAACTTTCCGAATTGCAGTACAGGATTTTGGAAAACGCTTCCAAGTTCCTCGCCGAAGGCGGCCGCCTGGTTTACGCGACCTGCAGCCCCGACCCGATGGAAACGACTCAGGTCATCAACCGTTTCGTCAAGGCGCATCCGGAATTCGTGAAGGCCGGGAACGCGATTCTCCCCGGCAAGAACGACCCGCGCCTTGATGGATTCTTCGCTCAGGCTCTGGAGTATAAGAAATGAAAACCGCAAAACTTGTAGCGATGCTTTTGCTGTCGATTGTCGCTTCGTTCGCGCAGTCTCCGACAGCGTCTGCGCAGTCCCCAACTGCATCTGTGCAGTCTTCAACAGCATCTGTTCAGTCAACAACGGCATCAACGTCGTCGCCTGCCGATAGCGCGTTCTCGCATTTTTTTGTTCTTATTGAGGGCGGCGAAATTTACCCGTTTGGCGATGTTCAAGATGCGGTAGATAATGCTTTGTTTGGCGGTTTTGGAATAAAGTATTCTTATTGGGAAAACGTTGATGGTTTTGTGACGTTTAATTATTCTTATTTTGATCCAATCCCTCAGGGAACATTTGTGTTTGGTGTGCACCAGTTTACGGGGCGTTTAGGCTTGGATTGGCGCTGGAGTAAAATTAGACCGCTTGCTATTGGTGCTGGTTTTACTTGTAATTGGACTCGTGCTGATTACGATGAAAGTCGAGTGGATTCCGGTAGTTTTAAAAATGACTTGGGCGGGACCCTTACCGATAACGAAACAGAGTTCGGGTGGTTTGCGCGTTTGAATTTGCCATGCTGGCATAAGGGCTTGTTTAGTGCTGGGCTGGATGTTCTTTGGGAACAGCTTTGGACCTTGCCGGAACGCTCGAATATGCTCACCGTTGGAGTCTATTTGGAAAGGAGGATTTGGTAATGAATTCCTCTTTGAATAAGTGGCTGTTTGCGATTTTGACAAGTGCAATGATTGCCGTTCCGGCGCTTGCTTCTATAGACCCCGAAATGGAGGGGATGGAAGTTGTTTCGCGTGGAGATGGAACGTTTCTCGTGGGAAGCCCAACGTATTATTTTGACCGCGTAGCGGGCGCGGGTGGGCTTCATTCCGAAAGTGAATTGTGGACACCGCAAAAATTGCGTTACCGTCTATTGCTTAATCGCATATCCATTCTACCGAGTTGGGATCCGTACAGCCCGTCTGTTTGGGTCAAAACGGGCAACGAACTCGGCGATATGATTTATCAAGACTTGATTACGCCCGAGAATCGTCCGGTCAATAGAACTCCTATTTTGGAAGGCGGTTTTCGCACGCCTAGCTTTAAAGGATTTTGGGCCACGGCGCGTGGTTTTCAGGACGATCATTATTCATCAAATACGATGACTAATCGAAAAAAAATCGTAGAAGATGAATTCTCGCTATTTGGAGAAAACTACCCGATGTTTAGCTCGGGCTATGCGGGTTTTGGTTTTACCAATGATTTTATAAACGCTTCAGTTTTGGCTGGCGAAGAATACTTGTGGCTCTTTGGCGAATCCTCTCGCTGGATTCCAGTTCATTATGCGCCGCGTATTGAAGCTCGAGCCGATGTTTGGAACTTTTCTGTGACGGCTGCTTACGAAGATGCTGAGTATCAGAATTACGTAAAAAAAGAAAAAGGCAACCGCAAAGAAGTAAACGGTTCCGTTTATTATCAGTGTGGCAAACTTTGTGAACAAGGCTTGCTGCAAGCTTCGGCGGGCTTGGCCTTCCGTGCGGTTGATGATTCTGGAATTGTGTACACGGGTCTTGATGATGACCGTGTGGTGTGGCCGTTTGTGGAACTGCGTGTGCAGCCGACAAAACGTTTAACGGCAAATGTCATGTTTGGTATAAACGATGATGATTGGCTTGTACAAGATAGTTTAGAGTTTCTCGTGCCGACGCCGGACCGCTTGGGAATAACGATTGGTGTCAAAAATATTTCGGGAACCCGCTTGAACCCGATGGCCGAAGACAAAGAGTATTTTAATGGTAAAACCATTTCTTTGTCTGCCGATGGTCAAATGAATTTGATTCAAGGTTATGCGGATTTCGCTGATACCGCATCTAATATTGCCTTTGGAGGGCGTGCTAGTTTTTGGTCGGAATACGGCGCCGAGACTTTTGATACCACGAATACGGTTAAAGATGAAAAATTAGTTTACCGCTATGGTGATGTGAGCCGTATAAATGACTGGATTCATGGCGTTACCGGTGAAATGTGGCTTGGACTTTGGTACAAGGAAATGTTCAACTTTAAGGCGTTGGGCGGTTTTGAACACATCGATGGTAAATCGAGTCGCTTTGAAGTGAATCCTGCAGAATTCTTTGTGTCGTTCAGTGCCGATTGGCTGTTCCGCAAGTCATTTAGAATTTCGCACTCCCTGCGCTATAGAAGCGATGCTGAATGGAATCTGCGAAGCAGCGACCCGCTGGTCGTTAAAGGCGATTGGTATTGGGATGCGACCTTCGAACAAATGTTCCCAAAACAGGGCTTGTTCTTAACGGGAACGTTATTGCATTCGCTTGCAAATGAAGTACTTCAAACGCCAAACGGCGGCTACGATCGCCTGCGCTTTATTTGCACGGTGAAGAAGACTTTTTAACGAGCTTTAAGGCTTTTAAGCTAAAGCTGTTGGCGAAGGTCTCCAAGGCCTTCGCTTTTGGTATCCATGTGGCGGCGAGCCCTGCGGGTGTTGTTTTCGCGGCCGTCGTTAGTACAATGTGCTGCACTTCGCATTCAATTTTGTGAATGGTGATGCTATGGCGGAATCGCCCGCAATTGCAAATGCTCCTGATGGTGTCGGCGTTGACAAAGCGCTCGGCTTCGGCGGTTAAACCTGCGGTTGCACTTTTGGGCGATTCAAAATGCGGGAGTGCGAGTTGCCCTTTTAAAAACTTGCAGCCTTCTGTGACTCCAAGAATTTTTTTGTCAGCAGATTCAATTACGAGAACTGTCCCGTGCCATTCCTGCTGAATGTGTTTTTTGGCGGGCGGAAAACTTTCGGCGCAATTCTCCAGACGGGCTTTGCAAAATTTGGAAAGTGGGCATTTTTCGCAAAGCGGATTTTTGACCTTGCAGATGGTGCGTCCCAGTTCCATCAAGGCTTCGTTGTGCATGTAAGCCTTGGAACTATCTGCGACCTGTCGGGCATAATTCCAATAGATTTCGGCGCAGCTTTTGCCTTTGCTTTTGGCGCTTGGCTTGTCGGTTGGCAAAAATCCAATTTTGTAAAATCGACTAAAAATGCGTACGAGGTTCCCGTCCAAAATGGCTTCGCGCTTGTGGTAGGCGAGGCTCAAAATGGCGCCAGCGGTATACGCCCCGATTCCTGGCAAGGCTTCTAGTTCTTTTCGCGTGTCCGGAAATTTTCCAAGGCTTGCGATAATCTGCGCCGCCTTGAGTACGTTCCGTGCGCGGCTGTAGTACCCAAGCCCCTGCCAATATTTAAAGACTTCGGCTTCGCTTGCCTTTGCGAGTGTTTGGACGTTTGGAAATCGCTCCATCCAGCGCAAAAAATAATCGTGAACGGTTGTAACTTGTGTCTGTTGCAGCATAGTCTCGCTGATCCACACGGCGTATGGATCCCGTAGAGCGTTCAAGTCTGTTAAACGCCATGGGAGTTTGGCTGCATTCTTGGTAAACCAGGTCCTTAAATTTTTTAGCGCGTCTGGGTGCATAAATTAAAGGACCGATTGGCTAGTCGGCTAACTTGTAGTATTCTTTTTTAAGCTTGCGGAAGTATTCGAACTGTGTCTTGGTGGAGCTTTCGAGTGTGTACTGGCGGCTCTTTTCGTGGCAGTTCTTGCGCATTTGTTCGTAAAGCTCAATTTGTTCCAGCTTAATTTTGCGACATTCTTCCAAAGTCTCAAGCCACTTGGTTTCGTCAATGGGCAAAATGCGTCCGCACTTGTCGTCTTTCACGATGCTGCGCGGACCGCCGTAGTTGCTCACAATGGCGGGGGTTCCGGTGGACATGGCTTCGACGACCACGTTCCCGAAGGTGTCTGTTGTGCTCGGGAACAAGAAAAAGTCCGTATCGGCGTAAAGACCTGCGAGAGTTTCGCCGCCTTGTTCGCCGGCAAAGTGAACGCTGTCGTCGCCTTCAAAGAATTTCTTGATTTCTTCGAGGTACCAGCCGTAGCCTACGTACATGAGTTCCACGTCGTTGTGCTTGACAGCGAATTTTTTCCACATATTGTTCAAGAATTCCAAATTTTTTTCTTTGGAAATTCGCCCGATAAAGGCGAAACGTACGGGGCGCTTTTCGCGGGTGTCGCCGTATTTTTCCCAAGTGCCTTTGCCGCGCATGTCGGGGGAGAACTTTTCGAGCGGGAGACCTCGCGGAAGGATTTGCACCTGGTTTGCCGGGACCTTCAATTCAGAAGTCAAAATATTGGCGTAGTCATCGCATGGGCTAATGACCGGACGTGCCATCCAGTAAAAGATTTGCATAAGCTTTAGCACGTAAACGTGCATCCACTTTGCCTTCACTAGGGTTCTGGTGTAGGTTGGAACGTCGGTGCGGTAATGGCTAAAGACCTTGATGCCCGCAATTTTTGCGCAAAAGCAAACGAGCCATGCGCCCGGGCTTGGGGTTTCGAGTTCAATCAAATCTACAGGGTAACGCTTGAGCAAACGGAGTACGGGGCTAATGCGGGGGATGGCGAGCTCGCTGTTCGCATATCCAAGCTGTTCCATGCTGAACATGCGCGGAAGGAGCATGCAGTAGCCGTTTTCTACAACGCCGCAGGGGCGGGTGTTAAAGGCATTCCCGGCGAGGAACGCTTTCATCCCGTGCGCACGCATGTAAGGGATCACGTTCCTCAGGTTGTTGGCAATCCCGTTTGTTTCGTCCAGGTTGTCGGAGTAAAACAGAATGCGCACATCGCTAGCCGGGCGGTTCTTTCGTTCTTTCTTTAAATAGCAACGCAGTTTGAGTAGTGTGGGCAAGTTGCGGAGTACCGAGAGAAATACCACCGGAGGGATCCAGCAGGTTCTAACGTTTCCTGGGGGCTTGTGCTTAATGTTAAAGCTCTTGCGGAATGTGCTGGTGACAATACGTCCAAATATGCCCGGACGTGTGTCTAACTGGTCCGAGGTCTTAAGCTTGGTTGAATTTGACGCAGTCGTCATACTTCACTCCTTTACCACCAAAAAGGTCCAATGCGCTTCCGATGGTGAGGTCTATTTTACCGCCCGAAATTTCCTTGACGTGGACGAGGTCTTCAAGAGATTTTGCTCCACCTGCGTAAGTCGCCGGAATGGGGCTGTGGGCGGCTAAAAATTTAATCAGTTCATCATCCATGCCTTGTTGCTTGCCTTCTACATCGGCGGCATGAATTAAAAATTCGTCACAACTGTGGGCGAGGTCTTCGAGATTCGCTTCGGTAATTTGAATGTCAATGAGCGTTTGCCAGCGGTTCGTGGCAATGTTCCATTGCGGTCGATTGCCGCTAAAATCAGAGTGGTTGCCGCAGGAATTAAGGCGCTCGCCGCAGAGTTCGCCCGAATGCGTGCGCTTGCAGCTGAGGTCAAGTACCAGGCGTTCCTTGCCAATGGCCTTGACGAGTTCATCGAGGCGCGTGCGGTTGAGTTTTCCATCGGGGAAAATCCAGCTCGTGACAATCACGTGCGAGGCGCCTGCATCAATGTATTCTTTTGCGTTTGCCGCACTAATGCCTCCGCCGACCTGGAGTCCGCCCGGGTAAGCGGCGAGGGCTGCTTTAGCGGCTTCTTCGTTCCCTTTGCCAAGCATAATCACGTGGCCGCCCTTGATGCCGTCTTTTTTGTAGAGTTCGGCGAACCAGGCGGAACTGCGGTCCGTTTCAAAATTCGTTTTGAGGCCTGCTCCACTATCGGAGAGCGAACTTCCAACGATTTGCTTTACCTTGCCATCGTGTAAATCTATGCAGGGGCGGAATTTTGTCATTAGTCTTTAAATCCTGTAATGGCCCAGTCAATTTTTTTGTCGTTGCTACCTTGACTTCGACCGCGGTAGAATAGCACTTCACCGCCGGCGGCAATCTTGGTGGCCTTCTTGGCGAACCATCCATCGACCTTGTCGAGTAAAGATGCCTTTTGGAACGTTTTATCTACGGCAAATTTGAGGTTCGGAATCTTGTTTGCAAAGTCAAAGACCAAGGCTGTTTTGGCGAATTTTTTGCCATTGTAGTCACGGTCTCCATCCATGATGTTGGTGGGGGTCGCAACCTTAATGCCTTCGGGGCTGTTATAAAGAACGTAGCCTACGAATTTGCGGTCATTGGTAATAGAAATACGGCCTGCGTACATTTGGTCTTTGGTATTGGTGCTAAAGTTTACAGAGCGGACTGCCAAATCGGTGGCTTGCTCTGTTTGCCAAACCTGGTCCATGTAGGCATACCCCTTTACGGCGATGGTGTCGCTCTCGTAGCCAATGCGGCCACTGACTCGCCCGTATGGAATGTGAATGTATTGGCCCAGTTTTTGGTCGCCAATTTTCCATACGCCGTCGCCCGGGACCTTCCCTTGAATGGCGCTATCAAAAGTGACGTCCATAAAGAATTTTCCACCTTTGTCTGCCGTAAAGTAAACGCGGTGCCCTTTACCGGGCTGGTGTTCCATGGCGTATTCGCCTTTGATGTCAATCGTGGAAGTTTCTTTGATGGTTTTTAAACGTTCTGGCGGGTATTGCCTTCCAACGGTATGAGTCTTGCCCTTAAAATTCCAAAGGGTGAGCTCGCACCCGATTTTTTTGCCAGAACCAGGTATGTACAAGGTTGAGTAGCTAACGAACGCGCGGGTTCCGTTATCAAATACAAACTGGTAATTCCAGGTTTCGTTGAATTCCTTGGTCGTATTTTTGTGCGGGAAAAAGTCATTTGCCGTCAAATTACGGACATTCCCCTGGGGAGGGGTGACTTCAGCGGCGTTGCAAAGGGCAAATCCAAATGCAATTGCGATAATTGCAATAATCCTATACCTAAACATCATATTGTAAAAATAAAAAAAAGCAGTTCTCTAGGAACTGCTTTTATCGGCTAAAATGACCTTATAGGCGTAAATCTCGCCCCATTCCCATTTTTAGTTCGACTCTGCGACGTACCACCATTTCGTTAAACAGGTCGGTAAGGCAGTCGTCCATGGTAATCATTGGTTTCCAGCCAAGGTTGGTAATTTTGGTGGGGTCGCCAATCAAAAGCGGAATGTCGTTGCTGCGTTCGTAGGCTGGGTCAAAGCGGAAATCGACGCTCACGCCTGCGATATCTACGAGCATTTCGACGAGTTCGCGGAAGGTGTACGATTTTCCGCAGCAGATGTTGAATACCTCTCCGGATTCGGCGGTGTTCAAAATTTGAATCATGCCGCGGGCGACATCGCGAACGTCTACCATGTCGCGGCTAATATCCAAACTTCCGGAATAAATGACGGGTTCTGCACCGTAATACTTGATTTTGACAAGCTGGTAGGTGATGGAGGGTAACACGAATCGGCGGCTGTGATGCGGCCCTGTAAAGTGGAAAGGCCTTGCAAATACAATGTGGAGTCCATGAGCGTTGCGGAATTGGTTCCCGAGCAATTCCATACAGGCCTTGGATGTTGCGTAAGGGGTGAGCGGGTTTGGCAAGTCCGTTTCTTTGTGCAGATAAGTTAATTGCTGCTCGGTGCGACCGTAAATTTCGCTACTGCTCAACAAAAGGATTTTGGCTTTTGGAACAACTTGCCTTGCGGCTTCCAAAAAGGTTTGAGTACCCAGAAGGTTGATGTTCAGGGTTTCGTACGGCTTTTTGTAGCTAAGGCCCACGGACGATTGGCTCGCTAAATGGTAAATGTGGGTAGGCTGTACTTTTTGCAGAACGTCGTAAACGTCCCTAAAATTCAGCAAGTCGCCGGTGAGGTAGTTTACTCCGTCTACCATCTGCCACGGTTGTGGTTGCTCGTCACTAAAACTGTATAGATCGTGGCTTGTACCACTGAGATTCGAAAGAATGTGGAATCCGAGTGCTCCTGTACCGCCTGTAACCAGAATACTCATTTATACCTCTTTTCCCTGGATTGCAAGCCAGGAGTTATTGATAAGATTCTTGTCGATGTTTGTGACTTTTTGAACCTCGCCAATCTTGGTGGGGAGAATGTAAACGCGTGTTCCCTTTTCGGCCTTTTTGTCGACGGCCATAGCGTTCCAAGCGGCTTCGACGTTCACGTTAAAGGTCTTGGGGAATCCGAGGGCGTCAAGCAGGGCGTTCTGACGTTTTTCGGCTGCTTCGTCAAGCTTGCCTAGGAGGACGGCTGCACGGGCGGCAACACGCATGCCAAGTGAAACGGCAATCCCGTGGCTGAACATTGTGTAGCCTGTGATTTTTTCGATGGCGTGCCCAAAGGTGTGGCCGTAATTGAGGATAGCGCGGAGTCCCGCTTCTTTTTCGTCAATGCCAACGACTTCGGCCTTGATTTGACAGCTACGGAAAATCAGATGGCGCAAAACGTTGTAGTCATGCTTTTTGATGGCTTCAATGTTCTGTTCCATGTAGCTAAAGAATTCTTCGTCATAGATGACACCGTATTTTACAATTTCGGCGAGACCGGCGAGGTATTCGTTTTCGGGAAGGGTGCTGAGGACAGAAATGTCGCAAACCACGGCGCTTGGCTGGTAGAATGCTCCAATCATGTTTTTGCCTTCGGCATGATTCACGGCGACTTTTCCGCCGACGGAACTATCGACCATGCTGAGAAGCGTTGTCGGGAACTGAATAAATGGTATGCCGCGCTGGTAGGTGGCGGCGCCAAAGCCCGCCATGTCGCCTACGACACCACCGCTAAATTGGAGTAAGCAACTCTTGCGGGTGTAACCGCGGTGCAGCATAAAGCTGTACAGCTGGTTCAGGTTGTGGAGCGTCTTGTTGCGCTCCCCGGCCTGGAATTTAAAGATGGGGCACCGTCCGGCTTGGCCGCGGAGCTCATGGAGCATCTCGCCTTGGGCCTTCGCAATGGTCGTGTCGGTGCAAATCAAAAATTCATAGTTGGGCGAGAGGCGAAGGCCCTCTAGCAGGCAGGCTGCGGCGGGCGTGATGTTCTTGCCAATAAAAATCGGGTACCGCCCCCCGCTACTCGGGAGTACGTCCAGCGCATGCGATTCCCAAAAGCGAATCATGTGGAGGATTCGTTCAATCACGTGCATTTCCGAGGCTTCGTTTGTGCTTTCAATGCTAAAGTCTGCCTGGGCGTAATTTTTTTCACGTTCCTTGAGCATCACCTTGATTTTGGCAAGACGCTCTTCGTCGCTGAGATTTGCTAGGAGCGGACGCGTATTCTTGCGGCCGATGCGCTCCGAAAGCACTTCGGGCTTGGCCCACAGGCGAATGAGCACGCCGGATTCGCGAATGGCCTTGAGGTTTTCGGGCTGATTCAGAGCGCCTCCGCCAAGCGAAATCACTTGTGGGGTTTCGCTTTTTGCAATTTCTGCAATCACGTCGTGTTCCATTTCGCGGAACTTGGCTTCGCCGTCCTGTTCAAAAATCTCGCTGATGGATTTGCCTGCGCGTTCTACAATCAGAGCATCGGTGTCTATGAACGGACGTTCCAGGCGCTCGGCCATAGCCCTTCCGGTACGGCTCTTTCCGCTTGCCATGAATCCTGTAAAAAAGATATGTCTCTTCATATTAGCCCTGCATTCCTTTGCGCATAATGGCTGTCAATTCTTCGTTGGAGCGTCCCGCTGTTTCTGCAGGGAACCATTTTTTAAAACTTTCCAAACCCTGGTGTACCAGCATGCCTTCGCCCGAGACGATTTTGCAACCTTTGGCTTCGGCCATTTGCAAAAGCTTGGTCTTTGGTGGCGTGTACACGATGTCGCATACGACTTGGCCCGCGTGCAGGCAGTCTTCGCCAATGGCGCTCTCGTCTACGTTTGGCGTCATGCCCACGGATGTGGCGTTAATGATGATTTTGAAATTTGCCGAAATCTGCTTGAATTCCTCGAACGTGGCGACCTGGACGGGTTTAAATTCTTTGCTAGCCTGGTTTAAACCTGCAGCCAAGGCTTCGCCTTTTTCGCGGCTGCGGCACACGATGGTGAGTTCGTTCCCTTGTTCCACGAGCGTATAGGCGATGGCTTTTGCGGCACCGCCATTCCCGAGCAGGGCGACGGTTGTGTGGCTTGCGCTTACCCCGTGTTCTTCAAGGTTCCTAATGCAACCGTACGGGTCGGTCGTCGTTCCGCACAAAGTTCCACCGACAATTCCGTCTTTCCAATAAAGCGTATTCACGCTTCCGGTAAATGCAGAAATTGGTGAAAGTTCATCGACCAGCAGGGGAGCCCCCGTGGCTTGGTCCATGAATTGCGTCTTGTAAGGGATGGTCACGTTTGCTCCGCAGAATTTCATAGCCTTGAAACCG
Source organism: Fibrobacter sp. (assembly GCA_024398845.1). Lineage (GTDB taxonomy): Bacteria > Fibrobacterota > Fibrobacteria > Fibrobacterales > Fibrobacteraceae > Fibrobacter. The sequence continues at coordinate 30,392 of JAKSIM010000001.1, read as the reverse complement.
CGAACGGCGTCCGCAAAATTTTCGGGCTCGGGAGCAAAGGGCAAGTAGGCAGCGTTGATATCCAGCGCTTTAAAAAGTGCGTTATGCATCAGGGGCGATTTACTGTGCGCCACCGGATGACCAAAAATACAGAGTGACTCTGTTTTTCCGTCCACAAAAACCTCGTTATGTCCTCACCACCTGGGCAAGAACTCTAAATTAATCCATAAACAAAGATATATAAGTCTTTCTCAAAAAAAATCACTGCTACTTAAATTTTACTTGAAAAAAAGGATTACGCAGAAACTATATTTCGTACGTTATGAAATCTATTGAAGTGGTAGCGGGCGTGATTGTCCGTGATGAAAAATATTTTGTAACGGCGCGCGGTTACGGCGATTACAAGGGTTTTTGGGAGTTCCCCGGGGGCAAAATGGAGCCGGGGGAGAGCCGTGAACAGGCGCTTGCGCGAGAACTCAAAGAAGAGTTGGCTGTAGAGGTTGAGGTCGGGCGCTTTATTTGCACTGTCGAGTACGATTACCCTGCGTTCCATTTGACCATGCATTGCTTTTTTTGCACGGTAGTGAGGGGTGAATTGACGCTTTTGGAACACGAGGCGGCCAAGTGGATTTCGCTTGGTGAACTTTCGGCCCTTGAATGGTGCCCTGCCGATGTGAAAGTCGTTGAGCAGCTAAAATGCATAAGTTAGCTTTCGCGCTTCGTTCGCCTTTTCTATATTTAAACCGTAAATTTTCAAAGGATCTTTATGGAAATCCCCGAATCTTCGAATTTTATTCAGGATATCATCGTTAACGACCTCGAAACTGGCAAGCGCACGAACGTGCATACTCGTTTCCCGCCGGAACCGAACGGCTACATCCACATCGGCCACGCCAAGTCCATTTGCCTGAACTTCGGCACGGCGAACAAGTACAAGGACTTCGGTGGCATTACGAACCTCCGCTTCGACGACACGAACCCCACCAAGGAAGATGTGGAATACGTCGATAGCATCCGCGAAGATGTGAAGTGGCTCGGCTTTGAATGGAAGGGTGGCGAATACTTCGCTAGCGACTATTACGACAAGATTTACGAATTCGCCGAAAAGCTCATCGAGATGGGCAAGGCCTACGTGGAAGACCTTTCCCGCGAAGAAATGCAGGAACTCCGCGGTAACGACGCCGGTAAGCCCAGCAAGCCCTCTCCGTACCGCGACCGCAGCGTCGAAGAGAATATGAGGCTCTTCCGCGAAATGCGCGACGGCAAGTACGCCGACGGCGAAAAGTGCCTGCGTGCCAAGGTGGACCTCGCGAGCCCGAACATGAACATGCGTGACCCGACGATCTACCGCATCAAGCACTGCACGCATCACCGCACGGGCGACAAGTGGTGCATCTACCCGATGTACGACTTCGCGCACCCGCTCAGCGACTGGCTCGAAGGCATTACGCACTCCATCTGCACGCTGGAGTTCGAAGCCCACCGCCCGCTGTACGACTGGTTCCTGATTGAACTTGGTCTCGAGAACCGCCCGCAGCAGATTGAATTTGCCCGCCTCAACCTCACGTACACCATGATGAGCAAGCGCAAGCTCCTCGAATTGGTGCAGACGAAGGCCGTGATGGGCTGGAACGACCCGCGTATGCCGACGGTCTGCGGATATCGCCGCCGTGGCTTCACTGCAAGTTCCATCCGCGAGTTCTGCAACCGCATCGGCGTTTCCAAGGCCGACAGCATGGTTGACGTGAACCTTCTTTACTTCTGCCTCCGCGAAGAACTGAACCAGACCGCAAAGCGCGCCATGGCCGTCATCGACCCGGTGAAGGTCGTCATTGACAACTGGGAAGACGGCAAGGTCGAAATGGTCGAAGTGGAAAACAACCCGAACGACGAAAGCGCCGGCAAGCGCCTGGTGCCGTTCGGCAAGGAACTCTACATCGAAGCAGACGACTTCATGGAAGAACCTCCCAAGAAGTACTTCCGCCTGAAGCCCGAAGGCGAAGTCCGCCTCAAGGGCGCCTACTTCGTGACTTGCAAGAGCGTCGAGAAGGACGCCGATGGCAAGGTCACCTGCATTCATTGCACGTACGACCCGGCCAGCAAGGGCGGTGAATCTCCGGACGGCCGTAAGGTGAAGGGCACCATCCATTGGGTGAGCGCCGCTCACGCTGTTGATGCCGAAGTCCGCCTCATCAATAACTTGTTCACTCTTGAAGATCCTTCCAATGTGCCGGAAGGCGAAGATTGGCATAGTTACCTGAATCCGGAATCCATGGTCATCAAGCAGGCCAAGCTGGAACCGAGCCTTGCCGATGCCAAGTTGGAAGACCGCTTCCAGTTCCTGCGTCAGGGTTACTTCTGCCTCGACAGCGAAGACTCCAAGCCGGGCCACCTCGTGTTCAACCGCACCGTTGACCTAAAGGACAGCTTCAACAAGAAGTAACGTTCGCACGAAAAGCTAGCGTTTTAAACGTAAAACCGCAGCCCACCAGGTTGCGGTTTTTTGTATAAACTAAAAAACGCGGACTAAAAAATAGTTCGCGTTTTAGGGTTGGTTTTTAAGAGAGAGGTTGAGTTTTATCGATTCAACATCTTGCCGTTGAGGGTCGCAATCCAGTGCTTGTTCATTGCCTTGGATGGAATCTTCAGCGTGACGCCACCGGCCTTAATCTTCGTCTTGAGGAGAACTTTGCCGTTCAGGTCAATCAAGGCGAAGGTTCCGCCGAGATCGGTCTGGATTTCAAGATTCTTGCCGTTTACCATATAGCGGTTCGTCGGAGAGAGTCGGCTGAAATCATCTGTCAGGTTCATCCACGGGAACGTGTTATTGTGGCTAGACGTATCCTGGCCAGCTTGTTGATTTTGCTGATTTTGTTGCTGTTGCCCCTGCTGTGTAGTGGTGTCCTTCTTGTCTTCATTCTTGAAGTCAGGATTGTGAAGTTCCTGAACTTCCACGGGTGCCATCACAATCGGGCTTGCGGGTTCCGTGAATCCGAGTTGCTGGTCCATCCAGGCCATGCGTTCCTTCATTTTTTTACGAAGGTGTTCGAATTCTCCGTCCCAGGTGTCGGCGTTGTAGCCGCCCATGGGCATGTTCATGCCCCAACCGCCGTTATTGCCGCCTTGGTTGCAATATTTCATTGGTTCTGGGTCGTTGTCTCCCTGGCCGCTGGACTGACCAAGATTCGGCCAACGCTTGAAGTTTCTATCGGCGGCGTTTTTCAAGTAAACCTTCATGGAGTCCAGGTAGGCGTCCATTGTTTTTGTGTGCCAAACGCCACTGCGGAGTTCTGCCCAGCGTTTCTTCAATTCGGTTTGGTAGCCCTGGTCTTTCCACATGCTGGTGAGCCAGCGCGGAGCCTTTAAGGAACTTCCGCCGAAGTTCCACATACCACCGCCGCCGTTTCCGTCGGCAATCTGCTTGCTGCTGTTTTCAATCTGCCAACCTGTAGTGCCCGAACTTCCAAAGCCGCCGCCCATGTCGAAGCCGCCAAAGCCTCCCATGCCGCCCCAGCCGCCGTTGTTATTGCCACCGCCATTTTCAGGGGTGCTGCCGTTGCTCATGGCGAGGTTGAAGTCCCAAGGTGGGCCGAGCGTCACTTTTCCGCCCTTGCTGTCCTTCGGCTTGTGCAAAAAGAAACTGCACCAATAGGAGTCGGCGTTGTTGGTAAGTTCCTGGTGTAAAACGTAGTCCACGGCAGAACCCATGTCCACATATTTTTCATATCCGTTTCCGTTACCGCCGTTCTTGAACAGGCCTTCAAGCTCATTTAGGTACTTTTTCAGGTATTCTTCCTGTTCTTTTTTGATGTTTTCTTTCTTGGGGTAGTGCAAAATGACGTTTAAGCCATCGGACGTGGCAAAACCTTCGTTGTTCACGTCTCCGCTGCCTGCACCGCCGGTATTTGTGCCGGTCTTGTCAAAAGCCCAAATATAGCCGCCGGTAAGGCTATCCCCGGCGATATCGGTTTCCTTGAGCTTACTTACGTCCACGCGATACTTGCCGCGCTTGATTTTTTCAATAAGCACGTACACGCCGCGGTACACGCCGTTAATGTACAGGTCAAAATGCTTGGTGCGCGGGCTGTAACGGCCGGCCTGTCTAAAGAGCCAGTGCGCGAGAGCGTTACGCATCATACTCTTGTCCACGTACGGTCCGTGGAAAACCCAGTCGTCGGCGTCGGGGAGCCCGAGCATGCTGACATCGATGCCCATTCCGGTAATATCGCGGACTTCGACGCTATAGCCAGGCTTTGGGAACAGGGCGGAGGATTGACCTCTCACCTTGATGCCGATATCGTAGAGTGTCCCTTTGGCACTGTCGGCCACATTGTTCGTGGCTCCGTCCAAAACCCTCATAGTCGCCGGGATTTTTTCGGAGACGTTTTTATCGAGGCACTTTTGCTTGGTGTCGACAAAAATAATCGGCAAATCAACTGTTTGCGAGAAAGACGCTGTTGCCGCAAGGCTCAGCGCTAAGGATAGTTTTTTAAGCATCTTTGTTACTCCCTATACCAACACTTGTTTTGTATATAAATTATATGTTTGCCCCCTTTTTTGGCCGTTAATTGTTATTTACGCGTTGTAAAAAATTACAATCAAAAAATTTGCACATTTTACGCACTTTTGCCCTTTTTATGCAACCAGGGGACTTTTCTTTTCATCTAATATGTTGTATTTTACACATTAGAGAGTTCGTTAGGAGGCTTTATGAAAAAAGTTGCCTTAGTTCTATTGTTGTGGGTCTTGGCCCTTCCCGGGGCAGGTTTAGCCCAAGGAAATTTTACGGAGTCGGAACTGGATACGCTGGTTTCGAATATCGCCCTGTATCCGGATCCTCTGTTGGTGCATGTGCTTACCGCCTCGACTTACGGGAATCAGATTCCTGCCGCGAGCGCGTGGGCGGAATCGCATAAGAATCTTTCGGGGGAGGCTCTCGCCGCTGCCATGGAAGAGGCGAATCTGAATTATGACCCGAGCGTACAGGCCCTGATTCCGTTCCCGACCGTTTTGGCGATGATGTCAAACTACAAGGCCTGGTGTGACCAGTTGGGTGACGCTGTGACCAGTCAAAAAGACGAAGTGATGGCTGCTGTGCAACGCATGCGCCAGTCGGCTTACGATCATGGACATCTAAAAAGTGACGAAAAGGTCAGTGTTACGGAAGCGGAGAACAATATTACCATTGTTCCCGTGCGTACCGAATACGTCTATGTTCCTGTGTACAACCCGCGCGTAGTTTATTATACCTACGCCGACGGCTATACGAGAATTTCTTATGGTACGGGCGTATGGCTTGGAACGTGGTATGGCGAATGGGGGTGGGGTAGCTGCTGGTTCGATTGGGGGCCGCGCGTCATTTACGTGCGCAATACCCGCTGGTATGCGCATAGGCCAATTCCTCACCATCCGCATCGTTATGTTCCTCCTCCAAGAAGAGGGCATAACCCGCCTCCGCCCCGCCACAATCCTGGCATAGCTCCGCCGAGGCATTCTACGGCAAACCATAGTGCAGTAGCTCCTGCTCCGAGACAAACTACGTCGCACGCCGTGACTCCGAGACCGGCTTCTACCCAGCGGGTCGTTAGCCCAGCGCCAGCACCGCGTGTAACAAGTCCTGCTCCACGTTCGTCAGCTCCAGCTCCGCGTATGGCTACTCCTGCACCGCGTTCAACAAACGTTGGGGTGCAACCGGCAAATGTACGCCCCGTGGCTCCTGGCCTGCGAGATGCTAATAATAGGTCTATGCAACGGATGAGTAACGATCCTCCGCGTGCAGAATCGCCTAGAGTCCAGCCACGTCAGGCTCCGGCGCCTTCCATTCGTAGCCGTGACGATGACGACGAGGACTCTCGCCGAGGCTCCGCCCGCAGTAGTGGTCGTTCGTCTGGTGGCTTTGGGAAGGTTGGCCGTCGCCGCTAATTACTTTGTATCGAACTTGACTGTCGGGGCAGTGTTTGCGCCAGCATCTGCGGCAAACGGCACCTTTGGGGTGGCGCCTGCAAAGCCTGCAATTAGGTTGTTCGGGAACTGACGGATGGTGGTGTTGTAGCTTTTGACCGCCTCGTTGTAGCGCATGCGTTCGGTGGCAATGCGGTTTTCGGCGCCTTCAAGTTGCACTCGGAGTTCCTGGAAGCTGGTGTTGCTCTTGAGCGAGGGGTAATTTTCGCTCACGGCCATCAGGCGTTGCAAGGCTCCGCCGAGGCCTGCCTGCATTTCTTGAAAGCGTTTCATGGCAACTTCGTCGCCAAGCATATTCTCGTCGACTTTGACGGTTCCGCCCATGCGACTGCGGGCGTCTGTGACGGCGCTAAGGGTGCTCTTTTCGAAGTCCGCTTCGCCCTGTACGGTTGCAACGAGGTTCGGTACCAGGTCTGCGCGGCGCTGGTAGGTGTTTTCGACTTGGGCCCATTGGGCTTTTACGCCTTCGTCCAGGGCGATGATTCCGTTGTAGACGCTAATGGATTTGCCCGCAATCACGAGGGCGAGGACTACGATGACCACGAGCATCGCGATGATAATTTTTTTCATTTTTCCTCCATGGAATCGACTTTGATGACGATTTTTTCGATGGCTTCAATTAAATTTTCTTGTTTTAATTCAGGATAACGCTCAAAGACTTGGCCGTGGTTCTCGGGGTATGTTCCCGTTTCTAAAAAGTACACACCGTACAGTACGGGGAGCGCCTCGTTTACCGCACTAGCGAACATCTTTTGGAGTGGTTTCCCGGATTTTGTATTTACAAAATTCTCTCGCAGGTGGACAAGGATGCCTCTAAGTTCGCGTTCGCATTGCAGGCGTAGCTTGGCTTGCTCTGGTACAAAACCGGCGAGAGGTTGAATGCCGCAGAGGGCAACGCTCTTGTTGGCAATGTGCAAGTATTCTAGCGGGAAGGTGTCCAACGATTTGACAATTTCGGTTGGGCTAAAGAAGTAGCAAAACTGGATGTTCTCTTTATGGGCCTGCTTCATGAGGTCGCGTGTGCGTGCGATAGTTTCGGGGGAGTTGTCCTTGAGAATTAAACTTACGGTCCACGGAGATTGCAAGGCGTCAAAGCCTTCCATGAGGCAATTCCCGTGCAAAAAAGCAGAAACCAGATTCTCGCCGAAGGTTTCTTGCAAAAGGGATGGCCACTTGGACTTTTGTATTTCTGGAATGTTCAAAAGTTTGTTCATATTCATCTTGAGTTTACGTGCTATGTGGTGGCGCGTGTTTACCAGCTTCCTCCGGATCCGCCTCCGCCAAAGCGTCCTCCACCGAACCCGCCTCCGAACCCGCCGTGTCCGCCAAAACCGCCTCCAAAGCCACCTCCGCCAAAGCCTCCGTGCCTGTGGTGGTTGCTGCTCAGCATGGATCCGAGTAAAAAGTAAAAGAGTCCGCCTCTACCGCGTGCGCTCATTAAAAGCAAAAATACGACAACGATAAAAATCCAGCCTTGGGGGGTCATGGGTTCTTCACCGGGAACGTTCGTCGCGTCGACTTCAAGTGTAAAGCCTTTTTCTTGGGCGACTATCTGGGCTAAACCGTAGGCCAACAGCAAAACGCCTTCGCCGTACTTCTCTTTTCGAAACGCGGGTATAAGGTACTGCTGCTGCAATCGCTCGACGAGTACGTCGGGAAGGTATCCCTCGGCGCCGTAGCCGACTTCAACACTGCGGCGGCGTTGCTTGAGGGCTACAAAAATCAAAATGCCTTCGTCGGTCTTGCCGCCAATGCCCCACTTGTGGGCTGTTTCTGTGGCAAAGGCACGGGCGTCGCTAATGCCTACGTCATCGACGAGGGCTACGGCTAGCCCGACTCCCGCTTTGCGGTAGAGTTCCTCGGCAAGCTGGTTAAAGTATTCCACCTGCTGGGCCGACATTAAGCGGTTTTCGTCGTAAACGTAGCTGTGGTGTGGACGTGTGGGAATATAATCGGCCAAGGCCGCTGCGACGCACGCAACGACGATGCACAAAAATATCTTTATGGATTTAGCCAAACGCACAGTTGCAATTTAGCAAATATGCAAGTGGGTTGTTGCAATAGAATAGCTGTTTTGTAAAACAGCAGGTGGTTTGCAAAATAGCAAGTGGTTTGCAAAATAGCAGGTTTATTTACAATACGGGGCGAGCTGCTTCTGCAGGTCTGTAAAGTCGGCTTTTTGTACCGCCTTGATTGTCGCGTCTAGTTCGTTTTTGCCAACGCCCTTGGTCGAAACTCTGTAGTTTGCTGCTTTGCCTGTAAAAGAAATGACGATGTCATAGGACGTCAAAACATTGTTGCCCGCCGTCAATGAATTCTTGGCGACTGTCGAAAAGTCCACGGTGAGTTCCGGGGCGTTTTCGTCATGAACTGCAAATATGGAACGCTTGCTCAGGGCTTCTTCGGTGGCATGACAAAGGTTTGCGATTTTATTGCAGGTAAGGCGAATGTCGCAGTGTGTTCTACTGACTTTATACGTAACTTCAATCCCCTGGTCCAATCCGGAAGCCTTCAAAATGGCGAGCGGTAGATTAGGCAATACGGTGATACTAAAGGGACCTGTCTCAAAATTTACTTTACGAAGTAAAAACGTAGCGGTGCCGTTGCTTGCAGTCCGTTTCTCGGCGAGAGTCTGGCGTCCCTGTTTGGCGATAAGCGGAAAATTAGGAAGGGTGCTCTGGTTGTCGGTCACTACGACATTCCATTCGGGCATTTCGGATTTGGTGAGTGCAAAAGTTTCTGTGGGCCCCTGCAACTTTATGCCGGCAAGTTTTGCGAGCAACATGTTTTCGACTTCGGAAAGTGCATGGTGCAACTGGTGCGATTCGTTGAGCGGGTAAACCTGACTGAGCTTCCACAGGAGTCGCTCGTATTGCGGGAGCTTGTCCTTGGCCGACTGCAGGTCGTTCGCCGCCTTTCCGTAGAGTCTTTCGGCAATGGCCTTGCGCGCGCTGCTCTCCAGGTTTTCGATATCACGCTTGATCTGCTTCATTTGAAATTGGATGTCGGCGGTGAATTCGTCCATATCGAGTTTTGCCGTTGCCTTGAATTTTTTGCTGTCCGTTTTTACGGGTTCAATCGTAACGCCCTTGAGTTTTATGTTGCTTTTGACGTTGTTGTTTGAGAAAAAGGTTTCGTCAAGTTTTCCCTGGCCATTCTGGATGGTCTCGTTTTTGATAAAAGTCTGGTTCACGTTGACTTGCGAAACAATCTGCTTTGCGACACCTGCCATGGCTGCGTTATTGGCGTCTTCCTGGGAGGTGGTAGAAACTGCCGTATAGGTAATGACGCGCCCGGCAAAGGTCGGGGCTGCAAGTGCGCAGGCGAATATTACAGTGGCAAGTTTCATATACTAATTCAAGTCCATCATAATCAGTTTTTTGCTGATGCTGATCATTTTGGTTTCGGTCATTGATTTAAAAAGGTTTCTGATTTGGCTGTAAACTTCTTGGGAATCGGCGTATTTTTGCGGGTCGGCGTATACAACGACGTCAATCGTCTTGTTTGTTTGAACGTTGATGGTAACGCTGTTAAAGGTGTTTTTAAGTGCTTTGATGGCAAAATCCTGAAGGTCCTCGATTTGGCTGTCCGTGTATTCTCCCTTGAGGTTCATAACGACCTTGTACTGGGTGCCTTTACCGAGGTCCATTTTCCAGTAGGCGAGGATTTTTTTCTCTAGGTTCGGCATGGCCTTGCGTGCGGCAGATTGCATGTTAGCTCTCAAATTGGTCTCACTCACATGACCGTTGTTTTTGACTTCGGCAATCTGGCTCCCCAATAGGCGGCCCGTAGAGGTTTCGTAAGCGCTGACTTCGGCGATGACGTTATCGCGCTGTATGGATCCCGAGAACTTTATATAGATGTCGGCTCCAAGGGCGAGGCTTGCCAAATAAGAAAGGTCGTCTTCGGTACCGGCAATGTCGTTTTGCATTTTGATGATGTTATCAAGTTCCGATTGGCCCTCGAGGGACTTAACCTCGTAGCGCTTTTGGGTGAGGTAACCGTTAATGGCTTCCATCATGGTTAACTCTGTTTCGCCTTGCCTGTTTTTGACGGGCATTACCATGATAGTTGGCTGTGACACCGGAGCGCTTTCAGTGATTGTGGTTGCTGTAGTATTGACGGGGGCTGTTTTGGGCGAGGAACCGGTTTCTTCGTCCAAGTCGGAATATGCCTTTTGAGCCTTTTTTTGCGTTATCGAAGGGTCGGGTTTGTACTTGGGGGCGCTGGAACAAGACGTTCCTAAAATAATGGCAAGTACTAGTAATATAAAGGCTTGTGTTCTCATAAGACGAAAATTATTTTAATCTTCTTACAAAGTCAAGAACGATGTTTTAAAAATGTGTTCAAGATTATGCAAAAACCTTTTTTTCCATTTTTTTTTATAAAAGGTGTCCTTTTTTTTTAAGGCTATATATTTTGTAATTGGATGAAATAAAAAAGAGACGGTTTATATGTAAAAAGTGATGGAGTTTGGTATGAGTGAAAAGTGGATATGGTTGCCCGATTGGGCTTCGGATTTATCTTTATGGGAAGATGACTTGACCGATGTTGAGCCTTCCTTTGACCATGTTTTTGTGCCGTACGAAAAAATGGCCAAAAACCTGAACGACTTGTACAAGATTCCTGGCATGTTGACTGCACCGACCGTGGTGGGGTGGGGAATGGGCGCTTTTTTAATGCTGATGAACGCTGCTAACCGCCCAAAGCTGCAAAAATGGATTTTGCTATCGCCTTTTGCTGATTTTTGTGATGAAGATGGGGCTTGGACCGAACAAAATTTGGTTTTTATGGCCCGTCAAATGCATTCAACCGTTGACCCGGCTTTAAATTCATTTGAAGAACAGCTATCGGAGGAATTCGGCGAGTGGCAGGAGGACTGGCGTAAGGCTGCTCAAAAGATGGATGCCTCTTTACTTGCCGATGGCATTAACTATTTGGCTACACATAAAATAACGGAGCCTGTTGCGGGGGGCGAAAACATCCAGGTGGTCTATGGTCGTATGGACCAGGCCGTTCCGCCGGTACAGACGCTTAAGTTAAAGGCTCTTTTGCCTAACGCTAGCTTTAAGGAACGCCCCAAGGCCGGGCACTGGCCGCCTATGCTTTTGCTCTAGTTTCTAGGACCTTACCGGCAAAGCAAGCTACTACATATACAAGGAAGAACCACAGGAGGGCCGTCTCGACGCTGTCACCAATATGCTGGTACAGCGTGTCTCTTGTTTTGAGCTGCATTTTACGCTGGATAACGCGGTCGGTAAAGATTTCTGTGTTCAAGCTATAGTGACCGTACTGGTCAATAAAACTCGAGATGCCGCTGTTTGCAAGTCTGGCGGCCGGAATGCCGTTTTCAATGGCCCGGTAGCGGACCAGGTTCAGGTGCTGGAAGGGCGCTGTGCTTCTGCCGAACCAACCATCGTTCGTGATATTTACCATGAGGCGGGAACCGGCGTTAATGGATTCGCGTACAAGGTCGCCAAAAATGGCGTCGTAGCAAATGAACGGTGTCCACTTGTAGGGCTCGTACACGGGTGTTTCCTTGCCGGGAACAAAGTCTCCCTCTCCCAAATCTACGTAGTTCAAAATGGGGAAGATTTCGTCAAACGGGATGCGTTCACTAAAGGGAACAAGATGCTTTTTAATGTAGCGCTGGTAGCTGGGATAGTCTTCGCTAAACAGGAATGAGGCGTTGTAGATGTCGTACTTGCGAGGGCTGCCTTTGGGGTTGCGTTTGAAATCCAGGGCGCCGGTGAGAATGGCCGCGTGGTGTTTTTTAGACAAATCAAAAAGTTGATCTATGGTGGCCGGTTGACGACGAATGTGGTCGGGAATGGCCGTCTCGGCGAGAATAATGATGTTCGTGCCGGGGTGGACGCTGTCGTTAATCATGCCAAAAGTTTTGGTCGTGATGGAGTAAAAGCGCGCCTTGCTCCATTTTTCGCCTTGCTTAATGCTTGGCTGAATCATGGCGATGTTCGGGGAATTCTCGTTGTCTATTCCATAAAACGGTTGAGCCTCGGGGCGCGAGAGAACAATACTTCCGTGAATGAGCAATGCAAGAAAGATGGCGACTGGTGCAAAGATTGGCCATTTGGACTTGATGCCTGGGCGTTCAAGAGCTTTTGCCACAATCATGTTGGAGGCTATAATTAAAATGGTGTACCCAAAAATTCCGATGAAGCTCAGCATTTGCAAAAGCTCGAGGTTGCTGCCTAGGGTGTAGCCCAGGTGGCTCCAAGGGAAGGCGAAGTCCCCGCGGGTACGCGTCATCTCAAGGCCTGCATAAAAAATCGGGTAGAGAATTAAAAGCCACGCGTGGCCCTTGATTTTGATTTCGCGGGCAAGGGAATAAATAAAGGCGGCGAGAACGCTGTAGGCGCTAAAGTACGCGATGAGGAGCATGACGCCAAAACAGATAAGTCCTGACGGGGCGGTCTCCACATTCATCACGTTGTAAATCCAATAGTAGTTGATGGTGTTGTAAAGCATTCCTGACCAGAACGTGGCAAAAATGGCTTGACCGCGGGTATAACGGTTGAGCACAATGAACCAAGGAACCAAGAGCAAAAGAGCTGCTGGGCCAAGCGGAAGCGGCGGGAAGGCGAAAGCGAATAAACCCCAGGCGATGGCCGAGAGTAAAAGGGCCCGGCGGGAGTCAGCTTGCCTAATTTGTTTAACGTTCCAAATGGCAAATAAGACTAGCCAAAAAATAAAAGCGGGAACAAACGTAAATGTAAGTTGAATAAGGCCCGCGTGGCTAGAGATGAGGTAGTCGGCTGCTAAAAAGCTGAATTGCAAGGCAATGTAGGTGTACAGCGAACGTCGAAAGTTTTTGCGGATGTTGCGAGCAATAAAAAAAGGGAGCGCAAGCGCGAGTGGCAAGAACTGGGTATTGTGTGTGTAAAGCCCGGGCTCATCAGGATGCGTTGCAAAACCGATGATTTCTGCAATCAAGATAAGGATTGCATATATCCAGTAAACCTTCGGGAGTCCCTTCAAATATTTTTTTAATGCTTCAAACTTCATTCTAAACTATCAGCGTTTTCTTTATTAACGGTTTATTGTCAGAGCCCAGATTTGTCTTGCGGATTAAAGATGAGCACGAATTCGCCTTTGGGCGGGTGTGCCTTAAAGTGGGCGAGGATTTCGGTTGGAGTTCCAATCAGGTGCTCTTCGAACTTCTTGGTGAGTTCGCGCATAAGGGCGATTTTGATGTCGCCAAAAACCTGTCCGATTTCTTCGACGAACTTATCTACGTTATGCGGGCTGGCGTAAAAAATCTGGGTGGTCTCGGCGTCGGCTCCATCCTTGAGCTTTTCGAGCAAGTGGATGCGCTGGGCGCTCTTTTTTGGGGAAAAGTACTGGAAGGTGAAATGGTCCGTAGGCATGCCGCTACTCACGAGGGCGGTAATCATGGCGCAGGCGCCCGGAACGGCGCGGACTTCAATGCCTTCGCGCACGCATTCGCGGACAAGGTTGAAGGCGGGATCGGCGACACCCGGAGTTCCGGCGTCGCTTACGAGGGCTATGTCGCCTTCGTTTTTCAGGAATTCCACATACTTCGGGGTGACTTTTTCTTTGTTGAAGTCGTGGTAGGCTTCCATCGGGGTGGTGATGCCGTAGGCGTCAAAGAGAATCCTCGTGTGACGCGTGTCTTCGGCGAGCACCAGAGGCACTTCTTTTAAGGTGCGTACCGCGCGGTACGTGATGTCTTCCATGTTCCCGATGGGGGTTGCTACGATGTATAAAGTATGCATGGCCATAAAATAGAAAAAATTAGTAGTCGCTTGCGCTGTTGAGGTCGGCGGCGCGTTCCCCGAGTTCAAAAGCGAGTCTCTGCACGAGTTTGCGGTGCATTTCGCTCGAGGCGTCGTTCACGAGGTCGCTACGGAGCATGCCGTACCAAAAGGCTTTTACGGATTCTTCTTCGGTGAATTCCACATGCTTTACGAGGGTGCCGTCGCAAAAGATTTGTGCGGTGAGAGTGTAGTTCCAGGTTTCGTCTACGGGCATGGCTGGCCAAATCGGGATGATGACTGCGCCGAGGATCCAGGCGCTGCCCTGTTCGTTCCGCGTAACTTTAGCCTGGACTGCCGCGACTCCGCGGCAGTGTTCCCTCGGGAACTCCTCGGCACTCGCGGTTGCCGTGTATGCTCGCAGCAGGTTGTCGTTTAGCGGAATCGTGTCATTCCCGAAAATCAGGGGAATCTGCCCAAAAAAACTGTACTTTTCATTGGTAAGAGAGACTCCCTCCAGGTTCCCCTGGGAAAGATTCACGGAACACCCGGCTAGCAAGACGATGCTTGCGCCTATAAGAATTTGTTTTGCTAAACGAAACATGAACATAATATATTATATTGTGCACAATGTCATTACCTGCGTATTTTCTTTGTGACGCTCATTTGGGTATAGACCCTCCGGGATGCGTTCCCGATAGGGAAGCGAAACTTGTGTCCTTGCTGGAATCCTGGAAAGGGGCGGCGAGCCATGTGGTTATTGTTGGCGACCTTTTTGAATTCTGGTACGAGTACCGCTACTATGTCGCCTCAGCGCACATGGAGCTGTTTCGGGTGCTTGCGGAACTGGTGAAATCCGGTGTCGAGGTTCACCTGCTACAGGGCAATCACGATTTTGCGTATGGTGATTTTTTCCCGAAGAATCTCGGTGTGCAAGTTCATAAGGAACTTGTCCTTGAAATTCAGGGCAAGCGCATGTATTTTCGCCATGGCGATGGCGTTGCAAAATCGGACCGCGGTTATCGCTTTTTACGAAAAATCCTCGATTTTCCGCTCAATCGTTGGCTATTTAGGCAAATCCATCCTGATACCGGCATGAAAATTGCCCGTTTTGTTGGTCGCAATAGTCGTAAGTATGGCGAAAACAATATTATCAATATCGAAGAGTACCTGGAATGGGGCAATCGTATCCTCAAAAAGAAGGACTGTGATATTTGCGTCCACGGGCACCATCATATTCAGGGTATTTGGAACGTGGAGAACGGTATTGTCGCTTCTCCCGGTGAGTGCATAAAAAAGCCCGCCTTTCTCCGTATGGAAAATGGCGGGCTGAAAGTCGAATCTTTCTAGGCTTTATTCGCCGCTAGCCTCGTTCATGCGGGATTCGGTCGACTTCATCATCTTTTTGCTGGAGTTGGATCCCCAGATTTTAGCGATGAGGTCGGTACTGGCGAACTTGTCCCAATAGACTTCTACCCAGCACCAATGGTGCTTGACGCCCTTTTCGTCGACGATTTCCCAGTTCTTTGCGGCTGAGAATGTCAATTCTTGGGGCTGAGGTTGCATGTACGGGTCGTCGGTCTTTTCGGGTTCAACAATGATTGTCCAAGATTTACCTTCGGTGCGCTTGTACAATACCACGTTGAAAACCAACAAGATTGCCAAAACGATAAGACCCCACTTGATATTTTTCTTGGTCAGCAGGTATATTAACAGCAACAGCAGTAATATGCTGAGAGCCGCGAAATTGTAGTGGGTTGGGTAAAATACTTTTAAGACGTCAATCATTGTATTGCCTATTACTTAGCCTTTTTGTTAGCCTTCTGTTCGGCAACGAGCTGAGCGACGCTGAACGTGATGACCTTGCCGTCAATCTTGCAAGCGGTGCGGAAGCTCTTCTTGGGGAGGGCGATTCCATGAGAAGAAAGCGTGCCCATGAAGGATGCGTTGGCGTGGCTAGCAATGGTACGGACGTTGATAAAACCCTTCTTGCTGAAGGTCAGCTTGAAAGTCTTCTTGGCGGTGTCGTATTCGGCGACCATCGTGTCGTTCTTGACGGTTTCGACGGCAGTGCAGCTGCGCTTGTCGAAAATGATGGTTCCGCGGCTGTCGATGGAGAGCATCGGGATGCCGGCGGAGTTACGGCAGGCGATGAGTTCCCAGGCGCCCTTCTTCTTGGCGGGGTTCTTGCCGGTGAATACAAACTTGGAACCTTCCTTAACCATGGTGTAGGCGCCGGTAACAACCTTGAAACCGACGGCGTTCATGGCGCCCTTGAAATACAGGAGATAACCGGTGCCGTTCGGCATAAAGCGGAAGGATGTGGTCTTGATGGTCTTGCACGGAGTCACGGCAATGCGCTTGCCTTCTTTATCTACTTCAATGTCTGCGTACGGGTTTTTGTCAAGCTTGAGTTCCTTGGCAATGTCTTCGCTGAAACGAATGAATCCGCGAATGTCCATCTTGATCGAGAATTTGTCCATTATACACCTCTTTTGGATTAATTTGTTTTGTTGGCAATAAATTAACAAAATGATTTTGAAAAAGCAAGTTTTTTTTTAAAAACAAGAATGCTGTAAAATGCAAACCTATTTTCGTTTGTATTGTGGATTTTGTGTAAATTAATTATTTGCTGATTGTCGTTCTCCCCTTTAAAAATAAGGCTTACGTGCGGTTTACTTGCCTTTGAATAGTATTTTTGTAAGTTGTTCTTTTAGGGGGGAGTTGCCTCTTTTTTTGTGTGTAATTCCCTCTAAAAGCAATTCGATGCTGTGATTCCTGTCACAGAATTGTTTGCGGTCCGAAAGTAAAATAACTTGTTTGGAGCGTTGCTTTAGCTTGTTTATAGGCAATTTTTCTTTGGCTCTTATCAAGAATTTTGGGTACAAAACTCTGTATTTGTTCGCAATGGCGTCGGCGATGCTTGCTACGGGATCAATGAGGATGAGAGTTTGGTCGTTTCCCAATTGCTCGGCGGCAAGAATTGCTCCCGTACCGCGCCCCGCAAGGCTTGCGGGCTTTTGACCGCTGATTTGACTTGCACATTCGGCAATGGCGGAACCATCCGTTCCGAAATTTTCAGATGAGGGCGTTCCTTTGTTGTTGGCGCTTCCGCGGTAGTTGAAGGCTATAAGGGAGTAACCTTCGATGTTTTGAACCTCGGCTAAAAACTGGGCGGCGTCCTCGTTTGCATCGGGGTAATAAAGTAACGAAGGCGTGTTGGGCGTGCCAATGAGCCATCCCTCGAGATCCGTGCCGTCTTCAAGCGAACAGTGGATTGTCTTGGCCGAGCCTTGAATGGCGGCTTCGGCCTCTTTGTGCGTAATGGCACGCGGATAGGCGTTGCGACGCTCTGTAAGTGCAAGGTAAAATACCATGCTCACATAAATGACGAGCAGTATCCCCACAATACGTATTAAGCGAAAAACAACGCAAAGACTAGCTTGCTTGAAATTCATGCCACATAAAATAGCAAATATGTTCAAAAAAGAAAAGTGTTTTGGGTGTAAAATTTCGTAGAACCGAATAAAATAATGTTTTTTGGGCTTTTTGCTTTTTTTTGTGCGTTTGTGGGGTATGGGTGGGGTCTGGATACAAAAAGGACCTCCGGAGGAGTACGACCGGAGGTCCGAGGGATGGGATTGGGTGTTCCCTAAAGTTAGACAATTTTTCGCTAAGTGGGTATACTTTTTTTGCGGTTGTTCACAAAAGTGTTCCCAACACGTTCCCTAAATTTTGTTAAAAAACGCACATTTTCCTTTGAATGCCGGAATTTTACGTTCCAAGTCTTGTTCCCAAAAAAACAATAAATTATTTTTGGTTTTGATGAACGTATATGCATATTACAACTACCGCAAATACCTGCAGGACTACTACGAGTACCGTAAGTCTGTCCAACGATATTTCTCGTACAGGTCGTTTGCTAAAAAGGCCGGGTATTCTTCCTCGGGCTTTTATTTGGATTTGATTCGCGGTCGTAAGTCGCTTACACCGCAAATGTTGCCTAAGTTCATAGACGCTCTGGGCTTAAATGAGCGTGAAGGTCGCTATTTCGCCTTGATGGTGGACTTTACCCACGCGACCACGGCTGCTTCCAAGCAGCAAATCTTTGACCAGATGTCGGCGCTACTTCCGCGCACCATCAAGACTATTACCAAGAACCAGCAGGAATACTACAGCAAATGGTACTATGTTGTAGTCCGCGAAGCCCTGGCGGTCTTGAATATTAACGAGAAGAATATCCAGGAACTTGCATTGTTCCTGAATCCAAAGATTACTCTCCCGCAGGCCAAGCAGTCTATTCAGCTTTTGCTTGATTTGGGCCTTATCGAGGTCGCGGAAGACGGTTTTTATCGTTCCGTGAACAAGGCTATTGCTAGCGGTAACGAAATAGCCCCGCTTTTTGTGCATCCGTTCCAAAAACAGATGATTGATTTGGGCAAAAATGCGCTGGACTTTTACAGCACGGAGCGCAGAAATGTATCTTGTATGACAATGAGCGTGTCGGCTCAGGGGTTGGAACGAATCATCAATAAGATTGATTTGTTCCGTAAGGAGATTGTGGATATTGTTCGCTCTGACGAGGGCGAATCTATGGTTTGCGAGATGAACATTCAGTTTTTCCCATTGAGCAAAGAAAAGACAATTCTTCCTCCGGAAGTTGATAAGGAGGACAATACATGAAAATTTTGAAGTATTCTATGGCGTTTGTGCTCCCGATGGCCGTTATCTTGGGCTGCTCCGATAGCAAGGACAATGGGGTGGCAGGTACGGTTACCGATACGGGAAACACGCTAGCCTTTGTTTCTGGCGTGGTCACGAATACCGATGGTGAATATGCTTCTGGTGCAACGGTCCGTATGGCTCGCCGCGTTCTCGTGAAGAGCGATTCTACCCATGTTCCCGAATATGTGGAAACCCAGACAGACTCTATGGGCGCCTTTGCGTTTGATTCTTCGGTGACGGTTGGCGATACGTTCCAGCTTGCCGTTATCGATACGGTTGCTAAGGAAATCTCCTATTTGCCGAGCACCACGTCTGGTTCTCATGACTTTGACAGTATTCAGCTAGAAAAAGCCGCTATTTTCAAGAGCGTTCTTTATTACGAGGAATTGCCTGAACCTGCGGTGGCAGTCGGTTCTCACTTTAGAGTGTTTATGCCGGGAACTCCGTTCTTCCAGAGCGTGTTTGCTGGGGACTCCTTCTCGATGATGATTCCTGCGGGACAGTGGATGTTCACCTTCAGTCCGGGTGACCCGCAGTTGGTCTCTAAGTTGCAGAATTCCGAAGTTGCCGATTCCCTCATTTACCGTACATGGAATATGGCTAAGGAGGTCGAATCTGGAGATACCTTGGCTGCCGGTCCGTTTATTTGGAGCCCGAACGTGAATGTGGATTCCATTATAAAGGCCGAAGAAAAGAATCTTGAACAAACTTCTCGCATTTCGGGCCGCGTTTACTGCAGGTCCGGTAAGGCCTGTGCCGGTGTTGAGGTTCAGGTAGTTACCGATATTTACGGTTTTGGCTTTGTCGATGGGGATTCCCTTGGCTTTGTGGGGCAAACCACTACAGATAGCGATGGTTATTGGTATATGCCGATTCCCGAGGTTCCGTACGATAGTTTCCGTGTGGAATACCGTCTTACCAAGAATTCTGAGGCTGCCGAGGCAGGCTTTAGCCGCTATGTGGATTCTTCCGAGGTCAACATCAAGAATGACACGCTTTTCCTTGGTAACGACACGCTTGCGAAGCTTTCGAGCATTGTTAGCGGTGTGAACCTGGTAATTGACAAGAACGATACGAACCAGTCCAATAACTGCATGGTCAATAGCGTGGTTGTGGGCTTCAAGGGATCGTCCCACTTTGTACGTGGTGTTACCTGCAATACCCTGGAAATGAACGAGTTGCCGTCTGGAGTTCATGAATTGGTTCTCTATTCTGGCGATACCAAGGTCATTAATACCCTCCAGGATGCAGAGACTCCGCTTGACCTTTACGTTACTCTAATCAATGTGGAATTGCCCGAAGGGGCCGCTTTGTCCCAGCAATGGATGACTTACACCCCTCCGACGTTAAAATAATTTGCAAAATACCCCTTGCACAATTCAAAGAGTTTTTCTAAAATTGTGCGCACATTGAGCTATGGTGTAACGGTAGCACAACAGATTCTGACTCTGTTTGTCTAGGTTCGAATCCTGGTAGCTCAACTAGCCTCTCTTTCGAGAGGCTTTTTCTATTATTGGAACGATGGAATTCTTTGATTACTTTCAGCAAGTTTATGGTGACCGCTGGCCCTCTCTTTTAGAGGCTCTTAAGGGCGAAAGCCGTTCGGTGGAACTGAAGTTTGGCGATTCACTGGAATCGTACTTCCTGGATGATGCCTCGGTTTTTGCCGCACGTTCTCTTGCAGTAGAACCGGGAATGGACGTGCTGGACATGTGCGCCGCTCCAGGGGGGAAATCCCTTGTAATAGCGTCGATGCTCAAAGGGGAAGGTAGCCTCCAGTGCAATGACCGTTCTCCGGACCGCCGTCTGAGGCTTTCGCATGTGCTCGAAAATTCGCTCCCTGCGGAATGGCGCTCCATTATTAGCGTTACCGGCTATGACGGTGTAAAGTTCGGGCTCCATAAAAAGGAATCTTACGATAGGATTCTGCTGGATGCGCCGTGCTCGTCGGACAGGCACGTGTTGGCCTCGCCGACCTACCTGGCCGAATGGTCCAGCAAGCGTGTGAAGAGGCTTTCTGTGGAACAAGGGTCGCTGTTGGCTTCGGCAGTCGATGCGCTTCGCCCGGGTGGAGAGCTTATTTACGGGACTTGTGCCCTTGCTCCGCTCGAAAATGACGCTGTGGTGGCCAAAATTCTAAAAAAACGCCCGTCCATGGAGTTCGTACAAATTGAAATATTGCCCGAAGGGGCTGATCGTACGGAGTTTGGCGTGCATATTTTGCCCGATAGGACTTTAGGTTCTGGCCCTATTTATTGTGCGAAGCTTAGGAAACGTTCTGCGTAACTGAATAATGTTCCTCTTTCCCTGTTTTTATATATCTTTATGATATGATTAACAGAATTTTACCTTTGTTTTTATCCTTGGCGGCGGTTTTGCCCGCCTGGGCTCAAAATGATGACTGGAATGATGCTGCCCCGGCTCAAGAATCGGCTGAACCTGTGGTCGAAGTTGCGCCTCAGGCTGCTGAGGGAGATGCGGCGCAGCCTGCCGAAAATGCCGCTCAACCTGCTGCTGCGGTTTCCTCTTCTTCGGTTCCCCCGACATCTTCTGTTGCCGCTGCCCCGACTTCTAGGGAAGTTCCTGTGCGTTACTGGGTCGCCGGTGACTCGGTGGAACTTGAAGCCATTTTTGTGAAGATTGAAAACGATACGGTTTACATGAAGGCTCCGACTGAGGCTGACCTCAAGAAACTCGAAAAGATTGCCGATAAGGCAAGCATTGCCCTGCAAGAGAGCAATGGTCAGGAAGTCGAGGAGGAAGACGAATTCGAGGAAGCCGAAATAAAGAAGGATACTGCTGAAGTCATCATGACGGATGCCGTGAAGGATTCTATGGCTGCCCAGAGTGATTCCGCTATTGCCGCTCGTGCTGCTGCCGAAGAACTGGCCCAGGATGCCGCGGATGACTTGGAAGCCGCCCTCGCCAAGGAAGATACCCGTTTAAAGATGGAAGAAATCGCGAAGGTCGAAGAGCAGATTCGTCAGCGCGATATTCAGGATAGTATCGAAGCCGCTCAGGCGAATCCGTACATCAAGATTTTCCGCTTGAATCTGAAGCGCCTCTTTAACCTCGAAGACAACGTGATGATTGACCTCTCTCTCTCGAATTACGTTGTGCCTGTGATTGTTGAGGAAGAAGAAAAGATGGAACTTTACCCCGCCGGTAACGCCAATTTGCTGGTGGTTTCGAATCCGGAAGCTTGTTCCTTGTTCGTGAACGGCATTCCGCTAAAGCAGGTGGCGCCTGATACCATCAAGAATATCCGTCCGGGCAAGTACACTATCTCGGTGATGCGCGTTTTGAAGGACGTGGAATGGTGGGGCTCTACGGTGATTCGTATTAACGCCGATAGCCTGAACAAGGTGGAAATTCCGGTGCAACGTCCATCTACAAGGCTTACGCTCAATACGGACCCCGAAGCCGTGGAAGTCTTTATTAACGAGGTCCCGACCGAGAATATTTTCCCGGATTACATGACGGACGTTGTTGTTGAAAACATTAAGCCGCAACCGTCGGTGAACCTCTACTTGCGTAAAGTTGGTTACCGCGATACGACGATTACGACCGAAATCAAGGCGTACATGCCGAACGTGGTGAACGTCGAAATGGTTCCGGTGCTCGATGACCTGGAATTCATTGAACAGCAAAAGGCCTTTAATGCCGAACGACGCCAGCGCCGCATTGGACGTGGACTCTTGTGGGGGTCTATCGCTCCGATTATTGCGGGTGGGGTAATGTGGTACCTGGCCGAACGCAACTGGAGCGACGCCGCTGCCAAAAAGAAGTCTTATAACAGAAGCGCCTTTGCCAGCGCCGATACCCAAAAGATGGTCAAGGACAACCACGACTTGAACCATAGTGGCGATGTTAAGGGCATTATTGCCGGTGGCCTTGGCGCTCTAGGCTTGGGTCTTTTGACTGCAGGTATAATCCTCGCTTTCTAGCACCGGGATCGCTTGTTGCGCCGATTTGCTTTTACATTTTTCACCTTGCTGGTATGGCTTGCCATGCCAGTTTTGGCGCATCCTGACTTTTTTGCCGATGTGCGGGTTAATGCCGTTTTTAATGAGAAGGGCCTTGCGGGAATACATAATTTTTGGTCGTTTGACGAAGAATATAGTGAGTCTACCTTTGCGTCTGCTGACAAAAATGGTGATGGAATCTTGTCAAAAAAAGAGTGCGAATGGCTAAAAAAGACCGTTGTGGATGATCTTGCGAAAAACAATTACCATAATTATGTCCTTGTTTCATCGGATTTTATTAAGGCTCAAAAGATTCTGAACTTCAAGGCTTTTATGGAAAATGGGCACCTGGTGTTTGATTTTTTGGTGGAATTCACGGTTCCCGTGACTGCTGATTACACGATGCTTGTGATTGTGGTGAATGACCAAACAAATTATATGTCAATGACCACCGATATGGATTCCTCGGGTGCTGAGGCTCCTTCGAATATAGTGGTGGAATACTTTGCCGATAATTTAGATGGTCTTACACTTTTTAGACCGTTTCGTTCGGACATCAAGGGCCTTTTTGTAAGGTTCAAAACTAAGTAAGCAATATCACTTGTATAAAATAAGATACCCCTTTAGGGGTTTTTCTGTTATTTTTATGGTATGAATATTAAATTTTTTTTTATCACGGTTTTGGCATTGTTGGGTATGGCGCTTGCAGAGGGGCAGCCGGCTAAAAAGTCTGGCGGTTTGCTGGATGGACTTATCCCAGTGCGCCCGGATGAAGCCATTGCCAAGGGACGCATTTTTGGTGGCGCCACGCTTTCTTTGATACAGGCGCAATCTGAAGACGATGCTTTGAATATTTTGATTGGCGATTTGTACGACGGCGAGGGCTATACTTTTACGGCGGAACTTTTTGGCGGTTACTTTTGGCGTGACGCCATTGCGTTTGGTGCCCATGCGGGCTATTCTAGAACGTGGTTCGATATCGACTTTGCGCTCATGGAAGACTTGATGGATGTGGCCGAACGTCGCCAGTATGTAAGCAATGGATTTTTTGTACAGCCGTTCCTCAAAAATTATTTGAAGGTTTTTGATTCCAGCGTTATTTACTTTTTTAACGAAACGTCAATTTCGGTAGAATATTCGTATGGTATTTCGCAGACGGATGATGGTGAAGATGTCAACAAGTCGCGCAACAGATCATGGACGATTGAGGCGGGCTTAAATCCGGGATTGTGCATTATGGTGCTGAATCGTTTTGCGTTTGAAACATCCGTAGGGCTTTTGGGCTTGAGTTCAACAATTATGGAAGTTGAAGAAAATGGCGAAACGCACAGTGAACTCAATTACAACATTGTGAATTTTACCATCAACTTGTTGGCTCTTGACTTTTCGTTAGTCTATTTCTTTTAGGGGGTATAGGGTATGAAAAAGCTTTTGATGTCTGCATCCCTTGCCTTTGTGCTTGCAAGTTGCTCTGCGGATTACGATACGTTTGGTGAATCCGATTACAATACGATGGACGACATTGGATTTGTGGATCAAGAAGGATCTGTGTCGGTGTATTCGGGAGAACATAGAATTCAGGTGGCCCTTACGGAATTGGAAGACGAAGATGCCGCTTGGGATTCCGTGGAAATTGACTTTGTGAATATGAGCCACTTTGCGACGCTTCATTTGGTAAAGGGCGATTGGGGTGATTTCCCGACGGACTCTGCTGCGTTAGATTCCTTGGCACGTGAAGTTTCGTATGTGGGCAAGTCTCTTAAAAGTGGAGACAAAATAAAAATCCCGGAGTCAAAAGAAGTGTATGTGGTGGTCGTTTCTGAAAGTGGTGTGCCCAGCATTTGGAAAATAGAGTTCGATGTGCCCGAAGCGAAACCCGCGAGCAGTTCTTCGAAAAAGGCGGGCAGTTCGTCGACGGCAAAATCCAGCAGTTCTACAAAGGCAAGCTCAAGCAGCATGGCGAAATCTAGCGATTCCAAGGATGAACCCGATGACGAAAAACCTGATGATGATGAGCCTGATGATGAGGATTCCGATGAAAGCTCTGCTCCGGAAATCATTTCGCTTGGCATTGCGGGTGTCTCGGCCCGGTTGGATAGCGTTGAAACGGAAGACGGCATGAATTATCACTTCCATGTAGATTCCGTGACGTTCCGCGCAGACCTGACTGATTTGGAAGTGACGGAATTGACGCTTTCGGAGGGCGCCTCTTGTGACATTGAATTGAACGAGACCTACGATTTTAGCGATAATAAGACGGTGACTGTGACAAACGAGGACGGCGCAAAAAAGACGTACACCGTGAAGGCTGGTTACCAGCTGCCTGGCTCCGATTTTAACAGTTGGAATAAGAATGACCCGAAGCCCGATAGCATTTGGAATAATGCCAACACCATTGTGACCACGACGACGAAGTACGCCTCTGGGAGCATGATTGGTGCCATGATGGAAACGACTGAAGTGTTGTCTAAGGTGGCTAGCGGAAGCCTCTACACGGCGGACTTTAACCCGAATGGGGTGGGAACGTTAGCCATGGCGAGCGCCAAGACCTGGCCGGATGGCAATGAACTCATCAATTTTGGCCGCAAGTTCAATGCGCGCCCTGAGTATGTGGAATTCGTGTTCTCTTATACGGGCAAGACGGATAGCTGCGACTTGTATGTGCTGCTTGAAAATCGTACCGGCGATAAAAATACCAACCGGTCCAGTTCGGATGTGAATAAACTGGTCGCTTCGGCCTGGTACCGTTCGACATCGGACGATAACTCGGGTCGCGAAAATCCGGACGTGGTATCAGTGTCGGAGAAGGATGCGAACGGCATGCGCACCATTCGCTTGAAGTTGACTTATGGGGACCCGCTAGAGGGGTCGCCTATTGAAAATTCCTCGATTTTTGCTGAATCTTTACGTTCTTCTGAGAAAAAAGCCATAAATAATGCCCTTGTCCAGGGGGATGGAACCGAGGCTGTGACCCACATTCGCGTGGTGATGGCGTCCAGCGCGGCAGGGAACTTCTATAATGGAATAAAGGGAGCCACTTTAATTGTAGACGAACTACGTTTAATTTATTAGATTTCTCCGGATAAATCAGGAGGAAATATTATGTTAAAAAAATGGTTTATTTTTGTTTTGGCAATGGTTGCTTTTAACTTTGCCCAAGATGTTAATGCTCCGACGTCAGCTGAACAGACTGGTTATGTTGACATGTCGGCCTATACGTCTGGTGCTCCGGCTCCAGAAACTCCGACCGTGACCATCAATGAAGTGGCTAGCTCGGACCCGGTTTTTTACGTGTCGTTGCACCCGGTTACATTGCTTTTTTGGTGGAGCATTTTTGATATTCCTGATGTTCAGGTTACTTTTGAAGGCTGCATTGGACCGAGTTTTTCTGTTGTCACTCATCCGGAATTCCTTTACTGGAGTGATAGCCGTACTGTAGGAGGCCGTAATACATCCTTTAATGAAGACGTTTCCCTTTACATTTTTGGTATAACAGAAGGTATTCGTTATTACTTTGGAGCTCATCATAAGGGGCTTTATGTGGAACCCCAGTTTATTTACGAGCATTTGGGTCTTGATTATCATTACGCAGGCAACGATAAGGAAGATATGGATGTTTCGGCGAATGCTTTTGGAGGGGCTCTTGTAGCTGGCTATAAAATAGTTGTCGGACACTTTACCATGGCTTCTGACATTGGTTTGAGTTATGTTTATGCTTCGGCAAAGGGTGAATTCCGTGATGACATAGAAGAAGCCTCTACAGTTGGTTGGGGCTATACTGGTAATTTTAGTATAGGATATGCGTTCTAAAATTGCTATATTTAGGGTAGTATTGGAGAACAAAACATGGCTGCGATTCACTTAACTGCAGAAAATTTTGATAAGGCTATTAGCTCTGGCCAGTTGGTCTTTGTTGACTTTTGGGCTACCTGGTGCCGTCCGTGCCAAATGATGGGCCCGATTGTCGATGAACTTGCCGATGAATATAACGGCAAGGCTATTATCGCCAAGATGGACGTAGATGGCGACGGTTGTAGAGATATTTGCACTCGTTTTGGCATCACGAACATTCCGAACATGAAGCTGTTCAAGAACGGCGTTGAGGTCGGCAATGTGGTAGGTGCCGTGCCAAAGGCCACCTTGAAGGGCGCCATCGACAAGAACCTCTAGTTTAGCAAGGAAGCCCGCAAGTTGCGGGCTTTTTTCTATTTTTAGGCTATGCTTACAAAACGTTTGATTGTGTGCCTGGATGTTCGTGACCGCAAGGTGACGAAGGGCGTGAAATTTAAGGGAAATATCGACATTGGCGACCCCGTGGAAATGGGTGCCCGTTATAGCGACGATGGTGTCGACGAGCTTGTTTTTTATGATATCACCGCGAGTGCGGAAAATCGTCCGTGCGATATGGAAATGATTCGTGAGATTGCTAAGCGCGTGTTTATCCCGTTTGCCGTGGGTGGCGGTATCCGCAACCTCGATGACATGCACCAGGCGCTTTTGGCCGGAGCCGAGAAGGTGAGCGTGAACAGCCTCGCCGTGCTGCACCCGGAAATCATTGCCGATGGCGCGAAGGCGTTTGGTCGCCAGTGCATTGTGCTTGGCATGGACGCGAAGTTCGTGGGAGTCTCCGAGAAGATTCCGAGCGGTTACGAAGTGTTTATCCGCGGCGGTCGCCAGGCGATGGGCATTGACGCCGTGCAGTGGGCGAAAAAGGCCGAGGAACTCGGCGTGGGCGAAATTTGCCTGAATTCCATTGATGCTGATGGCGTGAAGGGCGGCTACGAACTGAACATTACCGACATGATTGCGAAGGCTGTGCAGGTGCCCGTGATTGCAAGTGGTGGCGCTGGGACCCCGGCCCACATTATTGACTTGTTCCACAAGACGAGCGCCGATGCGGCTTTGGTCGCCTCGATGGTTCACTTTGGCGATTACACTGTGCCGGGAATCAAGAGCGAGATGCTTGCCGCGGGAATCCCCGTGCGCAAAAAGATGAACGGCGAGGTTTAAATGAATCCGGAAGTTGCCGTAAAGATTTTTGAGGCGGGCAAGAGCGCCGGTGCCGATTTTGTTGAAATTTTTGAAGAAGAAACCCGCAGTTCGAGCCTTGGCATTAAGAGTAGCCAGATTGAGACCGCGACTGCCGGTACCGAGTATGGCATTGGCGTGCGATTGCTGTACGGGACCGAAGTGCTTTATGGCTTTACGAGCGATGACAGCGAAGAATCCTTGATTAAACTTGTCAAGACGCTTGCTTTTGGACGCATTGCCGGGATGCAGAACTCGAACGATACTTTGGACACGAACGGAGCTTTGGGCACGAACGCCGCGGCGTTTGAATTTGCTCCCGAGAAACGCGTCTGCGATTTCAACGCGGCGGCGTACCAGGATCCGCGTGTGCTTGGCCAGGCGGTAAAGCAGGACTTCTTGTTCCGCGCCGACAAGGCGGCTCGTGCGCTCTCGCCAAAGATTGCTCAGGTGGGCGCGAGCGTGACCGACAGTTGCAGTGCCATAACGCTCATGAACAGCGAAGGCTTGCATTTGGAGATGACCCGCGGGCGTTTGCGCGTGAACGTGAACGTGACGGCGACGGACGGCACGGAACGCCTTACGACGCACGAGGCGCCGGGGGCGTTGGGCGGTTATGAACTTTTGGCAAATTATTCTCCGGAAGATTTGGCTACGGAATGTGGCGAACGTGTACTGCGTATGCTTGACGCTGGCTACATTGCCGGTGGTCAGATGCCCGTGGTAATGGGGAATGGATTTGGCGGCGTGATTTTCCACGAAGCTTGCGGACACCCACTGGAAACGGAATCGGTTCGCCGCAACGCAAGCCCCTTCTGCGGAAAAATCGGCGAAGCGATTGGCCAGCCGTGCTTAACCGCGATTGACGATGGCACGCTGGATGGCGTTTGGGGAAGCCTCAAGTATGATGACGAGGGAACTCCTGCGCAGCGCACGACCTTGATTGAAAACGGAATATTGAAAACGTACATGAGCGACCGTGTGGGTGCTGCCGAAGTGGGGATTGCCCTGACGGGAAGCGCTCGCCGTGAAAGCTACAAGTATGCGCCCGTGAGTCGTATGCGCAATACGTTTATCGCCCCGGGCAAGGATACGCTTGATTCCATGATTGCAAGCGTTGATAACGGACTCTATGCCGCCCGCATGGCGGGTGGATCTGTGAACCCTGCTACCGGTGAATTTAACTTTGCTGTGGACGAAGGTTATGTTATCCGTAATGGCAAAATTTGTGAACCCGTGCGAGGTGCTACGCTCATTGGCAAGGGGCACGAAATTATGCCCCGCATCAGCATGGTCGGTAGCGATTTTGCTATGGCAGCCGGTGTTTGTGGGGCTAGTTCTGGCCACGTGCCCGTGACTGTGGGACAGCCTTCCATTAAAGTGGACCAGATTCTTGTCGGCGGACGATAATGAATAAAACAACGGCACCCCGCGAGGAGATGCCGTTGTTGGTGTATGGGATGTTTGGATTTATGTCTATAAAATAGGTTTAGAGAGGGGTGTTGCGGATGTATGCGGACCATTTTCCATTGTAAAGCTTTACAACACTTACAACGTCTACAACGCCTAAAACATCTGAAATAAGGGGTAAATCCCTCCATTTTGACTAAAACAAAACGTTGTGT
The DNA here is from genome assembly GCA_024398845.1 of Fibrobacter sp. Classification (GTDB taxonomy): domain Bacteria; phylum Fibrobacterota; class Fibrobacteria; order Fibrobacterales; family Fibrobacteraceae; genus Fibrobacter. The sequence goes on along the minus strand of JAKSIM010000001.1, from coordinate 1,373 downwards.
TTCTCTTTGTTTACATTTGGGACGGCTCGCGAGAATACTTTTTTATCCGACGCTCTTCCGAGGGAATTTTAGGAATCTAAATTTAGAGAAATGTATTTTCGGATTTTTTTATGAATACGATTAAGAAATTTGGTTTGGTGAGTGTAGTCGCGTTTGCGATGTGTGCTTTTAACGCCTGCGGCGATGATTCCAACTCCACCAGCGCATCTGCTGAAAACAGTGCACAGAGTTCAGCTGTTGAGGACGATGACTCATCCTCCAGTATCAACGACGACTCTTCCTCTTCCGTCACTCCTGGCTCTGACCCGGAATCCAGCAGTTCCTCAAAAACTAAAGGATCCTCCTCCAGTGTAAAAGGCTCTGAGTCAACAGGGGCGTCTTCATCAAGTAGAATAACAAATTCATCATCCTCTACTTTAATTTTGCCTTGTGAAGCTGCAGAAGAAGGTGAAATAATGACGATTTTAAAAACTGGAATTGATTATATCTGCACAAATGGTTTTTGGGTAGAAATACAATCTTCTAGTTCAGCGACATCCAGCAGTAGCTATTACGACATGTCGGAACAGTTCAATCCGGACATAGAATATGGATCCATGACAGACCCCCGCGATGGCAAGGTCTATAAAACTGTAAGAGTGGAATTCGGATATGATGACATTGATTCCATCACGATTTTTGCAGAAAACCTGAATTACGGTAAGCTGATTCTCGGTGGTACAGTACAAAGCGATTCCACTAAGTATTGTTACAACGACGATCCTTGGTATTGCGACAATGGGTTTGGCGGACTTTACAGTTGGAGCAACGCCATGAATTTCCCTGCCGCGTGCGATAGTAACGCCGTGGGCACCGATGCGTGTCCTGAAAAATTTGATTATATCAACGATCTGCTGCAGCACCAAGGCTTATGCCCTGAAGGTTGGCATGTCTTGAGCATCAGTGAATGGGACGTTTTACTTAAAATAACAGGATTCATAGATGGAAGTTTGTTCCAAAGAAAGCATGGCTCCAAGGCTGTATTCGGAGGTTCCAACCAATATGGGGTGTCCATACTCCCTGGCGGGCAATGGCATCCAGAAGGGTTCGTAAGCATGGGAAAGTTTGCAGCATTTTGGCTTCCGCGACAGGACTCAGAGAAGGGAAATGTTGCTTTTGGAACATATTTTAGCCAATCAACATACATGCGAGCTTTTGGATTTACCAAAGAACAAGGTTTTTCCATACGCTGCGTCCAAAACTATGATAGGAAATAATTAATTACAGAATTTTTCAAGAGAAATAAGGCCGTCCATTTGTAGCCAACGAAGTCGATATGTCTAAAAAAATCAGCAAGGAAAATTTGCTCGTGATGACTGCAAAATCGGCATCCT